>BFBT01000001.1:2548139-2866657 GCA_003112755.1 Lawsonibacter asaccharolyticus | reverse complement strand
TGGCCTACATGCGCACCGTCTCCGTCTTTTACATCCTCATGGGCATTCTCTTCGTTCCCAACGGGATGCTCCGGGGGGCCGGAGACATGGGGGCGTTCACCCTCAGCTCTATGGCGAACCTGTTCTCCCGAGTGGCCATCGCCTACGCGCTGGTCTATCTGACCCCCTTCGGCGCCAACGCCATCTGGTGGTCCATTCCCGCCGGCTGGGCCGTGGGTGCGGCGGTCTCCCTGCTCCGGGTGAAGAGTGGAAAGTGGATGCGGACCGCAGTGGCCGACCGGTAAGCACAGATCTGTCAAAAAAGCGGCTTGGCTCCAGGCGGAACGGCGGCCAGAAGGCCGCCGTTCCGCCTTCTTTTCCAGCATAAGCGGTACATATTTTGCCTCTCTCCTGCACATTCTAGCGCTGACCTGACCGAAAACATGCAGGAGGGAACATCTATGGACCACACACGCCGAACCGCGCTGCTGTCCGCAGCTGCGCTCTGCCTGGTACTGGGAGGGCTGTTCTGGCTGGCTGTGCGGGAGGACACTCCCGTCCCCGCTGCCGCCCCGGCGGCAGTGGCCGCCTCCACCGACAACTGGGGCCTGTCCTTCCAGACTGAGGGGGAACCCCCTGTGGGCAACGCCACCGCCCAGTCCCTGGCCCAATACGACGCCTACTATGTGGGGGACACGACCCAGAAGGTCCTCTACCTCACCTTTGACTGCGGATATGAGAACGGCTACACCGCCCAGATCCTGGACGTGCTGAAGGACCATCAGGCCCCGGCCGCCTTCTTTGTAGTGGGACACATGATCCAGTCCTCCCCCGACCTAATCCGCCGTATGGTTCAGGAGGGGCACATCGTGGGCAACCACACCTTCCACCATCCGGACATGTCCGCCATCTCGGACCAGAGCAAATTTCAGCAGGAGCTGGAGGAGCTGGAACAGCTGTACCAGGAGACCACTGGCCAGACCCTCCCCCGGTTCTACCGCCCTCCGCAGGGAAAATACAGCGAGGAGAATCTGCGCCAGGCCCAGGCCCTGGGCTACCGCACCGTGTTCTGGAGCCTGGCCTATGTGGACTGGTACGTGGATGACCAGCCCACGGCGGAGGAGGCCTTCTCCAAACTCATCCCCCGCATCCACAATGGGGCCATCGTGCTGCTCCACTCCACCTCCCGGACCAACGCCGAGATCCTGGACGAGCTGCTCACCCGCTGGGAGGACATGGGCTACACCTTCGCCTCCCTGGAGGACCTGCCTGACCAGACGGCATAAAACGTCCATGCCGCTTTTCCACAGAGCGCCGGCCCCGCCCCCAATAAGGGGCGGGGCCGGCGCTCTGTGGAAAAATCTTTGCAGAGTTCGCGTCCGCAGGCGGACAAACCCTGCCCGTGGCAGACTGCCTCTTTTTCGCCCGTCTCGGACGCTTATTTCACTTCCACCATCACAGTGGGGCGCTTCCGGTATGTGGCCAGGCTGACTCCCACCAGCAGGACGCCGCAGGCGATGGCGCCGGGGACGGTGGCACCCAGACCCATGGGCTCGCCCACCAGCTTCCAGACCACGGTGACCACGAAGCCCCCCAGCATCCCGGCCATGATGCCGGCGCTGGTGGCTTTCTTCCAGTACAGAGCCGCCAGGGCGGGCAGTCCGGCCGCCGCTGCGTAGAAGGCCCAGGCGAACATGAGCACGTCGTAGGCACTCTTGATGTACAGGGCGATGACCAGTGCCCCCAGGGCCAGCACCACCGAGGCGATGCGGGAGAAAAGGATCTCTTGCTTCTCCTTCATGGCGGGGTGGAAGGTCTTGCCTAGGTCGCTGACCACCGTCTGAACAGAGACCAGCAGATAGCTGTCCGCCGTGCTCATCATCACGGAGAGGATGCCGGACAGAGCCAGCCCCGTCAGGCCGGGGGGCAGGATTTTGATGGCCAAGGCAGGTATCACGGCATCGGCGGTGCCGAATTCCTCCACCACGTTGGGCAGGATCTGCTGAGCCGCCAGCCCCATCAGGAACAGCAAGGCGATGGTCACGCCATAGACGGCGGTGCCCCAGAACATGCCCCGCTTGGCTGATTTTTTATCCTTGGCCGCAAAGGCCCGCTGCCACATCTCCGCCCCCGCCATGGTGAACACCAGATAGGTGACGATGTCCCCCAGTATCTTGCCGTCAATGGCAGGGGTGATGTAGCTCTTGTCCAGGCTGGCCCAGAAGCTCCCGAAGCCCCCCAGATAGTCCAGACTGGAAAATGGGATCATCAGGTAGACAAAGATAATGAGCATGAAAAACTGCACCACGTCGGTGTACACCACGCCGAACAGTCCGGAGGCGGCGGTATAGATGATGAAGATGGCGGTGGCGATGAAAGCCCCCATCTCGTAGCTGATGCCCACCTGTCCCCCAGCAGCTTAATAATGGTAGCGGTGGCGGTGACCTGGGCGGCCACCGTGCCCACCATGGCGAAAGCCACCATAGCAGCCAGGACGCATTTAGCCGGCTTTCCGAAGCGGTACTCGAACAGGCTGGGGATGGACTCGATGTGGTACTTCTCCCCCACCTGCTGAATACGCCCGGCGTAGCCGGAGAAGATAAACATGCCCAGCATATAGGGCAGGGCGGTGGCAATGGCCATGAAGCCCGTGGTGTAGGCGATGCCCGCCCGCCCCATCATGGCGCTGCCTCCGATAATGGTGGCACACACGGTGGCGGCCAGGACCACCGGCCCCAGTGTGCGTCCCGCTACATAATAGTCATCCGTGTTCTTGATGCGCTTTACGAACCACACACCCACCAGCAGCATGAAGAGCAGATACAGTCCAATAATGACCAGATCCAGAGTGGTGACTTCTACCATAACAGGCCTCCTTTGTCTCTCCTCCGACCCGGGCCGCTCCGGCCCAGCCGGCTCCTTCCCTTCCTTTTTCAGGTATCTTTGTCAAAATTATAACACAGATCCGGCGCCACGGCAACAAAAATCACAAATCCCGTGTGTTGGGCGTGCCCTTGAAGTCTCAGGCCCCGCTTTTTCTTGACACCTGACGGGGAAAAGCCTATAATCCCCCTAAACTACCTGACAGTTAGAAAGAACGGAGGATAAGCGCTATGGGAAAGATCTATACCTCAGTAGATCAGCTGATCGGGGGGACGCCCCTGCTGGAGCTGACGCATCTTGAGCGGGAGCTGGGCCTGAGCGCCCGCATCCTGGGGAAGCTGGAGAGCTTCAACCCCGGCGGGTCCGCCAAGGACCGCATCGCCAAATCCATGCTGGACGACGGGGAGGCCCGGGGCATTCTGAAATCCGGCTCTGTCATCATCGAGCCCACCTCGGGCAACACAGGCATCGGTCTGGCACTGGTGGCCGCCGCCCGGGGCTATCGGGCCATCATCGTCATGCCGGACACCATGAGCCAGGAGCGGCGTCAGCTCCTGCTGGCCTATGGGGCCGAGGTGGTGCTGACCGAGGGCCGGCTGGGCATGGCGGGGGCCATCGCCAGGGCGGAGGAGCTGGCCCGGGAGATCCCTGGCAGCTTCATCCCCGGCCAATTTGAAAACCCAGCCAATCCCGCCGCCCACCGCACCTCCACCGGCCCGGAGATCTGGGCGGACACCGACGGGACGGTGGACATCTTCGTGGCCGGGGTGGGCTCTGGCGGCACCATCACCGGAGTGGGCGAGTACCTGAGATCCCGCAGGCCGGACGTACAGATCGTGGCAGTGGAACCCGCCTCCTCCCCCGTGCTCAGCGGTGGAACGCCGGGGCCCCACGCCATCCAGGGCATCGGGGCCGGCTTCGTCCCTCAGGCGCTGGACACCGGGATCTATGACGAGATCATCCAGGTGGAGGACCAGGACGCCCTGGCCATGGGCGGCCGGCTGGGCCGGCTGGAAGGGGTGCTGGTTGGCATCTCCTCCGGCGCAGCGGTCTGGGCCGCAGTGCAGCTGGCCCGGCGGCCGGAGAACCGGGGCAAGACCATCGTGGCCCTGCTCCCCGACACCGGAGAGCACTATCTTTCCACCCCCATGTACGGGGACTGACCCTGTCCTGCCCCCGGCCGCCGGAGCCCTCTGCTCCGGCAGCCGGGGCTCTTTTTCCGCCTCTTCCCCTCCCGCTCTGGTTTTTTTGTCCCTCTCCATATAAAATTCATATTTTCCTGTTATCCTGTCATTGGGGTGAACAAAATGAACCGAATCCTGATCGTGGAAGACGAGCCGGACATCCAGGAGCTGCTCTCCGCCTATCTCCAGCAGGCCGGCTACCAGACCAGCCTGGCCGGAGACGGGGTGGAGGCCCTGGAGCTGTTCCGCTCCGCCTCCTTTGACCTGGTCCTGTTGGACATCATGCTGCCCAAAATAGACGGCTTCGGCGTGTGCGAGCTGATCCGCCAGGAATCCCAGGTCCCCATCCTCATGCTCACCGCCCTGGACGGGGAGGCGGAGCAGCTTCGGGGCTTTGACCTGGAGATCGACGACTATGTGACCAAGCCCTTCTCCATGCCGGTGCTGCTGAAAAAGATCGCCGCCATCCTCCGCCGTGCCGGGGGTATCAGCACCGCGCCCTCCCTTCTCCGCTACGGGGATCTGACCCTGGACCCGGAGGCCATGGAGGTGCGGCTGGCCGGCCGGTCTCTGGAGCTCACCGCCCGGGAGTTCGAGCTGCTCCACACCTTTCTCTCCAGCCCTGGCCGGGTCTTTACCCGGGAGGTGCTGCTGGCCAAGCTGTGGGGCTACGATTTCTTCGGGGACGAGCGGGTGGTGGACAGCCACATCAAGAATCTCCGTCACAAGCTGGGCATCGACTGCATCGAGACAGTGAGGGGGGTGGGCTATCGTGCTGCGAAGGAAGCTCCATGAGAGCCTCACTGTCCGCATCTTCCTCATTACCCTCCTCATCCTGCTTGGGGCGGGGGCCATCACCTTCGCCCTGATTGCCTGGGCCACCCCCATCACCTACACAGCGGCGGCCAGCGACGATCTGCGGGCCCAGACTGACCTGCTGGTGGAACGCCTGTCTGTCACCGCCCTGGAGGACTGCGGCCCCATCCTGGACGAGTTCATCCGCGCCTCCAAATCCTCCGTCATGCTGGTGGACGCCAATGGGCACATCGTTCAGGACACCAACTCCCAGCTCTCCATCCAGTCGGTCTATGAGGACGAGAGCACGATAGTGACTGTCACCTCCGACTCCATGTTCACCGCATCGGAGATCCAGTCCCTGTGGAACGGGGACCCGCCCGCAGCCATCATCCAGGAGGATGGCCGGGAATACGCCCTCTCCATAGCCAGCGACACCCAGGTTACCGAGGTCACCTTTGCCGGCGGGCAGACCTGCGAGCTCTATGTCTCCCCCGGAGTACGCTCGGAAAACCTGGCAGTGGCGGCCCTGGCCCGGATGGCCCCCTGGGTGCTGCTGGTGCTGCTGGCCTTCTCTGCCCTGTGCGCAGTGGTCTATTCCCGCTATATCACCCGCCCCATCGTCCGCCTCAGCGGCATTGCGGGGAAAATGGCAGAGCTGGACTTTGGCTGGATCTGCGGGGAGACCCGCCGGGATGAGATCGGCGCCCTGGGCCGCAGTCTGGATCGTATGTCCCAGCGCCTCTCCGCCGCCCTGACCGACCTGAGAGCGGCCAACGACGCCCTGCTGGGAGAGATGGAGCGGGAACGGGAGCTGGAGCGGCAGCGCAGCGCCTTTTTCGCCGCTGCCTCCCACGAGCTGAAGACCCCCGTCACCATCCTGAAGGGGCAGCTCACCGGGATGCTGGACGAGGTGGGCGTCTATCGGGACCGGGACCGGTATCTGGCCCGCTCCCTTCAGGTCACGTCCCGGATGGAGGCCCTGGTGGGGGAGATCCTCACCATCTCCCGGATGGAATCGGGGACGGGTCTGCGGAAGGAAGAGTTGGACCTCTCCCGGCTTGTGGAGGAACAGCTGGAGCAGGACAGGGAGCTGCTGGATCAGCGGGAGATGGACCTCTCCCTGTCCCTGGCCCCCGGCCTCGTCCTCCGGGGCGATCCCAGCCTGCTGGGACGGGCGGTGGACAATCTGCTGTCCAACGCGGCCCTGTACTCCCCCGCCGGGGCCCGCATCCGGGTGCGCACCCTGCGCCTGGACGGGCGGCCCACCCTGGTGGTGGAGAACACCGGTGTCCAGATTGGGGCGGAGGCCCTCCCCCGCCTGTTTGAGCCCTTCTACCGGGAGGAGCAGTCCCGGAACCGACGCACCGGCGGCAGCGGTCTGGGGCTCTACCTGGTAAAGATGATCCTGGATCGGCACGGGGCCCGGTGCGAGATCGAGAATATCACCGACGGCGTGCGGGTCCGTGTGATTTTTCCGCCGGAAACGGCCAGTTGATCCCCTCCGCTCTGGCGCACCTGCCGTATAAACAGCATCCCGCCCGGCTGATAGCCGGGCGGGATGCTGTTTATACGCCGGAGCTTTGGCCCCCGACCTGTGCCATCCTATTTCTTCCTCACAAAGCACTTGCAGATCAGCCAGTTGCACAAGCAGAACATGCCCACGGCTGCCATCATCGGAGATATCTCTCCAATCCCCAGCGTTTCCAGCAGTGGAACCAACACCAGGACAGGCGTGTATGCCAGCAGGAGCAGAGCGATCATCCCGCCCTCCGGCACCAGCCTCAGCAGGGCCGCTGCCGCCAGTGCCCCGCAGGCGGAGAGCCAGTACCTGCCCACGAATTTGGACAGCTCCAGCCGTCCGACGCAGATCATGAATCCGTCGGCGGACAACACGACGCACAGATAAGCCGCACTCAGGACATAGGACCATAGTGGGAAGCTGTGTCCATAACCCTTGTCTATCCCGTAAAACAAGTTGGCAATGCTGAGACACAGCTGGAGGGGAATCAACAGCATCAAAAGCACGCACAGCCCCTGGTCCAGCTTCCAAAGCCTCTTCTCCCCCACCATGTCCGCCTCCCTGCACCATTTTTCTTTTAGTATAACATGCCCCGGCAGAAAATCAATGCCCTCCTGTTTGTACTCCCTATTGGGTAAAACATTCAAATGCTGTAAGAGTTCTGTAAGGTTTGTGTCAGAAAGTCGTAAGGCCCCCTTCACACTCCTTTCATAAAGGCACGATATCCTGTTTTCCAGAAAGGAAGTGTTTGTATGAAATTGAGGAAACAGATGGCGGCGGCAGTACTAGCTGCCGCCGCCCTGTCTCTGAGTCTGCCGCTCAGTCAGGCCCAGGACACCCCTTCTCCAGATCACATGCTGGGTCTGACCGCAGAGCAGCGGATGGAGGACTACAAGTATCTCTGGTCTGTTCTGGCCGACAGCTATCCCTGCTGGGGGATTTTAGATCGGGAAGGGGTGGATGTGGAAGGGATCTACACCAGCTACCGGGACATGGTGGCCGAAAGCGACAGCGATCAGACCTTTTATCAAGCGGTTTACAGCACCCTGTTCCTGCTGGGGAACAACGGGCATCTGTCCATTGTGGAGCCCGCCGACTACTTCAGTCTCCTCCCATCCGCCAGGCTCTACCGGCGGAGCGGGCAGACGGCCTGGGCCGACATTCTCGAGCGGAAAGAGACCCGCGAAAAGTACCGCTCCCTCCTGGCCCTGGACCGCGCCATTAACTCCTCAAGTGAGGAAGAGGAGCCGGCCCTGGAGACGCCGGCCCCCGCTGCTGGCGGCGTGATCCCCCTCCTGTTGCCGGAGAGTGGGGTGGGCTATGTGAAAATCGACAGTTTTCCCGCCGAGTACGAGGCGGACCGTGCCATCCTGTCTGACTTCTACCGGCAGTGTGGGGACTGCACCGACCTGATCTTTGATCTGACGGACAACAGCGGCGGGAGCGAGGCTTACTGGGAGGAGCTGTTGGTCGCCCCCCACATTGATGAGCCCCTGTCCAGCGAGCACCTGGCCCTGGTCCGCCACAGCCGCAACAACGCCCCTTATTTGGATCAGGTCTTTCCCGCCGAGTGTCTCCTCCCCCTGAACCAGCTCCCCAGTCTGCCTCATCTTGAGCCGGGGGACCTGGATCTAGCCACCCACTTTGTCCGAGTCTGCCACAGGGTGGAGCCGGCTGATCAGCCCAGCCCCTTCCGGGGCCGCATCTGGGTCCTGGTAGACGAGTCCGTCTACTCCGCCTCCGAATCCTTCGCCCTCTTCTGCCAACAGACCGGTTTTGCCACGCTGGTGGGCAGTGCCACCAGCGGAGACGGCATCGGGACAGACCCGGTCTTTCTCCAGCTGCCCAACAGCGGGATCTTGGTCCAGTACACCCCTGTATTCGGCCTCAATCCCGACGGGAGCAGCAACGAGGAGCTGGGCACCCTCCCAGACCTCCCCTCTCCCCCAGGCGAGCCTCCTCTTATCACCGCTCTCCGGGCCATCTCTCAGGCCTAAGCCATCTGTCCCCGTCCGCCTCCCGGGCGGGGACATGATTGCCCTGGCCTCTCCGCCATCTTCATACAAAACACATCTTTTCTTCAATCGCTCTCCACATTGCACCGGTATCCTGACATGGAACCCAAGACGAAAGGATGTTGACCCATGCAAATCCAAATCCAAGATCTCTCTATGACCTATCCCAGCGGGAAGCAGGCCCTCCAGCGACTGGACCTGGACCTGACCAGCCCCAGCCTGGTGGGGCTTCTGGGCCCCAACGGGGCGGGCAAGTCCACCCTGATGAAGCTGCTGGTGGCCGCCCTCCTGCCCACCCAGGGCTCCATCCTGGTGGACGGGCGCCCGCTGGACCGATCCCAGCGGGCGCTCAAAGCCCGTCTGGGCTATCTCCCCCAGTCCTTCGGCCTGTATGACGAGCTCACCGTCTATCAGTTCCTGGACTACATGGCTGCCCTGAAGGGGCTGAGGAACAGCCGCTCCGCCATCGACCAGGTCATCCGGGCCGTCAATCTGGAGGAGAAGCGCCGGGCCAGAATCCGCACTCTCTCCGGAGGCCAGCGCCAGCGGGTGGGAATCGCCCAGGCTCTGCTGGGAGACCCGGAGTTCCTCATCTTTGACGAGCCCACCGTGGGCCTGGACCCGGAGGAGCGCATCCACTTCCGCAACCTCTTTTCCCAGACAGCCCAGGACCGGCTGGTGCTGCTGTCCACCCATATCATTGAGGATGTGCAGTCGGTCTGCGGCCAGCTGGTCGTTATAGACCAGGGCAGGGTCCTGTTCACCGGCACTCCGGAAGCCCTGATCCAGTCCGCCGCTGGACACGTGGGGGTGTTCTGGGAACGGGAGGCGGCCCAGGAGGCGGGGCTGCACATTACGGCCCGGGTGAACACCAGCCAGGGCATCCGCTGCCGGGCGGTGGCCGATGTCCTCCCCCGCTTCGCTCAGCCCGCAGAACCAACCCTGGAGGACGCCTACCTCTACCTCATCTCCCGGGAGGCGGTCCAATGAAAGCTCTGCATCTGTTTTGTCTGGAGCTGGGACGTCTATTCCAAAGCCGCCTGACCTGGCTGGTCATTTTACTGACTGTGCTCTCCCCACTGGCTGGGCTGGTGCTGTACAAGCCCACCGCCGCCGACACCATGCTGTCCATGTATCTGGCTGATCCCGCCCTGGCCGGGGGCGTGGTGGGGGGCATCCTGTTCGGCCTGCTGACAGTGTACGAGCTGGACCGCACGGAGCGCAGCCGGGTGGGCATGCTGATGGACGCTGCGGTCTCCCCCCTGACCATGGCCCTGGTACGCCTGCCCGCCCTGGCCGCTGCCGCTGTCCTGGGTCTGGGCCTCACCATGCTGGTTTGGCTCCCCATCAGCCGGGAGCTCATCGGCTCCGTCTTTGGCGGCACGGACTACCTGCTCTCCTATCTGCTGTTCATGGGGCTGGCCCTGTGGCTGGCCATTCTGGCGGCGGCCGCCGCCTATCAGTTCACCCGGCGCTCTGACCTGTCCCTGGTCCTCTTTGCCGCCTTCGCCGCCCTGAGTCTGACGGTGTGGGCCGGGAAGTGGCAGCTGTGCTGGCTCAATCCCTGCGTATGGGCCCTGTCCGATGACTTCTCCAACTTCCGGCTCTACCGGTCGGTGGCCTATATGCGCCTGACCTGGCTGGCAGCCCTGGCGGGGGTTTGGACCCTCTCCTGGCTGTGTATCCGGCAGTATGGGAAGGGGCTTCTAGGCTCCCTGGCCCGGAGCGCCCGGCGGGTCTGTCGGCCGTTGATCGCCCTGCTGCTCCTGGCCTGTTCCGGTGCGGCCTATGCAGCTCAGCCCTTCTTTGACAACAGCAATCCGGACCTCACCGCCTCCCGGCTCTTCGAACTGAAGTATGCCGAGGGAGTCACCTGTTCCAGGCGCACCGCCCAGGTATTCCCAGACACCGCCGCTGGCACGGTGGAGGGCCGAGCCGCCTATCAGTTCCAGAACACCTCCGGCCAGGGGTGGACGGTCTGCTTCGGTGTGGACCCGGGGTACGACATCACTTCTGCCCGTGCCAATGGGGCGGAGATCTCCCCCGTCCGCACCGGCTACGAGGAGTCCAACATGGCTCTGTGGGAGATCGCCCTCCCGGCGGACGGCGCGGTGGAGCTGGTGCTGGAGTACGGCGGCTTCCCCAGGGACTGGAACATTGCGGAGACCACCCAGGGCTCCCCCGAGATCAGCGGAGCCTATCTGTGCCTGGAGAATCAGAACCTGATGCCCTATCTGCTCAATGTTCTGCCAGAGGGGCAGGGCTATCCCACCACCGTGGAGCTCACCGTGCCCGGCTCCATGACCGTCATCCCCTTCGGTACCAGCGAGGCAGAGGTGGTGGAGACCCACGGCAACGGCACCGCCACCTGGCGCTATGAGGATGACAGCGCTGGCGGCATCGTCTACGCCGGGGACTACATCCGACAGGATATCCAGGCCGGCGGCGCCACCATCCAGCTCTACTATGGCCGGAAGCATCAGGCGGTGATGGAGCAGGCCAGGGCGGCGGAGGCGGTGCGGGCCGTGGTGGACTACTGCACGGAGCACTACGGCCCTCTGTCTTTCGGTGCCGGCGGCTCCCTGAAGCTGATCCAGAGCCGGGTGGCCGGCGGGGGCTACGCCGGCGGAGGCGCCAGCCTGCTGGACGAGATGGACTTCACTGCCGCCAATCTCCACGACGGCGGCAAGGGGGCCGTCCCCGGCGAGGTGATGATCCACGAGTTGGTCCACCAGTGGTGGGGCCTGGGCAACATGTTTGACTCCGAGGACCCCGCAGACCCCTGGTCCGCCGAGGGGCTGACGGTGTACACCACCTACCGCATCGTCAAGGAGCTCTACGGGGTGGACTACGCGCGGGAGTACTATGTGGAGGCGTGGGAGCGGGAGGTGGAGGACTACTACCTGGACTTCTACGTCCGAAACCC
Source organism: Lawsonibacter asaccharolyticus (assembly GCA_003112755.1). Lineage (NCBI taxonomy): Bacteria > Bacillati > Bacillota > Clostridia > Eubacteriales > Oscillospiraceae > Lawsonibacter > Lawsonibacter asaccharolyticus. The sequence continues at coordinate 2,855,353 of BFBT01000001.1, read as the reverse complement.
AGAGTACCTGGCCATGCTGCCCGAGGAGGAGCAGCTGGCCATCACCAACAGCCTGACCGGCATGCGGCAGTACTGCGAGATGCCCCTGAAAATTTTGAGGGCAGAAAAGCTGGTAGGGGGTGAGGCGGCCATGGATGAGATCCTGCGCGGCCTGTTCAACCGTGAGCTCGATTGGAGCTATCCCTATCTCACCTATCAAGAATTTTTAGACGCCTGCGGGCTGACAGAGGAGGAGCTGGACCTTGGTCAAGATATTTCGATATGAGTGTAAGCGCTTGCTGTGGAACAAGTTCTTTTTCGGCATTCTGGCCGTGACCCTGTTCTACGGCTGGCAGGTACTCACCGGCGCCTCCATTCTGGGGGTGTCCCACACTGCCCCCTTCTCCCCCTGGACCTTCGGGGATTACCTCAGCCGCCTGCTCCCCCTGCTGTGGATCGGTGTGCTGTTCTTTCTCACCTTTTTCACTTCAGGGGCGGAGCGGCGGGCCGCAGTCCTCACCGCCGCCACCCCTGTGCGGCCCTGGCAATACGCTCTGGCCCGGCTGGGGGCGGCACTGACCGGCACCGTCCTCCAGTCCCTCGCCGTCCTGTTGCTGTCCGCTGTCTTTTATGCCCGCATGTTTCGGTGGTACAGCTGGGGCAGTCTGTTCCTTCCCGCCGCCATATCCTTGATACCAGCTCTGGTCTTTGCCCTGGGCAGCGGCTGGCTGCTGGGCCGCCTGCGCCCCTGGCTCGTCTACCTGTGGATGCCCCTGCCCTTCCTGCTCCAGCTCCTCCCCCTTCCCGAGCTGCTCTCCCTGTGGAACGGCCGGTTCTTCTCCCAGTACCCCCTGTCCCTGGGGACACTGGACCCGGCTTTTTCCCTGCCCGGGGGCATGTGCCTGGTCCAATCCGGGCTCCTGGCTGCGGGCGTGGTCCTGCTGACCGCCGCCCTGCACCGCCATTCCCCTGGAGAGTGAGCCATCTTCCCCATTCCAAAATCTTCTGCCTGGGGGCGCCCTTTTCCGGGGCGTCCCCTTCTCCGCAATGCCCATTGACTTTTTTCCTACAATCCTTTATGATAGACGTGGTCGCGCGGGTATGGCGGAATTGGCAGACGCGCTGGATTTAGGTTCCAGTGGGCAACCGTGTGGGTTCGACTCCCACTACCCGTACCAGCTCGTCGCAAGCGACATATCACTTGCGACGAGCTTTTTCATTTCATTGTAAAGCTCATCGCTCGCTTATTCTGCCGCTTCTCGCTTCCAAACCGGACCCGCTGCGTTGGGCTCCGGCTTGGGTCCGCCCTGTGGGCGGCTGTTTTTGCCCTCGTAAAAATATCGGTTTTGACCGTCCTTTCCACGTGGTGGCAAAGTTCGCTTTGTGACCACGTCTTTTTATGCCTGAGGCAAAAAAGACGTCATCCTCCCGCCCCCTTGCTCTTCCTTTTCAAATCGAATCCGCTCCGCCGGGCTTCTATTTGGATTTTGATACAGACCGACAGCCACTGCATCTTTTTCAGAGCTGCTGTTGAAAACGAAAGACACGCTGAAAAGCGTGTCTTTCGTTTTTTATCCCGCCGTCTCTGGGCGGCTCATCCTTCTGGGATCCAGATGCTCAGGCCGGCAGAGCCGTACCTGCGCCAGGGTGCTCGCCCTGGCACCCAGCTGACCGCGCCTGCGGTCAGGCTTTTAATTGCTGTACCCCATCAGAAAGGTGTCCACCTCGTGGGCGGCGGCGCGCCCTTCCTGGATGGCCCAGACCACCAGGGACTGGCCCCTGCGCATGTCTCCGGCGGCGAACACCTTGGGCACATTGGTGGCGTATCCGCCGGGGGCGGTGCTGACACAGGAGCGAGGGGTGCGCTCCAATCCAAAGGTCTCGGCAACATAGGCCTGGGGGCCCAGGAAGCCGGCGGCGATGAGCAGCAGCTGGCAGGGCAGTTCCTCCTCCGAGCCTGCTACCTCGTGCATCACAGTGCGCCCTGTCTTCTTGTCCGTCCCCGCCTCCAGCCGGACCACCTTCACCGCCCGGAGGTTCCCCTCGCTGTCGGTCAGCAGTTCCTTCACCGTGGTCTGATAGATCCGGGGGTCCCGCCCGAAGACGGCGACGGCCTCCTCCTGGCCGTAGTCGGTCTTACACACCCGGGGCCACTCCGGCCAGCGATTATCGTCGGCCCGCTGGTCGGGCAGCCTGGGCATCATCTCCAGCTGCACCACCGAACGGCAGCCATGACGCAGTGCCGTTCCCACACAGTCGTTGCCCGTGTCGCCGCCGCCTACCACCACCACGTCCTTGCCTGCGGCGCTGAGATAAGTGCCGTCCTTCAGCTTGGAGTTGAGCAGGCTGCGGGTGGTGGCGGCCAGATAGTCCACCGCGAAATGGACCCCGCCGGCCTCCCGGCCGGGCACCGCCAGATCTCGGGGCTCCTTGGCCCCGGTACACAGGATCACCGCATCAAACTCGTCCAGCAGCTCCTGGGCACTCTTGTCCCGGCCCACATCTACGCCGGTGACGAAACACACGCCCTCCTCCCGCATCAGCTCCACCCGGCGCATGACATACTTCTTCTCCAGCTTCATGTTGGGGATGCCGTACATCAACAGTCCGCCCACCCGGTCGTCCCGCTCAAAGACGGTGACGCTGTGGCCCCGGCGGTTGAGCTGGTCCGCCGCCGACAGTCCGGCGGGGCCGGAGCCCACCACCGCCACCCGCTTGCCGCTGCGCACTCTGGGCGGCCGAGGCTGGACCAAGCCCCGCTCGAATGCTGCCTCGATGATGCCCAGCTCGTTCTCCCGGACGGTGACCGGGTCGCCGTGGAGGCCGCAGGTGCAGGCGGCCTCGCACAGGGCGGGACACACCCGCCCTGTAAACTCAGGAAAATTGTTGGTCTTCAGCAGCCGCTCCAGCGCCTGGGGCAGGTTCCCCGTGTAGAGCAGGTCGTTCCACTCCGGCACCAAGTTGTGCAGGGGGCAGCCGGAAGTCATCCCGCCCAGGGTGGCGCCGGACTGGCAGAAGGGCACACCGCACTCCATGCACCGGGCCCCCTGCTGGCGGCGGTCCGCCTCGGACAGGCGGGGGTGGAACTCCTTCCAATGCTCGATGCGGTCCAGTGGCTGCTCCGCCGGATCAGTCTGCCGGTCATATTCCAGAAATCCAGTGATCTTTCCCATAACACTTTCTCCCCCTTATTCCTTGGTGCTGGCACTGAATGCCTCCACCTCAGCCTGTTCGTGGCTCAGGCCCTGGGCCTCAAATTCCGCGATGGTGCGCAGCATTCTGTCGTAGTCCCGAGGCAGAATCTTCTTGAAACAGGCTGCCTTCTCCTCCAGGTGGTCCAAGATCTCCCGGGCCTTAGGGGAGCCGGTGGCCTCCACATGCTCGGTGAGCATGGTCCGGATCTCTTGGATGTCCTGCCGCTCCGTCACCGGGTCCACTGTGACCAGCGCCTTGTTCAGCCGCAGGTACAGGTCCCGGTCCTCATCCCACACATAGGCGATGCCGCCGGACATGCCCGCCGCGAAGTTCTTGCCGGTAGGTCCCAGCACCACCACCCGGCCGCCGGTCATGTATTCGCAGCCGTGGTCGCCCACGCCCTCCACCACCGCGCAGGCGCCGGAGTTGCGCACGGCGAATCGCTCCCCTGCCATGCCGTTGATGAATGCCTTGCCGCTGGTAGCCCCGTAGAGGGCCACATTGCCGATGATGATGTTCTCTTCCGGTTTGAAGGGGGACCCTTTGGGGGGATAGACGATGATCTTTCCGCCGGAGAGGCCCTTGCCCATATAGTCGTTGCAGTCCCCTTCCAGCTCCAGGGTGAGCCCTTTGGGAATGAAGGCACCGAAGGACTGCCCACCGCCGCCGGTACACTTGACAGTGAAGGTGTCGTCGGGCAGGCTGCTGCCGTGGAGCCTGGTGATATCGGAACCGAAAATGGTCCCCAGAGTCCGGTCGGTACTGGTGACGGGGACGTTCACCGTCCGCTTCTCCCCCTTCTCCAGCGCCCCCTTCATCTTCTTCAGCAGGACCCTCATGTCCACCGTCTTCTCCAGCTGGAAGTCATAGGCGTCCGCGGGGTCGAAATGGCGCTTGACCTGCGCCCCTTCAAACGGGTTATCCAGAATGGCGGACAGGTCCACCGTGGCGGCCCGCTCGTTGACGGCGTGCTCCCGCACCTTCAGCAAGTCGGTGCGGCCCACCAGCTCGTCCACGGTACGCACCCCCAGGCAGGCCATGTGCTCCCGCAGCTCCTGGGCCACGAAGCGCATGAAATTCATCACATACTCCGGTTTTCCGGTGAAGCGCCGCCGCAGCTCCGGGTCCTGGGTGGCGATCCCTGCCGGGCAGGTGCCCAGGTTGCATACCCGCATCATGCAGCAGCCCATGGTGACCAGGGGGGCGGTGGCAAAGCCGAACTCCTCCGCCCCCAGCATGCAGGCGATGGCCACGTCCCGGCCGCTCATCAGCTTGCCGTCGGTCTCTACGATGACCCGGGAGCGCAGGCCGTTCATGATCAGGGTCTGGTGGGTCTCGGCCACCCCCAGCTCCCAAGGCACACCGGCAGAATGGATGGAACTGCGGGGGGCGGCACCGGTGCCCCCGTCATAGCCGCAGATCAGTACTACCTGAGCCCCGGCCTTGGCCACGCCGGAGGCAATGGTGCCAACTCCCGGCTCGGCGCACAGCTTCACAGAGATGCGGGCTTGCCGGTTGGCATTCTTCAGGTCGTAGATCAGCTGGGCTAGATCCTCGATGGAGTAGATGTCGTGGTGGGGCGGCGGGGATATCAAGGTGACGCCCGGTGTGGAATGGCGGGTCCTGGCCACCTCCGGCGTGATCTTCTTCCCCGGCAGGTGGCCGCCCTCGCCGGGCTTGGCCCCCTGAGCCATCTTGATCTGGAGATCTTGGGCTGACACCAGATACTCGCTGGTCACGCCGAAGCGGCCGGAGGCCACCTGTTTGATGGCGGAATTTTTCAGGGTGCCGAAGCGGGCGGGGTCTTCGCCGCCCTCCCCGCAGTTGGATTTGCCCCCCAGGGTGTTCATGGCCACCGCCATGCACTCGTGGGCCTCAGCGGAGATGGAGCCGAAGGACATAGCCCCGGTCTTAAACCTCTTAACGATGGAGTCCACGCTCTCCACCTCGTCCAAGGGAATCGGGGTGTCCAGATACTGCATCTCCATCAGGCCGCGGAGGGTGTGGGGCTTGGAGGCGTCGTCCACCAGGGCCGTGTACTCCTTGAAGAGTTTGTAGTCCCCCCTGCGGGTGGCCTCCTGGAGGAGATGGATGACCTGGGGGCTGTACATGTGGTCCTCCTGACCAGCGCGGGCCTTGTGCTCGCCCCGGCTGTCCAGGGTAGGGTCGCCGCCCAGGCCCAGGGGGTCGAAGGCCCGGCTGTGGTGGTCATCCACCAGTTGAGCGATCTCCTTCAGACCCACGCCCCCCACCCGGCTGAGGGTACCAGTGAAATACTCGTCCACCACCACCCGGTCAATGCCCACTGCCTCGAAGATCTGGGCAGACTGGTAGGACTGGATGGTAGAGATACCCATCTTGGAGGCGATCTTCACGATGCCGCTGAGGATGGCCTGGTTATAGTCCTTCACCGCGGTGTGGTAATCCTTGTCCAGCAGACCTTGGTCAATGAGGGAGCCGATGGCCGCATGGGCCAGATAGGGGTTCACCGCCCGGGCACCGTAGCCCAGCAGCGTGGCGAAGTGGTTCACGTCCCGGGGTTCCGCTGACTCCAGTACGATGGACACGGCGGTGCACTTCTTGGTGCGGATCAGGTATCGCTCCACGGCTGAGACAGCCAGCAGGGACGGGATGGCCACATGGTTCTCGTCCACCCCCCGGTCGGAGAGGATGACGATGTTAGCCCCGTTGCGGTAGGCCCGGTCCACCGCAACGAACAGGTGGTCCAGCGCCCGCTTCAGAGGGGTGTTCTTGTAGTATAGGATGGAGACGGTCTCCACCTGGAAGCCGGGCTGCTTCATGCCCCGGATCTTCATCAGGTCTACCGAGGTGAGGATAGGGTTGCCCACCTGAAGGGCGTGAGCGTTGTCCGCCCGCTCCTCCAGCAGGTTGCCGTCGTTGCCCAGATAGACGGTAGTGTCGGTGACCACCTCCTCCCGGATGGCGTCGATGGGGGGATTGGTCACCTGGGCGAAGAGCTGCTTGAAGTAGTTGAACAGGGGCTGTTCGTGGTCGGAGAGGACCGCCAGGGGGATGTCCACCCCCATGGCGGCGGTGGGCTCCGCCCCGGTGCGTGCCATAGGGAGGATGGTGTTTTTCACATCCTCATAGGTATAACCGAAGGCCTTCTCCAGCCGGGTCAGCTCCTCCTGGGAGTAGCCGGGCACCTTTTTGTTAGGGACCGGCAGGTCCTTCAGCCGGATGAGGCCCCGGTCCAGCCACTCGCCGTAGGGCTGGCGGGCGGCGTAGGTCTCCTTCAGCTCCGCGTCATCAATGATACGCCCCTGGACTGTATCCACCAGCAGCATCTTCCCCGGCTCCAGCCGGGATTTCTTCACGATCTTCCTGGGGTCCAGGTCCAGGGCACCGACCTCGGAGGAGAGGATCAGCTTACCATCGTCAGTGATATAGTACCGGGAGGGGCGCAGCCCGTTCCGGTCCAGCACCGCTCCCATGGCGTCGCCGTCGGAGAACAGGATGGAGGCCGGACCATCCCAGGGCTCCATCATGATGGCGTAATACTGGTACAGGTCCCGCTTGGCCCGGCTGATACTGCCGTCCTTGGTCCAGGGCTCCGGGATGGTGACCATCACCGCGAGGGGCAGGTCCATGCCGCTCATGACCAGGAACTCCAGGGTGTTGTCCAGCATGGCCGAGTCGGACCCGGCCCCGTTGACCACAGGGTAGATCTTGTCCAGGGCGTCGTCGATCACCGGGTTGGACATGGTCTCCTCCCGGGCCAGCATCCGGTCTGCGTTGCCCCGGATGGTGTTGATCTCGCCGTTGTGGAGGATCAGGCGGTTAGGGTGGGCCCGCTCCCAGGAGGGATTGGTGTTGGTGGAGAAGCGGGAGTGAACGCATGCGATGGCGCTGTGGTAGTCCCGACTCTGCAGGTCCAGGTAGAACTTCCGCAGTTCCCCCACCAGGAACATCCCCTTATATACCACTGTCCGGCTGGACAGGGAGGGGACATAGGTGTTGTCGTTGGACTGCTCAAAGACTCGGCGGGCCACATACAGCCTGCGGTCGAACTCCAGTCCCCGGGCCGCATCCCCCGGCCGCTTCACGAAGGCCTGCTGGATGTTGGGCATCTTGGACAGTGCCTTCTGGCCCAGCACCTCTGGGCAGACAGGCACCTTCCGCCAGCCCAGAAATTCCATGCCTTCCTTGGCCACAATGACCTCGAACATCTTCTTAGCCTGATTGCGCCTGAGAGTGTCCTGGGGAAAGAAAAACATACCTACGCCATAGTCCCGCGCCTCCCCCAGCTGGATGCCGCACTCCGTGGCCGCCTTCTGAAAAAACTGGTGGGAGATCTGGAGGAGGATGCCCACGCCGTCACCCGTCTTTCCCTCAGCGTCCTTTCCCGCTCGATGCTCCAGCTTCTCCACGATTTTCAGCGCACTGTCCACCGTCTCATAGCTCTGGCGGCCCTTGATGTCCACCACGGCTCCGATGCCGCAGGCATCGTGCTCAAACGCCGGGTCATACAAGCCGCGCTGCTGATAGCCTTCTCTGTTCATCTCGATTTCTCCTTTCCAGGTCAGCTTACAAAAATACGGCAGTCAAACTCCCGGACTGCCGCCGCGAGACTGCGCTGTCTCTCCCATACGCACATAGCCGTCTTTCACCGCAGGGCTCCCGTCCCAAGCCTAGTCATTTTGCAGGAACTTCACATCCTTCTTTCAAGTTTAGGCATCTCGAAATTATGTCTCTATCAGAGACATAAGGCCCTCTGTTTTCAGCTATGGGCGAAAGTATAGTACACTACTTCGTGAAAGTCAATATTTTTTGAAATTATATTTTATATTTATTGCAAATATATGGCCATTCTCAGGAGCACCCTCCTATTTTATGCAATTTTTATATTCAACTTTTTCTTTTCTATTTTTTGAGAAACGCTTCCCTCTCCTTCTGACTCTGGCACGCAAAAAATTTGTTGAACTTGGAAAAGAGGGTCTGCCCTGTCTCCCTGCATTTTGATTGGCTCCCACAAACTTTTTTCCTGCATCTTGACAGGAGAAAACCGGAGGTATAAACTCACACTCAAGCAAAGGCGCTGTCGGGATCAGACCCGGCGGCGCCTGCTTCTTTTGCTGCAGCAGAGGAACCAAAATCAAACGCACAAGGGCGTGCGGGACGGCGAAGGTGCCGGACCGCACGCCCTTGTGTAAAAAGGAGCGAGAGAAGATGGATTTATCGGTATGGTATCTCATGGGCGCAATCCTGGTCTTTTTCATGCAGTGCGGATTCGCAATGGTTGAAACAGGATTTACCCGGGCAAAAAACGCAGGCAACATCATCATGAAGAACCTAATGGATTTCTGCATCGGAACGGTGGTCTTCATCCTGCTGGGCTACGGCATCATGAACAGTGAGAACTATTTCTTCGGCCTGATCGGCATGCCGGAGTATCAGATGTTTACGAACTTCTATGCCTTCGGCTGGTCTAACTTCTTTTTCCATCTGGTGTTCTGCGCCACAGCGGCCACCATCGTCTCCGGCGCCATGGCGGAGCGCACCAAATTCCTGGCCTACTGCGTGTACTCCGGCGTCATCAGCGCGGTGGTCTACCCCATCGAGGCCGGGTGGGTCTGGAACAGCCAGGGCTGGCTGGTCCAGTTCGGCTACGTGGACTTCGCCGGCTCCTCTGTGATCCACATGGTGGGCGGACTGGCTGCCCTTATCGGCGCGTGGATGCTGGGCCCCCGGATCGGTAAGTACACCCGGGAAAAGGACGGCCGCATCCAGGTCAACGCCATCCCCGGGCACTCCCTGACCATGGGCGCGCTGGGGTGCTTCATCCTCTGGTTCTGCTGGTACGGCTTCAACGGCGCCGCCGCCGCAGATGCCGCCCAGCTAGCCCAGATCCTGGGCAACACCACCCTTGCCCCCGCCGTGGCCACCTTCACCTGCATGGTCTTCACCTGGGTGCGCAGCGGCAAGCCGGACGTCTCCATGTGTCTGAACGCCTCTCTGGCTGGCCTGGTGGGCATCACCGCCCCCTGTGCCACGGTAGACGCCTTGGGCGCGATCCTCATCGGCGCAGTCGATGGCATCCTGGTGGTGCTGGTGGTGGAGCTGCTGGACTTCAAGCTCCATGTGGACGACCCGGTGGGTGCTGTAGCGGTCCACTGTGCCAACGGCATCTGGGGCACCCTGGCGGACGGCCTGTTCAACACCTCCAGCGGGCTGCTCTACGGCGGCGGTCTCTACCACCTGGGGGTGCAGTGCATGGGTGTAGCTGCCATCGCCGCCTATGCCTCTGTATCCATGTTCCTGGTGTTCAAGTTCATCGACAAGACCATCGGTCTGCGGGTATCCGCCGAGGATGAGATCATCGGCCTGGACATCACAGAGCACGCCCTGGCCTCCGCCTACGCCGACTTCCGCCCCGCAGCCCCCAGCGCCCTAGGCGGAGAAGGGGCCGGCGGACCGGTGGACCTCTCCGGACTTGTGCCGGCCGCGCTGGAATCCCGGCCTGCGCCTGACCCCTCCGGCCGGAAGCTGACCAAGGTGACCATCATCTGTCGGGAGGAGCGCTTCTCCATCCTGAAGGACACCATGGCGGCCATCGGCGTCACCGGCATGACGGTGAGCAACGTGATGGGGTGCGGCACCCAGCTGGGCAAGGTGGGGCAGTACAGGGGCGTCAAAATGAGCATGAACCTGCTTCCTAAGATTCAGGTGGACATCGTGGTGTCCAGGGTGGACCCCGCCCTGGTGGTGGCTGCGGCGGAAAAAGCCCTCCGCACTGGCAATCAGGGGGACGGAAAGATCTTCCTGTACAACGTAGAAAACGTGGTCAAGGTCCGGACCGGTGAGACGGACTACGATGCCCTCCAGGACGACAACTGAACGGCTCCTCCCCGCCGGAGCAGGCACCGCTATTCTCATAGGGCGGCTTCCAGCGGCTCCCTCTCAAGCCGGCTGATCCGCTGATCAGCATAAAAGAGCCGTTCCCCTATCTCAGGGGGACGGCTCTTTTTATCATACAAGGAAACGGGCAGGGTGGCCCCCCTCCGCTCTCACAGCCGGCTGAAGAGGTACTGCCGCTCCCCCTTCGCCGTCTCCACGCTGTGGGCCCGGACCTGGAATACCTTCTCCAGCACGCCGGAGGCGTAGATCTCCTCCGGCGCACCCACCCGCCGCAGCTGTCCCTCCTCCAGCACCGCCACCCGGTGTGCGCAGCTCAGGGCCAGGTTCAGGTCATGGAGGACCATGACCACCGCTTTTCCCTCCTCCGCCAACGTCCGGGCGGTCTCCGCCAGCTCCAGCTGGTGGGCGATATCCAGAAAGGTGGTGGGCTCGTCCAGCAGCAGCACCGGGGTGTCCTGGGCCAGCGCCATGGCCAGATAAACCTTCTGTCTCTGTCCACCGGAGAGGTGGGCCATGGGCACCCCCTCCAGCCCGGCCACACCGGTGCGCTCCATGGCTTGGTGGGCCGCCTCCCGGTCCTCCCTGGAGTAGCGGCGGGGATAGCCCAGATAGGGGAAGCGCCCGTGGAGGACCAGGCTCCCCGCCGTGATGCCGGGCAGCGGCCGGCTCTGGGGAAGCAGCGCCGCCAACCGGGCAAACTGCTTGGCGGAGAGCCGGGACACGTCCTGCCCCTCTATCCTTACCTCTCCCCGTTCCGGTGCCATCAGCCGGGCCGCCACCCGCAGGAGAGTGGATTTTCCACAGCCATTAGGCCCGGCCAGGACGGTGACCTTCCCCGGCTCAAAGACCAGGGATACGTCCCTCAGTACCGGCGGGCCGCCGTAGCCCGCCGTGATATGGCATAGCTCCATCATGTCCGCCGCCCTCCCCTCTGCCGGAACAGCAGCCACAGAAAGAAGGGGCCGCCCATCAGGGAGAGCAGGATGCCCACTGGCAGCTCAAAGGGGACGAACAGCACCCGGGCCGCCAGGTCACACACTGTCACCAGCGCCGCCCCCAGGAACAGGGAGGCAACCAGCAGGTACTTGTGTTCCCCCCCTACCAGGAAGCGGGCCGCGTGGGGCACCAGCAGGCCCACGAAGCCCACCAGCCCGGCAAAGCTCACCGCCGCGCCGCACAGCACCGCCGCCAGGGTAAGCAGGAGGTTCCGGGCCGCCCGGGCAGACAGCCCCAGGGACTGGGCCACCTCATCCCCCAGGGTGAGCAGGTCCAGCTCATAGCTCATGGCAAAGGCCCCCGCCCCGGCCAGGAGGGAGAGCAGGGCCGGCACCTTCAGGGCGGCCACTGTCACCCCAGACAGCCGGCCCACCATAAAGCTGCCTGCCCCCAGGGCGGCCTCCGGGAACAGGATGGAGACCGCGTCGATGGCGGCGGAGAGCATGCTGCTGATGGCCACCCCGGCCAGCACCAGGGTGATGCGGCTGGCCCCGGTCCTCCGGGCCAGGGTGTACACCAGCATACACGCCCCCAGCGCCCCCAGGAAAGCTGCCACCGGGACCGCCGTCATAGAGGTCGGAATCAGGGCGGTGCAGAGGACTGCCCCCAGGCCTGCGCCGGCATTCACCCCGATGATATTGGGCCCCGCCAGGGGGTTGCCCAGCACTCCCTGGATGATGACCCCGCCCACCGCCAGGGCACTGCCGCACAGCAGGGCCGCCAGGGTGCGGGGCAGGCGGGCATAGACCACGATATTGTATGCCTGGGTCTCACCGCCCATCAAGGCGGTCAGGATCTCTGAAAACGGGACTTGGGTGGAGCCGAAGCTCATGCTCAGCAGAGCCGCCCCCAGACTGGCCAGAGCCAGCAGGAGGATGATCCCCCACTTACGCGCCGCCGTATAGGATGTCGGCAAGGACTTCATAGCTCTCTCCCCATCGCGCATTAGGCTTGTAGTGGAACAGGGCCTTGTCCAGGATATGGACCCGCCCCTCTTTCACCGCCGCAAGGGACTCCCAAGCCGGATCGCTGTGGAACAGCTCCGTCAGGCTGTCCAGCGCCTTCTCCGTGCTGGAGCCCATGGTGGTCACGAAGATATGGTCCGGGTCCGCCGCCAGGATGGACTCCATCTGGATCTCCTCCAGCAGTCCGCTGTCGCTGTCCGCGATGTTGATACAGCCCAGATCCTTCAGCATCACGCCGGTGATATTGTCGCTGTTCTTGGCCCGGACGCCAGTGGAGTAGGCCCGCAGCAGCAGGACCGTGGGGTGCTCTCCCTCCGGGACACGGGCAAGCGCCCGGTCGATCTCTGCCTGGATATCCAGCCCGTTGGCCTGATACAGGTCATCCCGCCCCGTCAGACGGGTGCAGATCTCCAGCATGGAGAGGTAGTCGGAGAAGGACTCCACCTTGAACCAAGCGGCGGGAATGCCGGCCGCAGCCAGGGGCTCCGCCAGCGCCAGCTGGCCGTCCAGATCGGGAGTCAGGAGCACCAGGTCAGGCTGGGCGGCGAAAAGCGCCTCCAGCTCCGGGGTCTGGTTGGAGCCCACGTTGGTCACATCCTCCCCCAGCTCCAGCCCCCGCTCATCGTAGGCGTCCTGGGTCACCGCTGCCAGCGTGTCCTCCCCTCCTGCCAGGACCCAGGTCTCCGCGTAGCTGCCGATCAGGGCTGCCACCCGCTGGGGCGCTTCCTCCAGGGTAATGGTACTGCCCAAGCTGTCCGTGAAGCTCACAGAGCTCCCCATCTCCCCGTCCGCCGACGCGGGGGACACCGCCCTTCCGCCAGGAGCGGCGCAGGCGCAGAGGGACAGCAGACAGAGTGCGGTGACCAGGGATATGGATCGTTTCATCATCATCTGGGATTTCCTTTCTTTTCAGAAGCCTGGGTCCGGAGCCCCAGACCGAATGACCGGCCCCATTTTACCACAAGATCTCCCTGGATGCCACAAAAATCTTTTCTTTCCACGGCCTGAAAGGACTTTTCTCCCCCATGCTCCCGGGATGCGGGTCCGGCTGCCTCAATGCTGTGCGCCCGTCGCGGCCTGGAGCCGCGGCGGGCGCTGTCTCTCTCTTTTCGATCAGGATACGAATCTGACGGGCCGGAAGCTCATACCGGCTCCAGGGGCAGGGCCATCAGCTGGGCCATCTTCTCCCTGGCCGCTCCGTCCAGGGGCCGGAAGGGGGCGCGGCAGAAGCCGCAGTCCACCCCCCGCAGGGTCCAGCCGTATTTCATGGCGTTGAAAATGCCCAGCTTCACCGTCTCCTCCACCCGGAGGTTGATGGCGTGCTGCCAGCGGTAGGCCTGGGCCATGTCCCCCCGGTCAAAGGCGTCCCGCACCCGGTGGAACAGGGGGGCAAACAGGTTGACCGTGGTGCCGATGGTGGCGCAGGAGCCCATAGCCAGAGCTCCCAGCAGCTGCTCGTCAAAGCCGTTGATCAGGGCCTTGCCAGGGAATGCCTGCCCCATCCGCTCCAGGCTGTACAGGTTGGTGGAGGTGTGCTTGATGCCTACGATGTTCTCGTTGGACAGCAGCCGTCCCGCGTTTTCCTTGCTGAACTCCACTCCGGTGAACTGGGGAATGTTATAGACGATGGCGGGCACATCGGGGATGGCCCGGATCACGTCCTCGTAGTAGCCCATGATCTCGTCCATGGAAAACTTATAGTAGTAGGGCGGGATCATGGACACCGCCAGGGCCCCGGCGGACATGGCGTGCCGCGCCAGGTCCACCACATCCCGGGTGCGGATGGTGCCTACATGGGAGATAACGGGCACCCGCCCGTCCGCCGCCTTGAGCACGTGCTCCAGCACCTGCTTGCGCTCCTCCAGGGTGAGCAGCAGCCCCTCCCCCGAGGACCCGCAGCAGTAGAAGCCCTCCGCGCCGTCCTGGATCTGGAGCTCCACGATGCGCTCCAGGGCCTCATAATTGACGCTCTCGTCCTCGTTGGTGGGGGTGATGAGGGCCGACCAGATCTTTTGGAACTGCTCCGGCTTCACGTTTACCATGCTGTCCAGCCCCCGTCGATCACCAGATTGGAACCCGTCATAAAGGAGGACGCCTGGGAGGCCAGGAAGATCAGGGCGCCATTGTACTCATTCTCCTGAGACATGCGGCCCATGGGCATCCGGGCGCAGAAGTTGGCCTGGAATATCTCGTCCTGGGTGTCCCGCCACACGCCGGCGGGGGTGAGGGTGTTGACCCGGATGCCCTGCTTGCCCCAGTAGGTGGCCAGGTAGCGGGTCAGGTTATAGATGCCGGACTTGGCGGCAGAGTAGGCCACCGGCTTGATGAAGGGGACGCCGGTCATCTCCTTCTTATAGGCATAGATGTCCTGGATGGGAGAGAGCATGCCATAGATGGAGCCCACATTGATGATGGAGCCGCCCTTGCCCGCCTTGACCATCCGGGCGCCCACCGCCTGGCAGGCCAGGAAGGTGCCTACCAGGTTCACATCCACTACTTCCCGGAAAATCTCCTCCGGGAAGTTCTCAAAGGGACCGGACACCTCCGGAGGCGCAGAGGGCTGAGTGTCGATGCCGGCGTTGTTCACCAGCACATCAGGGGCGTCCCCCCAGACCGCTTCCATGTCGTCCAGGGCGGCGTTCATCTCCTCCTTCTTAGTGATGTCCACAGAGTAAAAACGCAGAGCGGAGGTCTTCAGGGCCTCCTCCCCCAGGGTCTTGGCGATGCGCTCGTCGTTGACGGTGCGGCCCCACACGGCCACCCTGGCGCCCCGCTTCCAGAGCTCCTGGACGAAATTCTTGCCGATCTGTCCCAGGCCGCCGGTGACGATGCAGATCTTATTTTCTACGCTGAACAGTTGATCGCTCATGATGTGATGTACTCCTCTCTAACAATTGGATGATTTGGAACAGGGGACGTTCTCAGCTCAGCAGGGCGTTTGGCAGGGCCGTAACGATCCCCGGTATATAGGTTACCAGAATCAGCGTTAAAATCAAGGGGACCAGGAAGGGCAGGATGGATCGATACAGCCGTTCCAGCTTCAGCTTGTTTACGTCGGAGATGACGAACAGGCACACGCCGAAGGGCGGGGTCACCTGACCGATCATCAGGTTGAGTACCACCATAACGCCGAAGTGGACCAGGTCCAGCCCCAGGCCGTTGGCAATGGGCAGCAGCACAGGGAGCATCAGGGTCAGGATGGCGCCGGGCTCCATCACCATGCCCAGGACGAGCAGCAGGACGTTGATGACCAGCAGGACCACGTTGGGATTGCTGCTGATGCCCAGGATCACATCAGCGAACTGGCGGGAGATGCCCTCCATTGCCATGACGTAGGTGAACAGGGTAGAGGTGCCGATGATGAACAGGGTGTTGGCAGAGGAGATGGCGGAGTCCTTCAGGCACTTCTTGAAGCTCTTCCAGTCCAGGGTCCGGTAGAGGAAGAGGGCGATCAGCAGGGAGTAGATAACCGCAATGGAAGACGCCTCTGTAGGGGTGAACCAGCCCACCACGAAGCCACACAGGATGATGACCGGGGTGATGAGGGCGGGGATGGAGCCCAGGAACTGGCGGATCAGGGCCCGCAGGCGGAAGGGGTGGCGCTCATACCTGCGCACGATGGCGAAGTAAAGGACCATCACCATGAGCAGTACGCCCATCAGCAGGCCGGGCACCACGCCGCCCATGAACAGCTGGTCCACACTGACGCTGGCCACACTTCCGTAGATGATCAAGGGGATGGAGGGCGGGAAGATGGGTCCGATGACGGAGGAGGCCGCGGTGACGGCGCCGGCGAAGTCCTCGTCATAGCCGTTCTTTTTCATGGCCTCCATCTCAATGGCGCCCAAGCCGCCGGCGTCGGCCACAGCGGAGCCGGACATGCCGGCGAAAATGATGCTGGCCACCACGTTGGCATGGCCCAGGCCGCCGGGGATCCAGCCCACCAGCTCTTTGGCCGTATCAAAGATCTTCTCCGTGATCTTGCCTGCATTCATCAGGTTGCCCGCCAGAATGAACAGGGGCACTGCGATCAGCAGGAAAGAGTCGATGCCGCTGACCATCTTCTGGCCGATGACCACCAAGGGATACCCCAGAGACAGGCACCCCAGCACGGCGGAGGCGCCGATGGAGATGCTGATAGGGACACCAATGACCAGAAGGAGCACAAACGCTATCAGAAAAATTACCATATCCGTGTCCCTCCCTTATACCTGCGCCCGGCTGCCCCGGGCCTTTTCTGCCACGTGCTCCGCCATCTGCCGCAGAGACTCCAGCGCCATATAGGCTCCAGCCAGGCACATGGGGAAATACTGCACCGTATAGGGCACCGGGATAGTGAAGGTGGAATAGGTGCGGGTGCTGACATAGGGATACTGGGCGGCGAAGGCGACGACCATCACCACGCCCAGCAACAGGCTGAACAGCTTGTTGGCGAAGTACAGCACCTCGTACACCGGGCCCTTGGTGCGGGCGACAAGGAAGTCCAGGCGCATCAGGCCGCTGTCCCGGTACAGGGGGATCAGACCGATAAAGGCCATCCACAGGAAGAGGATGCCGCACAGCTGCACGTTCCCGCCAAAGGACTGGCCCAGGAAGTTACGGCGGAGCAGCTCCACCACGATGACCAGCACCAGGGCCGCAATGGTGAGCATGCAGATCACTTCCGCGCCCTTGGCCACCCCTTTGGATATCTTGTTACACAATTTCATACGATTTCTCCCCTCTACAAAGGACAGCTGCATAGGCAGGGGCCTATGCAGCTGTCAGCGCAGATTTTGTTTGGATCAGCGCACCTCCGCCAGGATGGCGTCCAGCAGCTCCTGGTCGTACCAGCTCTCATCCTTATACTGATCATAGTAGGCGTCGCCGCCCAGCGCGTCCTTGAAGGACTGGACATCAGGCTCGAAGTCGAACTCCACGCCGGCGTCCTGCAGAGTCTTGGTGGCGGTCTCGTTGTCGGCGGCGATGGTGTCAAAGCTGTACTTGGCAGCTGCCTTGGCCTGTTCCTTCAGGATCTCCTGTACGGCGGGGTCCAGGCCGTTCCAGGTGTTGGCGTTGGCGGCCATGGTGCAGCCCATCCACATGTAGTTGATGTTGGAGAAGTATTTGATGTCGTCATAAGTGGCGTTGGCGACCAGGTGATAGGTGGCATTATCCTGGGCCTCGGCGGTGCCATTGGACAGGGCCAGGGCCAGCTCAGGCAGAGCCAGGGCCACGGGGGTGGCGCCCAGAGCCTGCCACACGTCCAGGTACAGCTGGCTCTCAGGCACGCGGATCTTCAGGCCCTGCACGTCGGCGGCGGTGTGGACGGGCCGGTTGGTGGTGGAGATGTGGCGCATGCCGTTATCGCCCTCGGACAGGAAGACCAGGCCGAACTCCTCGAGGCCGGAGAAGATCTGCTCACCGATCTCGCTGTTGGTCACCTCATAGGCCTGCTCCGCGCTGTCAAACAGGAAGGGCAGGTCCAGCACCTTGGCTTTCTCATAGAAGGAGGTAAAACCGGAGGTGCCGGCAAAGATCAGGTCGATGGTGCCCATGCGGGTGGACTCGATAGATTCGGCGTCGCTGCCCAGCTCGTTGGAGTGGTGGACATCCAGGGTGATGGCGCCGTCAGAGGCCTCGTTCACCAGACGGGCGTACTCAATGATTGTCTTAGTGGGGACGGAGTTCTCGTTGCCGGGGGAATAGATGGTCAGCTCAATGGGCTCGATGCCGCCGGAGGCGGGAGTGCTGGCGGCTGGAGTGCTGGTGCCGGCATTGGCGGAGCTGCCGCCGGCAGGAGTGCTGTTGTTTCCGCAGGCAGCCAGGGAAAAGGCCATGGCGCCGGCCAGTACAAGGGAAGCAAGTTTTTTCATTACAGGATCCTCCTTATCGTTGTGTCCGAAGCTACATACCACCGTCCTCCCTTTCGTCAGACGGACGATTGTATGACATCTGACTATAGTATATTAAGACTGTATTAAGATGTCAATGGAAAAAGCCGACAAAATTCCTCTCTCATTTTTGTGCTAATTTCCGCTCTGCTCTCTCTTTTTCTCAAATTTCTCAACATATTGTACAAAGCCGGTTTTCCCCTGGACCCTGCCCGTCTTCCTGGCACGTCCAAAACACCGCTGCCTGAGCCGGACCGTGTCCTCTTCTCTGCCGGGACACAGAAGAAATCCCCCAGCCGCACCAGTACGGCTGGGGGTCTCAAACTGCCGGGCTGGGCAGTTCCGATTATTTTGTCTCGTGTCCCGGGGCATGGATGTTCTGGGTCAGATCCTCCTGGACCTTGTCCAGATGGGCCCGCATCTCCCGCTCCGCCTGGGCGGCATCCCGGGCCAGGATGGCGTTCATAATATTGCTGTGGGGCATGACCGCGTTCTTCACGTTCTGCTCCACCTGGAAGGTTTTGCTGCGGAAGGTCTGCATTCCCTGGCACACATGGCTGTTGATCTCGATCATCAGTGCGTTCCCGCTGCTCTCCACAATGGCGCTGTGGAACTGCTCGTCCAGGCGGCCGATCATAGCCGCGTCCCCCTCCTGAATGGCGCTTAGGAAGCTGCGGTGGATGTTCTCCAGGCGGCGGATATCCTCGGTGTTGCACCGCTCCGCCATCCGCCGGGCCGCCATAGGCTCCAGCGCTGTGCGGATCTCGATGGAGTCCCGCAGCTCCCGCTCGTTCTCCACCAGCCAGTCGATGGCCCCGATATCCCGCTCTGCAGGGTTCTCCGCCACAAAGGCCCCCCGTCCCGGCTTGATCTCCACCACACCCTTGGCCTGGAGCAGCCGGAATGCCTCCCGCACAGTGCCACGGCCCACTCCCAGGCGCTGGCACAGCTCCATCTCCGGCGGCAGCTTTTTCCCAGGCTGATACTGCTCCTCCTGGATCAGCTCTCTGATCCTCTCCTCTACCTGCTGGACAATGGGGACCCTGGAAATGGGTTCCATATGCCTCACCTCCGCCTGTCTTTTGGGCATGTCATTGTGTTTATTCTACAACCCGATGCCCTATACGTCAAGGATTTCTTTCTTTTGTATGACAATTATTGTTCTTTGTATGACATTTTTCTCTTTTCATCTCCCATCCCCAGCTCTTGCCAAGGCCGGAAAAAGCGTCTACAATAGAGAAAAGACACCTGCCGCCGGGTCCCAGTCCGGCCCGCTCAGAAAGGAGCCCGCCATGAAACCCAGAGCCTACTATCAGCCCTATCAGTCCGGCCTGCTGCTGGCCCAGGCCTTCTCCCCCTCCAAGACGCCCCTGCTCCGCATGGAGCACCTGCGCCAGCTGGACTTCCCCATCAGCCGGGAGATCTCCTACGAGCGTACCGTGGATGAATTCCTCCTCCAGCTGGCGGTAAATGATGCCCTGCGGGCCCTGCGCAGCCGGAAGGACATGGTGATCCTCCTCAACGAGGAGGGCGCCCTCATCCGGGAGGACTGGCACTGGTCCCTGCTCTTCACCCCCAACCGCAGCGAGAAGCGGACCCTGGATGACTCCTCCGACCTCTATCAGGTCCTGTGCAGCCTGGCTCAGCGCCGGCAGGACGGTGAGGTCTGCCGGGTGGCGGTGCCCGACCGGAGCCTGAAGACCCTGGTCTCCGGTTCCGACCCCTTCTGCATCCTGGACGAGTTCTGCAAATCTCAGCCCGGGGGCTATCTGGCAGTGGCCCAGAACATCGTGCTGGAGGGGACGGACCACCTGTTCCGCCATGTCCCCGTCTGCCGCTACCGGGTTCTGTCTACGGTAGACCTGGGGGAGATCGAGAACTACCACGCCATCAAGACCCTGCTGGACGAGTACATCTATGCATATGACCACCGGGACGCAGGGGAGGACGCCCCCAAGCCAATCTCCATCGCCGTCTTCGGACCTCCTGGCTCCGGCAAGTCCTTCGGCGTCAAGCAGATCGCCCTGAGCCGGGGCAGGTTCCGCATCACCTCCCTGAACCTGTCCCAGTACGACTCGGTCCCCCAGCTCTTCCACGCCCTCCATCAGGCTCTGCGCTATGAAGACGGGCTGATCCCCCTGATCTTCTTCGACGAGTTTGACTCCGAGCTGGGCGGGGTCTCCCGGGGCTGGCTGAAGTATTTCCTGGCCCCCATGCAGGACGGGGAATACACCCTGGACGGCAGCCCCCTGCCCATCCCGGGGGCGGTCTTTGTCTTTGCGGGTGCCACCGCCTCCTCCTTCTCGGAATTTCTTCCCCAGGCCCCGGAGGACGTGCACCGCTTCCAGGCCATCAAGGGCCCCGATTTCGTCAGCCGCCTCAAAGGCATCCTGGACATCAAGGGCCCCAACCCCACCTGCGTTACCGACAAAAAGCACATCATCCGCCGTGCTATGCTGCTGCGCAGCCTGATCCTGAAAAACGTGAAGGGTATCTGCCACCCGGATACTGGACGGGTGGACATCTCCCGGGGCCTGCTGTGCGCTCTGCTGAGGGTGTCGGAGTACCGCCATGGGGCCCGGTCCATTGAATTTATCCTGGGTATGAGCCGGCTGGCTGGCGCAAGCCGGTACACCCCCTCCTGCCTTCCCCTGGCTGCCCAGCTGGACATCCATGTGGATGTCCAGGACTTTATGCGCAAGCTGTCCTTTGAGCAGATGATGGGGGAGGCGGTGGAACAGTACGCCTTCACTGCCCACGAGAAGTACCGCCAGAAGCACCTGGCCGACGCCCAGGCCCGGGGTGCCACCCCCAAGGAGCTCTCCCTGGTGCGGCAGGAACCGGAGATGGCGGACTGGAGCGACCTGGACGAGTTCTACAAGGAGGGCCACCGCTCCCAGATCCGCTATCTTGGGGAGCGGCTGGAGTCTTTCAACATGAGCATCGGCCTGCGCCCCGTCCTTCCCGGGGCCGCGGACACCATCATGGATCTCTACGGCCCAGTGTTGGAACAGCTCTCTGAGCTGGAGCACGAGCGCTGGATGAAAGACAAGCGGGCTGACGGCTGGCGCTACGGCAAGCGGGACAGCGAGCTGAAACTCCACCCAGACATGCGGCCCTATCAGGAGCTGGATGAGTCCACCAAGGAGTTCATCCGGATGTCCGTCCGCAACGTCCCCGACTACCTGAAAGAGATCGGCTACGAGCTGTACCGGAAGTCCTTCTGAGTTTTTTTTGCAGTTCGTCTGTTTTTCTGGTATGGATCTCTTTTCCCAGGCAATACTACTGCTGAGGTGAGATTTTATGCCTAAGAACAGCCAGCAGGACCAAAAGCAGGCCCGGCAGAAGAAGAACAGCAAGGGCGCCCAGGCCCAGGGCACGCAGTGCCGGGACCGGGATCAGCGCCAGTCCTCCGACCCCGCGATGTGAAAAACCGGCGGCTGCCCATAGGCAGCCGCCGGTTTCCGCTTTTCAGCGCCTCTCCTGGTATCCTTTCCCTCCAGGTCCGGCCTGTGCTCCTTTCGGCCAGCTTCCCCTCCCCTTTCCCGGAAAAAGGGTGCGGTCACGCCTGTCACCCCTCTCCCGTCCCCGGAATAGGATAGGGCAGCCCAAACCGAAAGGAGGAAAGCCGAGCTTGTTCGGCTCTTCATATGGAATCCTTCCACTGCTTCTCTTCCGAACCCTTCTCCCCTGACGCCGCCCAGTCCCGTGCCTCCAGCGGCCAGACCCCTGTGATCCCCCTGCCTGACCCCGGAGAGGGCGGTCCTGTGGCGCCCGACATCGGGGGTACTCCGGTGATCCCTCTCCCAAATCCGGGAGAGGGCGGTCCCGTGGCCCCAGGAGGCGGCATCGGCATGGTCCCCGGCTGGCCCCGTTGGAGTAGCATCCGCTTTCTCAACGCGGCCCGCTCCTATCCCCCCTTCCGCATCTTCATCGGCAGCACGCTGGCGGTTCGCTCTCTGGAGTTCACCGCAGTCTCCTCTTACCGCCGGATGGCTTCCGGATACCGGTCCGTCACCGTGTCGGGCCAGGACGGCTACATCTACCTGCAAAAGACCCTGCCCTTCCAGGACAACGCCCCTGTCACCGTAGCAGTGGTCCAGACCGCCGGCGGCCTGGACCTGGTCCCCATCTCCGATGTGTGCTGCCCCCCCACCGGCGCTCTGTCCAACTTCCGGATGAGCAACCTGGCCTACAACAGCCAGCCCCTGGACCTCCTTCTGGCCGACGGCCGGGTGGTCTATACCGACGTGCAATTCAAGGAGACCACCTATTTCAAGCAGATCCGCCCCGGGACCTACCAGTTCTATCTGGCGGAGACCAACCTTCTCCCCATGCCCAGCTACCTGGACATCGAAACCATGGACTCCGCCTTCATCGGGATGGCGCCCCCCTTCTCTGCCTTGGCCTCCCTCCAGCTGGAGGCGGCGCCCAGGTCCACCTACACCCTGTATGTCCTCAGCGGGGGCTCCGGCTCCAACGAGATCCAGACCCTGGTGGTGACAGACCGCTGACTCTCCCGGCAGACAAAGGTCCTGCCTTTCCAGTAAAGGCCCCGCGGGCGGATGCTATCCGCCCGCGGGGCCTTTGGCCTCAACAGCGCCCGCTGGGGGCGGTCTCCTATTTCTTGATCTCCTCCCAGTAGCGTCGGGCGGCCTGCTCTGTCTTGTTGTCCCCGTACTGATAATATTTTCTGTCTTTCAGCTCATTGGGCAGGTACTGCTGCCGCACCCAGTGGCCCGGGAAGTTATGGGGGTAGAGGTAGCCCTGCTCCCGCTCCATCCCCGCCGAGTCGGCATGGACATTCTGGAGCTCCCGTGGGATGTCCCCCGCCAGTCCTGCCTTCACGTCGGCCATAGCCGCGTCAATGGCCATGCAGGCCGTGTTGGACTTGGGAGCGGTTGCCAGAAGGATGGCCGCCTGGGCCAGCGGCAGCCTTGCCTCAGGCAGCCCCAGCTGAAGGGCGCTGTCCACGCAGGCCTTTACGATGGGCACCGCCTGGGGATAGGCCAGGCCGATGTCCTCACTGGCAGAGCAGAGGATGCGGCGGATGGCCGTGATCAGGTCCCCCGCCTCCAGCAGCCGGGCCAGATAATGGACCGCCGCATCCGGGTCTGAACCTCGCATAGATTTCATCAGGGCGGAGGCAATATCAAAGTGATTGTCCCCCTCCCGATCATACCGCATAGCGGACTTCTGGGCCGCCGTCTGGGCGTCTGACAAAGTGACAAGGAATTTTCCTTGCTCCCTTTTCGCCGCCGAGGCCAGCAGCTCCAGGGCGTTCATGGCCTTTCGGATGTCACCGCCGCAGGAGGCAGCAATGTGCTCCCGCACCCCCTCCTCCAGCATCAATCCGCCCCCCAGGCGCCCCTCCAGGATGGACACCCCTCGGTCGATGGCGGGCAGGGCGTCCTCCGCGGTGATGGGCTTGAACTCGAACACGGTGGACCGGGAGAGCACTGCCCCGAACACGTAGAAAAAGGGGTTCTCCGTGGTGGAGGCAATGAGGGTGATCTTGCCGTTCTCCATGAACTCCAGCAGGGACTGCTGCTGCTTCTTGTTGAAATACTGGATCTCATCCAGGTAAAGGAGAACTCCTTCCGGGGCCATCAGGGTCCCGATGTCTGCGATGATCTCTTTGATGTCACTGATGGACGCGGTAGTGGCGTTCAGCCGGTGCAGGGGCCGGTTGGTCCGCCGGGCGATGATGTTGGCCACCGTGGTCTTTCCGGTACCCGAGGGACCATAAAAGATCAGGTTGGGGATGTCACCCCCCTCGATGATCCGGCGGAGCAGGCCCTCCCTGCCTAAAATATGTTTCTGCCCCACCACTTCATCCAGGGTCTGGGGCCGTATCTCATCTGCCAATGGCCGGTAAGCCATTCCAACACTCCCTTTCCCTCCAGGGGCGCCCGCCCCTGGACCCGCCGCTCACAGCAGCTCCTTTTCCATGCACAGGGTGTCCTTGTTGTCCGCAAAGATGGTGAAAGGCTCGATCTCCCGGTATCCCATTTTTCTGTAAAGGGATATCGCTTCCGGGATATCCCGGCCTATCTCCATCACCATGCGGCCAAAGCCCTGAAACAGGGCCTGGAGCTCCAACACCTCCACCACCTGCCTGGCACACCCCCGGCGGCGGTGTTCTGGACGGACATAGACCCAATTCAGTTCCGCTGTGCCCTCCTCCATCGCCCGGAAGGCACCGCAGGCCACCACCTGCCCGTCCCGCAGGAGCAGGCAGGCCTGCCGGATGTCATCCAGGCCGTGGCAGCTCCGGCACTTCAGGGCCGCTGCCCCAAACCGCTCCCCATACTCCCGGTCCATCGCCCGGACCAGCTCCCGGAAGCGCGGGTCCCCGCCGTGGGTCAGCCGGGCCTCTGATCCTTTTCCGCTCATTTCTTGTCCTCCCGTTTATGCTACGCCGGCCAGCCGGCACATGCCCGCTTTGGTCCAATGGTTTACCAGGGCGATCACCCGCCCAACCCCCACCATGGCCAGCAGAGTGCCCAGGCCGATCCCCACGATCCGCCCGGTCAGCAGCAGGCCCAGGCACACCGTTGCTGCCACGCAGCCCAAATCAAATACGTTCTTGGCAAAGCCCTGATCCCGGCCCATCCTCTGGGCCACCGCCTGGACGATGCCGTCCCCTGGGTTGGGGACCAGCTGCATGTTGACGGTGAGGGCCACCCCCACCCCCGTCAGCACGATGGCCAGGGCCAGCACCGCCAGATTTTCCGGCAGGCTGTGGGCCGCCGCCTGATAGGGGATGCAGGCGCTGCACAGATTCAGCAGCCGGCTGAACACCAGGCTCAGGGGAAACTGCACCAGTGTGGCCAGCCGCTCCCGCCGCTCCCGGAGAAACAGCTGCACCACCACAAAGATCCCGTAGAGCACAAAGGTCATGTCGCCGAAATTCAGCTCAAAGATCTGGGACACACAGTAGGCCACTGAGATGATGGGAGATACCCCCAGCCCCGTCTTTGTGTTCAGGGTGATCCCCACCGCCAGGACCACCATTCCCAGAACATAAAAGATCCAGCGATTCACTTTTTCCACTGGTCCGCTTCTCCCCTCATTCGGTCTCTCCACTCATGTGCGGCGGAACCCCTGAAAGCGGGTGCCCTGGAAGGTCAGCCGCCCCCGGTCCCCCTCCACCAGAAGGCCGTACTCCATGTCGGGCACTTCCAGCTCCATCCGGTCCCCGCTCTCCACCTGAAAAGTGGCGTAGTAATAGGTCCGGCTGGAGGCATGTCTCCTGCTGTGCTCAGTCCCCCCGTGGCGGTAGGTGCGCACGTCCATGCGCTTGGCCGCCACCTCCGCCTCCACTGTCAGCACCGGGGCGTCGTTGTTCCGCTTCCACTGGGCGGCCCCACGGACCGCTTGGACTGCAATGCCCGCCAGGATCAGCACGAAGACAACCCCGATAAAAATGGGGACAATGGTGAACATGGCGTTGGCCATGCCGAATCCGCCGTATGCGATCATGCTGGCTCTCTCCCTTCTGTCCCCCGGGCTGTCTGCCCGCTCTTTGCGAAGTGGTCACACCAGGGCCGCAGGACGCAGCTCTGGCACTGGGGACGGCGTGCGATGCACACAGCACGCCCGTGGAGCACCAGCCGGTGGCAGAAGTCGTTGGACTCCTCCGGCGGCAGGATGGCCCGCAGCTGCTGCTCCACCTTTCCCGGGTCCTTGGTGCCGTCGGTCAGGCCCAGAAGGCCGGAAATGCGGATGCAGTGAGTATCCGCCACCACCACCCCCGGGGTGTGGTACACGTCCCCCAGGATCAGGTTGGCCGTCTTCCGGCCCACCCCGGGCAGCTTCAGCAGCTCCTCCATGGTGTCCGGCACCCGCCCTCCGTAGTCCCGCAGAAGCATCTGGGAGGCCAGCACGATGTCCTTCGCCTTGGCCCGGAAAAAGCCGGTGGAGTGGATGTACCTCTCCACCTCCGCGATGTCCGCCTCCGCCAGCGCCTCCAGGGTAGGGAAGCGGGCATAGAGGGCCGGTGTCACCTTGTTCACCCGCTCATCGGTGCACTGAGCCGCCAGACGCACCGAGAACAGCAGCTCATAGTCCTTTCTGTAATCCAGAGAGCAGACCCCATCCGGGTAGAGCTCCTTCAGCCCATTGACAATGCTCCAGATCTCTTCTATGGTTTTCATCCTGTCTCACACCTTTCGGACCGCTCCGCCCTTTAGGCGAGGCCTGTCCTGTCATATCCGGGGCCTGCGCCCCTCACTCCCGCTCCCAGTCAGAGGGGCCAAAGGTCAGGACGGCCTCTCCCCTGCTGGTCTTTACATCGGGGCTTCTTCCCCCATATCTTACACCAGCACCCCGGTCCTTGTAAAGCAAGCTCTCCCTTTCTTCCCTATTTTCATTGTAATTTCCGCCCCATCTGCTATAATAGGGAAGACGGCCCCGGCCCCGCCGGGCATCAACTGACAAAGGAGTGTTCCCATTGGTCCAGGAAGCCATGGATTTCATCACCGCCGCCGACCCCGAGGTCGGCAGGGCAATTCAGGCGGAATATGACCGCCAGCAGCAGAACATCGAACTCATCGCCTCGGAGAACGTGGTCAGCTCCGCCGTGCTGGCCGCTGCCGGTACGGTGCTCACCAACAAATACGCGGAGGGCTACCCCGGAAAACGGTATTACGGCGGCTGCCAGTGCGTAGATGTAGTGGAGGACATCGCCATCCAGCGGGCCAGGCAGCTCTTCGGCGCCGGCTTTGCCAATGTACAGCCCCATTCCGGCGCACAGGCAAACTACGCTGTCTACCAAGCCCTCTGCCAGTATGGCGACACCGTCTTGGGCATGAGCCTGGACAATGGCGGCCACCTGACCCACGGCTCCCCCGTCAACTTCTCCGGGAAGCAGTACAAAATGGTGGCCTACGGCGTAGACCCCGTGACCCACCGCATCGACTATGACCAGGTTCGAGATCTGGCCAGACGTCACCGCCCCAAAATGATCATCGCCGGTGCCTCCGCTTACCCCCGTATCATTGACTTCCAGTGCTTCGCGGAGATCGCCCACGAGGTGGGGGCCTACCTGTTCGTGGACATGGCTCACATCGCCGGCCTGGTGGCCGCCGGGCTCCATCCATCCCCTATCCCCTACGCCGACGTGGTCTCCACCACCACCCACAAGACCCTCCGCGGACCCAGGGGCGGCATGTTGCTGTGCAACGATCCGGAGATCGCCAAAAAGCTGAACTCCGCCATCTTCCCCGGCTCCCAGGGCGGCCCCCTGGAGCACATCATCGCCGCCAAGGCGGTGGCGCTGGGCGAAGCACTCCGGCCGGAATTTAAGGCCTATCAGCAGCAGATCGTCAAAAACGCTGCCGTCCTGGCAGAGTCCATTATGGAGGGCGGCCTGGACCTGGTCTCCGGCGGCACGGACAACCACCTGATGCTGGTAGACCTGCGCCCTGCCCATCTCACCGGCAAGGAGATGGAGCATCGTCTGGATGAGGTATATATCACTGTCAATAAAAACGCCATCCCCAATGACCCGGAAAAGCCCTTCGTCACCTCCGGCATCCGGGTGGGCACCCCCGCCGTTACCTCCCGCGGCTTCCGGGAGGAAGAGATGCGGACCGTGGGCCGGCTGATCTGTCAGGCCGCCCAGGCCGATTTTGAGGACAAGATCGACAGCCTGCGGGCCCAAGTCAAGGAGCTGACCGGGAAATACCCGCTCTATCAGGGGCAGTAAGGCCGGACATACAGCGGTCTATCAGAAAGCAGTACCGCGGCGGAAAAGGCCGCCGCGGTACTGCTCTTTCTTTATCGGTCCTCCGCCAGCACCTTGCCGCCGTCCTGCGGCGCCAGATCCCGGGGCCCGGCGATAGGCCGAAACTTCGGCTCCTGCTCCAGGTGCAGTTTGGTCCCCACGCAGCGGTTGATGGGCGTCCCCAAATCATGGAACTTCTCCTCATAATCCGTCATGATCCCGCAGACCCCGTTCCCATGCAGGTCCCGGGTCACCTCAGACAGCTCATAGCCCGCTTTGGGGAATTGGAACAGGGAGTACTCAAACAGCTCCCGGTTGTCCGTCTTGAAGTGGATCTGTCCCCCGTCCCGCAGGACCCCCCGGTACAGCACCAAGAAGTTCTCGTGGGTGAGCCGCCGCCGGGCGTGCTTGTTGGAGGGCCATGGGTCGCAGAAATTGATGTAGATCCGGTCGGCCTCCCCCGGGGAAAAATAGTCCCGCAGGCGAGCCGCATCCCCGTCCACAAAAAAGACATTGGACAGCCCTTTCTCCACCACCCGCTCCATCGCCACGATCATGGCATCCGGCACCCGCTCCACCGCCACGAACAGGACATCCGGCTCCAGCCCTGCGGTCTCTGCGGTAAAGCGTCCCTTCCCGCATCCCAGCTCTACCCGCAGTTCCCGCGCCTGGGGCATCAGGTCCCGCCAGTGTCCCCGCAGCTCCACCGGATCTGGGATCATCCGGTCCCGGCATCGGTCCATCCGTGGGATTAGATTGGGCTTTTTTCTCATTCTCACAGCTCAGTCACCTCATGTCGGAAGTCGTCCCCTATCTTAACATAAGAAAAGAATACTTGCAATCTTTTCTCGTTTATATTATACTATGAAACAGTAGCAGTCTTTATCTGCAGAGCACTGACTCCTTACAGGAAAATCAAATTATCCGGGTGTAGCGCAGTTGGTAGCGCGCCTGCTTTGGGAGGATAGATGACCTATCCATTCCTCTGAAAGCGAGATCCCGGAAGTTCTTGGGACAGTAGCTTGCGGCGGAAATTCCCCGGTTGAAAAACTCCCGCAAAACTGAGTTTGACCACAGCGCCGCCCACAGACACGAAAAACTTGCTTTTTCCTCCCTCGCATGGTATCATGCAGAAAAATCGAATATCCGGGATTAGCGCAGTTGGTAGCGCGGGTGGTTTGGGACCATCAGGCCGGGAGTTCGAGTCTCCCATCTCGGACCAAATCCCCTCTGGAGCTTGCTCCAGAGGGGATTTGTCTTGTTTACTGCGGCGCAATTTCTGAGACTATTTCAGTCCTGTCTTCAGAATGGCAAGCTTTAAAATAGCCATAGTCCTATATGGTTGAATTTACAATCTATTATTTTACATTTTCCATCAGATGTGGTATAATGCAACTTGTCAGTACGAGCAGTCAGATCAGACTTCGTTTGGCTCGCGATAAAAAAGCGGGCGGCGTCGTACCTACGGGTATAGATGCATTTTTTCCGGCAGAAGTGCCATTAGCACCCGTCCACCCCGACACTGTGACACACGGACACGGCGACACAGTAGCTGTCCATGTAGCCAGTGTGTATGCGTGTCTCGTTGTGGCGGTGTATGGTGATTGGGTGTTAAGCTGAACAGGACAAAACTGTTTGGGAAGTCGGATTTGTGCTGGTGCGAATTAGGATATAAGGCTGCAGTATCTCCTTGTTATTGGCGGACGGGAAGTCCCCTCAGTTTTTGGGGCCAATAATAACAAGGAGGTGAATTCCGTGAAGAAAGCGGACAAGCCGAATATTGTCATCATCAATACCAACGGTGACAATAATAAGGTTTCCCTGAATGAGACTCGCTCTCATTCCTCCGCTGTCGCAATCGGCGTGATTATCGTTGCGTTGATTGCGGTAGCCGTACTGGCTGTATCCTGCTGCTGCCCTGAACTACTTCCCGATTTTGTCCGTTGGATAATCGGTAAAGTAGTCAACAGCTAACACCAGCACATTTTAAGAATTGAGGTGTAATGCCTTTTGAAATATACTGATTGTCCACTGTACGGAATTCAATCCAAAAAAATGTTGAAATATGTTCTACGTATTAAAAACGGTGATTTATTAAGACAGGACTGCGTTGTTTCAATGATTAGTCCCTATATTGATAAAACGAAAAAACCTCGACTCATTGAGCCCCCGCAGGCTGAATTGAAAACTGTGCAAAAACGAATGAAAACATTATTGGGAAAAATCCAAGTGCCCGATAATGTTTTTTCTGGTATTAAGGGAAAATCATATTCTGATAATGCTCGTCTCCATTTGGGTAAGAGTAAGCGGAATTTATACAAAATTGATTTGACTGCTTTTTTCCCCTCGATCAGTAGAGAAACAGTCTACCGTTTTTTCTTTGAAGATTTGTGTTGCTCTCCTGATGTTGCTGAGATATTGACGAATTTAACTACCGTTGACCTTAAAAAGCTCAACCAAAGCAACCTGTTGGAAGTTTATGATTTCTTGGCTAACAAAGGGGTTAAATATTATAACCATTTGATTTCCGGGGCGCCAACAAGCCAAATCCTGTCATACTTGGTTAATCACAAAATGTTTGATGAATTGCAGTCTTTATCAGACAAGAACAATGTAACAATGACCGTCTATGTAGATGATGTGATATTTTCAAGCGAACATAAGATTTCATCAGAATTTAGACAATCAGTGTTGTCACTTATCAAAAAATATAATTACCAAGTATCTCGGAAAAAGGTCAAAGGATATTCCAAAACGTATCCCAAATTAGTAACGGGGGTTATAATTAATAGCGAGGGCAAGGCTACGATCAAAAATGCGCTCCGAAAAAAGATTATGGTTGAATACGAATATTTGCAAAATAATCCGGCTGATATTAAAAGTCGCCAGCGGTTGCGAGGGCTAATAACTGCTGCCCGGCAAGTTGATAAGTCGGCTTATCCTCACATTCGAAAATTCGCTTTTGATAATCCTGTAAAAATAAAGCCGCCGCAGTTGCATTGAATCCAGCGGCGACTTTATGACTTGGGCTTGTTAATTGTAACACACTTCTTGATTTAATTTCAGCCCCAACTCACTTCGGATCTCATTGTAATACTTCCGCACGGTGCTTCTGTCTGTCCCCACCGCCCTGGCGATGGCGCTCTTGCTGGTGACCTCTGGATGTTCTCGCAGATAGGCGGCGATTGCTTTCTTCTTTTCGCTGATCCCGTCCGGGATGGCATCCAGGTTTCCGCTCTCCTTGATGGCCCTGATCTCCGCTTTCATCTGCTGGATCAGCCCAGGCAGGAGGGCCTCGCACTCCTCCCGCGTTTTGGCGTACACATTCCGGGAGTGCTTCTTGCCGTCCGGCCACACCGGAGAGTAGCGCCCCTCCCAGCAGTGTTCGCTGATCTGGGTGATACATCCGGTGCCGGGCTTTCGGATCTTGCCGTTGTAGGGAATGAAGGGGACGAAGGGCTGCGGGGCTGTCTCCGATGCTTGCTTCGACGCCATTTCTTTCTCCTTGGGGTCGACCTTTGCGATTCTCTGGTCGATCTTTGCCGCCGCCTCGGACCGCATCGGATTGGTGATGTGGGTGTAGATGTCCAGGGTGGTGGCCGCCGAAACGTGGCCCAGCGTGGCGGAGAGGGTCTTTACATCCATCCCGCTGCCCAGGGCCACCGTTGCAAAAGTGTGCCGCAAATCATGAAATCTGATTTGCTTGCATTGGGCGTGTTCCAGAATGAGGTGCAGCCGTGTTCTGATGTAGGCCGGGTCCAGCGGCGAGTCTTCCTTGACCGGCGAGGGGAACATCCACCGGGAATTTACGCACTCCCTGTACTCTTTCAGAATGGCCAGGAGCGGCGGAGGCAGGCTGACCGTGCGGATAGAGGACTTCGTCTTGGGCTGGGAGATCAGGAGTCCATTCTCTTTTGTACGGTAGACCTGTTTGGTAATCTTCAACTCTCCGTTTTCAAAGTTCAGGTCATCCCACTGGAGGGCCAGCAGTTCTCCCCGGCGCAGGCCGGTGGTCAGCTCCAGCAGAAACAGCTCGAAGTATCCCTCCGCCTTGGCCTGGATCAGAAACCGCTGGATCTCCTCACGGGTCAGCACCTGCATCTCCCGGGCCTTCTTGGGCGGCAGCTTGCAGCCGACGGCTGGATTCACGCGGATCAGGCCCTCCAGCACCGCTCTTTCCAAGGCGGACCGGCAGTTGGCGTGGCACCCACGAACCACAGTGTCAGATAGACTCTCGCCGTAGTGCTCTGCATTCAGGAGGCGTCCACTCCTCTTTAGCCGGGCGTAGAACTGCTGCAAATCATTCTGCGTCAGCTGGTCAAGGGGAATACTGCCCAGTTCCGGGATGATGTGTTGGTAGATCCTGTTCTCATAGCCCGCCTGGGTGGTGGGCCGGAGCTTCGGCTTGGAGTAATTCTGATACCAGAAGTCCATCCACTCTCCGAAGGGCATGTCAGGCTTGACCTTGTCCGACTTGGGTGGAGCGTACTGCTCCTGCAGCTGCTTTAGCTTCTCCACGCATTCGCTCTTTGTCTTGGCCAGGACATTCTTGGTTTTGGGACGGTTCTTTTCATCGTAACCGATGACCACCCGGCCCTCCCAGCGGCCGTCCTTGCGAAGCCTTACGGTTCCCTCGCCGTTCTTTCGCTTTCTTGCCACGGTTTCCACTCCTCTCCCAAGATGTCTGTCATGAAGTCCCCCACGATGTTCGCCGCCTGTTTCTGCATATCGCCGGTCACATGGGTGTAGGTGTCCAGGGTGAAGCTGGCGTTGGTGTGTCCCAGGATGCCGGAGAGGGTCTTGGCGTCCACGCTGCCGGCCAGGGCGTGGGTGGCAAAAGTGTGACGTAAATCGTGGAACCTGATGCTGGGCAGTCCCGTGTTTTTCAGGATCGTTTTCAACCGGTGGTAGGCATAGCTGGGGTTGACCGGCTCCTCCGGGTGCAGTGGGGTTGGGAAGATCCACTGGCTGATGGCCGCTTTCTTGCGTTCCCGCAGACGCTGGGCTGTGCTGTCCGGCAGGGAGATGGTACGCCGGCCCTTGTTGGTTTTGGTCTCTCCAATCTCCAGCGCGCCGGCTTTGCGGGAACTGACCGACCGGACGATTTTGAGGGTCCCCTCCGCTTCGTCGAAGTCCTCCCACTGGAGGCCGCAGATCTCACCCCGGCGCAGGCCGGTGGTCAGTTCGGTGTAGAAGAAGTCCCGCCACACCTCATCCTGCTCGATGGCCTCCAGGAAGGTGTCCAGCTGCTCCTCGTTCAGGATCTGCTTGGGCCGGTAGTTGGGCTTGGGAACCACTGTGCCCTCTGTGGGATTCCTGGCGATCAGGTGCGCGCGCTGGGCATCTTTCATGGCGTGGTGGAGCATGGCGTGGATGCGGGAGAGCATGGAGTCAGAGAGCTGATGTCCGTACTCCGGATGCTCGTGGACGCGTCCCTCCCGCTTCAGCCTGGTGTACATCCGCTGAATATCCGTTGAGGTGATGCGGGAGATCACCTTATCGCCCAGGATCGGCTTGATGTAGTGTTTGGCATACTGCCGGTAGCCGTACATGGTACTGGGGCGGATAGTGCCCTCTTTGTACTCGTCCAGCCAGTGATCCAGCCACTCATCCAATGTCATGCGGCTGTCCTCGGTCAGTTCTACATCCTGATAGGTCTCGATGCTCTGGTGGAGTTTGCTCAGCAACTCCTTCTGCGTGCGGCCGTATACATACCGGAAGATAGGCTCGCCGTTTTGCTTATGGCCTACCACGATCCTGCCCTCCCAGCGGCCGTCTTCCTTTTTCCGCACCATGCCGTCGCCGGACGGCCTGCGCTTTGCCATGATGATACACCTCCTTTGTAGCAACACAACATACCGCAGAAAGAGAAAATTATCCAGCGGCAGGAGGCAGAGTTATCAAACAATTCACATTTTTCCGGAGGCTTTTCTCTTTGTTTTTGCGGCGCAATTTCTGCGCTCACCAGCCATCATCTTCCGCTTCCATATCATCCTCCAGCTGGAGCGGTACCTTGTGCTTTCGGGCGGTGTCCAGGGAAATGTAGCCCTTGCTCTCGTTCACAAGGGCCACCGCCCTGGCCCGCAGGTCACGGGTATCCCGCTTGGAGAGGTCTGTGATAGAGGCCATCAGCAGGTGCGTCTGCGCGATCTCCACCGCGATCTTATAGGACAGCTTGGCCAGGTGTTCCTCCAGATGCTTGATCTCACTGCGCTCGATCTTCTGATAGAACTGGGACAACTCCCCGGTGAACTCCTTCAGAAGATCGCGGCTGATGTACTCCCGGATCGCGGCGTCGATCAGCTCAGAGCGGTTTTTGAAGCCGAACTTCTCCCAGTTTTGATCCGCCAGACGAATGACTTCTGGGGGCAGGGACACGGTGATCTTCTCAGTTTTCTTCTCCATCTTCATCCTCCTCCGGCTCCAGACCGCCCCGCTGGTAGGCGTAGATTCTGTCGTAGCGGATGCTGCCGGTGGTTCGCTTCACGGCCCGGACGCAGGTCTTCCGCAGCTCCTCCAGCGTCTCCTTCGGCTCTCCCAGGCACTGGCTGGCGAACATGTGACAGGCCATTTCCTGCTCCACGCACATCCGAAAGAGCTGGCGGCAGATGCGGTTCTCCAGCCTGCCCAACTGTTCCTCCAGGAACGCGAGGGTGGTCTTGTTCATATAAAACTCACTGCTGCCTTGCTGGAGAAAACCAGTATAAAACTCCACCGCCTTGCAGACGAAGTCGCTCCGGCTGGCGTGTCCGTACAGCGGGTAGAGGGCGTCGATCTCCGCCACCTGGCTGGGCGGCATCAAAATACCAACCCGCTCTTTTTTCTCCTGACTCATTTGCGATACCTCCTATTACAATGTATTTACGGTTGAAGGCACGGCAGCCAGCCGTGTCTTTTTCCGCATCGTTGCCTAAGCTGTTAGAATGAGAGAGTCTTGGCCTGATGTATACCTCCAAGGACCAGCGCGTCCGTGACGAAGTCCGTCAGCCGGCCTCTCATTCGCAGCGTTCGATTTATGCAGGTTGAGCCACCTCCTTGGTGCGCCCGTGTCATCAAATAGATTGGATCGGCAATGGTGGAATGGCTGGTCGCCAAAACAAATCCATGATGAGGAGCGATCAATATGAACAATGTGGCAGGGATCGATGTTTCCAAAGGAAAGAGCATGGTATCCGTTCTCCGCCCTTTTGGAGAAGTGGTAGCAAAACCATTTTCTATTGGTCACACCGGCAGTGAACTCAAGGAGCTGGCAGACTACTTGAAAAGCCTGGACGGTGAGACACGAGTAGTCATGGAGCATACCGGACGGTACTATGAGCCGGTAGCCCGTTTTCTTCATGAGGAGGGCGTCTTTGTCAGCGCAGTCAATCCGAAGCTTATCAAAGACTACGGGAACAACACCCTGCGAAAAGTGAAAACAGACAAGGCAGATGCCCGGAAGATTGCCCGCTATGGGCTTGACAACTGGGCAGAATTGCGCCAACATACACCCATGGATACGATTCGAATGCAACTGAAAACGCTGAACCGGCAGCAGAGTCTATACGCTAAGACTAAGACGATGATGAAAAACAACCTCATCGCCCTTCTTGACCAGACCTATCCCGGCGTCAACGCCCTATTTGACAGCCCTGTCCGTGAGGACGGCAGCCAGAAGTGGGTGGACTTTGCCACGGCCTTTTGGCATGTGGACTGTGTGCGAAACATGAGCCTCACTGCCTTTGCCGAGCGTTACCGTAAGTGGTGTAAACGGCATGGCTACAACTTCAGCCAGAGCAAAGCCGTTGAGGTCCACACCGGAGCACAGGACCTGATTGCCATGCTCCCCAAGGACGCTCTGACCAAAACCATGGTCCGGCAGGCCATTGATGCGCTGAACGCCGTCTCTGCCTCTCTGGAACGGCTCAAGGCTGAAATGCAGGCCCTGGCAGCCCAGCTCCCGGAATACCCTGTGGTCATGGCCATGCACGGTGTAGGCGATTCTCTCGGCCCTCAGCTTATGGCGGAGCTTGGGGATGTGGCCCGGTTTACCCACCGAAACGCCATTACCGCTTTTGCGGGCGTTGACCCTGGCGCTGACCAGTCCGGCACTCACGAGGCTAAGAGCACAAGGGTTTCCAAAAGCGGGCCGCCGGAGCTGCGCCGCGCCTTATTCCTGGTTATGGACTGCCTACTGAAAACACAGCCCCAGGATGACCCGGTATACCGTTTCATGGACAAGAAACGAGCCGAGGGCAAACCCTATCTGGTTTACATGACAGCCGGCGCCAACAAGTTCCTGCGCATCTATTATGGCAGAGTAAAAGAATATCTGGCATCTCTGGAGGAAAATTAAGGAAGTATCCTTCCTTGTAGCAGAACCATATTGCCCATACGCTAAAAGCATCTTATGACAGAAAGAGAGCGATTAAGATGTTTTTAGACAATTTATCCACCTCCGTCCTCAAATTATGTGATACTCAAAAGCTCAGCTATGAAGCTGCCTCGGAACGATGTGACCTCAGTTCCAGGTACTTTGGCGACATTGCCAGAGGCAAGACTGCGCCCACGATCCTGACGCTGGAAAAACTCTGCGTTGGCTTTGAACTGACGCCAAATGACCTGTTGATCCCCTCAGAGTTCTGGAGAGAGATGGCCTTCCGCGAACCGATGCCAGTTACACACATCCGCTGCTTTCGATACCTCTCTGGCGTGACGGGTTTTCCTGTTTGCCCGCAATGTAGAAGGACTATGGAACGGGAATACCAGTCCTATTGTGACCGCTGTGGGCAGTGCCTTGACTGGAACAACTTCTCTAAAGCAACGATTATTCTGCCTCAGAAGTAATGTGCACTGTTACATACCTGACCATCCGGCCAGCGTCCTTTACCTGCTGGCCGCTTTTGGCATGGCCTTTTTCTCTCCTCAATTTTGCTTTATTTCCCTATTGACTTTTTATTTGCAGACTTCAAATCCATAGGGGACGGCCCGGAAATCCCTGCAATACGGGCATTTTCTGCCTGTTGGACGGCCCAAGCAGTGTACGTCTCCTCGCACACAGCCACCCATTCATCCCCGCGCCAAATCCCGCAATCCCTTGTCCCGCCCCGCGTTGCGGGGCGGTGTGGCCCGGCCGGGGATGCTTGCCATGCCCGGCCTTTATCCTGCTTTTCCTTTCGTCCCTCGGTTTGCCGGAAGCCTTGTGCCGCAACGCCTCCCTCAGCCGGCCCACACCGGCCTGAACCTGCGGGGAGGTGCGAGGCTCTGCCCCTCCCGCAATCGGGGCACACAGCGGCCCACAGGCGGTCACGCGGGGCTTTCTTGCTCCCGCAGGAGTTTTGCTACACGCTGGCGCTCCATTGCCAGCTCCAACTCCGCTAACTGGCTTGCATAGTGTTCGTCGATCACCTCTCCGATGGGCCGGAGGGTGAACAGTAGATTTCCGTTACGCCGGCCCCTGGACTTGGTGATAACCTCGGTGGGTTCGGTGGTGATGAGGCCCCGTTCCTCCAGCCGGCGGATGTACTTGCGCACCGTGTTCTCGCTCATGCCCACCGCTTGTCCAATCGTTTTGATGCTGGGCCAGCACTGATGTGTCTTGCGGTTCTCACACCGTTTCAGAAAACTGTAGACCGCCAACTCTCCATAGTCCAGTCCCAGCTGGAACAACTCATTGGGCAGAAAGAAACCGTCCCGATAATTTCCGTACTTCATGTGTCACCTCCCGTGTGTTCCTTCACCCATTGGATGAACTGTTCCTTGGGCACCACCATCCGGTTGCCGATATGCAGCACTGGGAAGCCCAGTTCGTGCATCAGCTCGTACCCTGACGATGGAGAGACGCCAAGCACCTTCGCCACCGTTGACGAATTGAGAAACAGCGGCAAGTCGTCGTAGCTTTTGTAACTGGATTCTTTCATAATCACGGCCTCCTTCTAAAAGTTTTTCTCACCTTATTACCCGTTGAGCAGGGCAGTTCACAAAAGCATTTTTTTCTTTTCCATCTGTTCATCTGAATTTTTCCCTCCACTACTTTACCCGAGGACATTCCTTGAGTGACATAGAATTGACACATTCTCTTTTGCTCGCCATACTCGCTGATCGTTGTCTCTACTTTCTATTGCAGAAAGTACATCTTTTTGACATACGATTGACAGAAAAACGGGAGCGCCTGCTTTTTCAGCAGGCGCTCCGCTCGGTGTTTGGTTGATTCAGTTTTGCGCCGGTTTCCGCAGTCGGCACCTGTCCTCCGCCTCGTCCCGATCCTTCAGCAGACGAGCCAGGGCAGAGAAAAACTTTTTTGCAGGTAGTCCACGCTGCCCCGGTTGAGCTGATGGGCCTCGGCGTACTTGCGGATAGACAGGCCCTCCACAAACCGTTCCCGGAAGTAGTCCTGATATTCCAACAGGACGGTTTTCAGGGCGTTGTCCAGAAACTGCAGATCCTCTTTCAGCTTGGCGAAGTCACTTCGTGTGATGGCCGCATATCTTTTTTCTTTCACGCAGAGGCGGTATTTGCTCCGGTCGAAGTTGTAGTTCTCACACAGGCCTTTTGCGTATGCGAGGTAGGAGAGAGACTGCTGATACTTGCGGGAGTCGTATTCTTCCTCCAGTTGCCGCGTCTGCCTTTTGCGCACCGGCCCACGGAAGCCCTCATCCTCCAGCCGCTCGATGGTGGCCTCTGAGACTCTCATATTCGTCAGCCGCTCGTACTTGGCTTTCCGATCCCCATTTACCTCCATGAAGGCGCAGAAGGATTTTTTGCCGGAGGTGAAGTACCTGGGAACATCCGCAAAGGGATAGGCAGTCCAGATGACGGTCTCCTCTCCGGTGTCGGCATCCGTGGCCGTGGAAATCACATAGACCACCCTGCCGTCGTACCGCCGGTAGTACCCGGCGCAGATCCGCCTGCCCGCCATTGCCGTACCTCCATCTTGTTTTTCTGCCTTCAGTATAGCGGAGCATGGGCCTTCTGTAAATGGCGGAAGGCTCTTCTTTGTTTAATTTCCTCCGCAGAATTTGAGCCTGTCACCACCCCTAACTGTTTTCCGCCAGGGAAAGCTGGTATCCCACGCCCCAGGCGGTTTCAATCAGATGAGCCATGCCATGTTGACCAAGCTTTTTTCGGAGTTCTCTGATAATCTATCTGGTAAATAGCAGCGCCCCCAGGTAGAACAGCACCGGGAGAAAGGGCGACAGGATCAAGTTCGCCACCTTGATTTTTGTAATGCCCAAGAGGTTCAAGGCGATCCCTACGATCAGCAGGGAGCCGATCTCCGACATCTGGCTGATGACCAACTCCGTCGTGACCTTGGCCAGCGCCCCGGCGGACAGGGTAAGGGCCGCCTGATAGAACAGGGCCACGAACGCGGAAAGGCAACAGCCGATCCCCTTGGTGGCCGCCATGACAAAGACCACCAGGCTGTCAATGAAGGTTTTGGCCAGAAAGGTGTCATAGGTCCCCTGGGTGCCGCTCTCAATGCCGCCCACAATGGACATGGCTCCCACGCAAACAAACAGCGTGCTGGAGACAAAGCCGTCCGCCACCTGGCTGTCCCGAAGGGGAAATTTTCGTTGTACCAGTTCCCCCAGCCAGCTCAGTTTTCCATCGAGATCCAGCGCCGTCCCCAGGGCCATGCCCAGGGAGACAGACAGCACCAGGATCACCGTGTCCGTGTCCACTGAGACGCCGCTGATCCCGATATACAGCACGCAAAGTCCCAGCCCTGTCATCAGAGCGGTCTTGAGCTTTTCTGGCATTCCCCGACGGATAAAACTGCCCAAGATCCCCGCCAGCAGAACGCCGCCCGTGTTGAGCCACACCCCAGTCAAGGTCATTCGTTTTTCCTCCCGCTCTGTATGTTCAGGACGGCGACCGGATTGCCATGCTGCTCGATCAGCGTCACCAAGTCCTGCGGCGCCAGCCACAGCGTGGCCGTATTCTCATTGGGGTGGACGCCCACCACGGAAAACCGCAAAATCTCCTCGTCTATCACCGCCTCCACCCGGCGCTCCTCATCGTTGAGGATGCCCAGCGGGGTGACTGCCCCCTTGGGCAGTCCCAGACAGCGGAACAGATCCTGCTCTGACGCGAAGCTCAGGGGGCGGCTGCCAAGCAGAGCGCGCAGGCCTTTCAGATCAACGGTCTTGTCCTTTTTCACCACCACCAGATAGTAGTGCCGTTTCTTGTCGTCCCGGAGAAAGAGGTTCTTCACAATGAACCCGCCATCCGGCAGGCCGAAGTGGTCGATTGCTTCGATGGTCTCCGCCGGCGGATGCTCTGTGATACGGTAGCGGATATTCTGACGATCCAAATACGAGGTGAGCTCAAACCGGTCCATGATTCGTCCTCCTTTCCGCCGTTTCCTCCGGATCGAAGCGGCGGACCACCCGGCAGGGATTCCCTGCAGCCACACAATTTTCCGGGATGGAGCGGTTTACCACGCTGCCTGCTCCGATGACGCTGTTGCGGCCAACCGTCACTCCGGGGAGCAGGATCGCGCCGCCGCCGATCCACACGCCGTCCTCAATTCGGACGGGTTTGGCATAGGTGCGGAAGAAGGGAGTCCCCTTTTCCAGCCAATCTGCTGCCAGCCGCTCCTGCGGCAGGATGGGGTGCCCGGCGGTATAGATCTGTACATTCGGGGCAATGAGCACCCGGTCGCCGATGGTGATGGGGCTGTTGTCCACAAAGGTACAGTTCATGTTGATGATCACATCACTGCCAATAAAAATGTTTTTTCCATAGTCACAGCGGAATGGCGCGTCGATCTCCACCCGGTCGCCGATTTTTCCCAGCAGTTCTGTCAAAATAGAGCGTTTGGCTTCCGCGTCGCTGTAATCCGTCTGGGCGTATCTCCGCGCCAACTCCCTCGCCTTTGCGATCAGCGCCAGTGTCTGCGGCTGCGCGGTCTCCACAAAGTCCTGTTCCGTGTACTGCATGGTAACCTTCCTTTCCAAGATGGATTTCCTGGTATAGATGTGCTATACTGTCAGAAACATGAAGCAGCTATCTTATTATCACATCTTCCATTATTCATGCTTATGTCTATTTTACAAATTGGGAGCCGGCTGTAAAACGAAAGTTTTTGATGGGGGACAGTACAGAGCTTCATAGTTCTTATTTGGAAAGGCGGGATCGCAGTGGACAGCAGCAGGCTGGAGCACCTCCTGAAGGTCATCGAGTGCGGCAGTATCACAAAAGCCAGCGAGGAGCTGGGCTACACCCAGTCCGGGATCAGCCACATGGTCAAGGCACTGGAAAAAGAGTTCGGATTTCCGCTCTTTGCCCGCGGCAGATCTGGTGTGGAGCCCACGGAGGACTGCAAACGGATCATCCCGGCCATCCGGCAGATCGTCCGCTGGAATGAGCAACTGGGCCAGCTCACAGCAGACATCCGGGGGCTGACGGTCGGCACGGTTCGGGTGGGGACATTTACCAGCGTCTCCGTCCACTGGCTCCCGAAGATCCTCAAACGGTTCCAGACACAGCACCCGCAGGTCAAGATCGACTTGGTAGAGGGCGGCGATCAGTCTTTGGCCCATGGCCTGGAAAACGGCCTCGTCGATGTGGCCTTCGGACGCCGACCGGAAACTCTGGCGGCGGACTGGGTCCCTCTCTTTCCCGATCAGCTGATGGCGGTGCTCCCATTGGGGGCCTGGTCCGGGCAGAGCTTTCCCATCGCGCAGTTTCACAAGGCCCCCTTCATCGCCCTGCCGGAACACTTCGATCAGGAGGTCCAGCAGATTTTCCGAGACAAGAATATCGAGCCGGAGATCCGATTTTCCTCCACCGACGACTATACCATTGTCTCCCTGGTGGAACAGGGGCTGGGGTACAGCATCCTCCCGCAGCTGGTTCTGCAGGGCTACCGGCACTGCGGCATTCAGGCGCTTCCTCTTGATCCGCCGCAGCCCCGCCAGCTGGGGATGGCGGTCCTGTCCTTGGAAAACGCATCTCCCGCCGTGAAGAAGTTTATGGCGTGCGTGCAGGAAATGATTCTAAGCGAAACTCTTAGATAATGCATATAACCGATTGTCAATCACGATCTGATTTATGCTCCTCTCCCCAGACACACAGCTGATCCAGCACAGACATCAGGGATTCCCCTTTGGGACTTAGGCTGTATTCCACTTTTGGAGGGATCTGCGGATATTCCGTTCGGATGATCAAACGGTCTGCTTCCAACTCCTTTAGATTGGTACTGAGCGTTTTGTCGGATATATTTTTCAAATATCTTTTCAGTTCATTAAACCGCACGACATGGAACTCCATCAGGCAATACAAAATGACCATCTTGTGTTTGCCGGAAATAAGTGATAGGGTATAGTGAAATCCAGTGTCCTCAAAATTGGCATTCTTGATATAATTCTGAATCATTATGCTTTCCTCGCAGATAGTATCTGTTTTAATTGACAGTACTTGATTTTTGTTCCTGCGCACATATAATTGTAAACAGAACATCGTGTCCCGTCAATCTGTTTATGAGGAGTGTAATTCGTTATGAGAACAAAGCTGAAGATCACAGAAGGAATTTTCCCGATGCCGGTTCTAATGGTCGCAACCTATAATGAGGACGGCAGCGTGAATGTCATGAACGCCGCGTGGGGCACCATGCAGGAAAGAGATACGGTGGCCCTCAATTTGACAGAGAGCCACAAAACCGTGCAGAATATCAAAGCAAGAGGCGCATTTACCGTCAGCATTGCCGATGCCGCCCATGTGGTAGAGGCCGATTATTTCGGCGTTGAATCCGGCAATCGCGCGGCGGATAAATTTGCCCGGAGCGGCCTGAGTGCCAGCAAGGCTGAAATGGTAGATGCGCCGGTCATCAATGAATTCCCACTCTGTCTGGAATGTCAGTTTATTGAATACCAGGACAATCAATACGGTTGTGGCGTCATTGGAAAAGTCGTCAATGTCACAGCGGATGAAAGCGTCATGGTGGACGGGAAACTCAATATGTCGCTGGTAAATGCGATTGCATTTGACCCCTATACGCACGGCTACTATAAAGTGACTGAGCGCGTCGGGGAAGCGTTTAAGGATGGCCTGAAACTGAAAAAATGAATATAATTCTATGCCGCAGGACAAGTCAAGATGGCTTGCCCTGCGGCAGTTTTATTTCTATAAAGTAAAATCAGTAATTTCCGCATAAATACTTATATCATATAATGCACCATAGATAGACAGCGGATACACCGAATAACAAGCAGGGTTGTATTTATGATGCTCTTAATACCAGTCGTGCTTTTCGTTCTCGTTGAGCGCGGCGATTCGTGCCATCTCTTCCTGGGATAGTACAAAATCAAAGATGGAGATGTTCTCCCGAATATGCTCCGGGTTGCTGGAACCGGGGATAACTGCCACACCCTTCTGCAGGTTCCACCGCAGGATTACCTGAGCTACAGACTTCCCATGGGCCGCCGCGATCTCTCGGAGAACTGAATTGCCCAGCATTGGTTTGGTGTAGCCCCGGCCGCCCAGAGGATACCAGCCCTGGACCACGATGCCTTTGCTCTGGATATGCTCCACCACCGGGCTGTCCTGGTAGTAGGGATGGATCTCGTTCTGAACCAGCACCGGTTCTACCTCCACCTTCGGCAGAAAGGCGTCCAGTTCCCGGATGTAATAGCAGGAGATGCCTGCGGAGCGAACTTTCCCATCCCGGATGGCCTGCTCAATAGTTCGGTAGGCGGCCACATCATCGGAAGCCGGGTGATGCAGGAGCAGGATGTCGATATAGCCGATGTCCAGCTTGTGCAGACACTC
The DNA here is from genome assembly GCA_003112755.1 of Lawsonibacter asaccharolyticus. Classification (NCBI taxonomy): domain Bacteria; kingdom Bacillati; phylum Bacillota; class Clostridia; order Eubacteriales; family Oscillospiraceae; genus Lawsonibacter; species Lawsonibacter asaccharolyticus. Next base: position 2,811,986 of record BFBT01000001.1, on the reverse strand, counting down.
GTCAATGGCTTGAGTTGCGTGGCCGTACTCATTGGGATAGAGCTTGGTCTGCACCACGATTTCCTCTCTCGATACGTCGGAGGCTCGGACACCCTCGCCTACCTCCTGCTCGTTGCCGTAGAAGGAGGCAGTGTCGATGAGGCGATAGCCGCTCTCCAGGGCCGTCCGCACCGCGTTCACGCAGGTGCTCCCGTGGAGGGCGTAGGTGCCCAGGCCCACCACCGGCAAATCATACCCGCTGGAGAGTTTCATTACCGGGGCCTTTCCATTGCGGCCGTTGCTTAAATCAATACCACTCATGTTTTTCTCCTCTCTCCAGCGAGGCAATCTGTTCCATCTCCTCGCTGGTCAGGGTAAAACCAAAGACATCCAGGTTCTCCTGAATGTGGTCCGGATTGCTGGAGCCGGGGTTCACTACCACGCCCCGCTGGATATTCCAGCGCAGGATCACTTGGGCGGAGGTGACCCCGTGGGTCTCAGCGATCTTCGAGATGACCGGGTCGGCAAACAGCTCACTGGTGTGGCCCCGTCCGCCGAAGGGGGAGTAACCGTTCACCACAATCCCCAAGGATTGGATGTAGAGTACCACCTCCTGCTCCTGATAGTAGGGGTGGATCTCATTCTGCACCACAGCCGGGGTGATGTTCACCTGGGGCAGGAACACCTCCAGCTCCTCGATGTACCAGTTGGACAGGCCGATGGAATGGATCTTCCCATCCGCCACCGCCTGCTCCATGGCGTGGTACGCCTCCACATCCCCGGTACCTGGGTGGTGCAGGAGCATCAGGTCGATGTAACCGATCTCCAGCCGTTCCAGGCAGCCCTCGATGGCGCCCTCAGGGTCGTCAAACTCCGTGGGATAGAGCTTCGTGGTGACAAAGATCTCTTCCCGGGGCACCCCGCTGTCCCGGATGGCCCGGCCCACGGCCTCCTCGTTTCCGTAGTAGGAGGCGGTGTCAATGAGCCGTCCGCCGACCTCCAGCAGCGCCGCCACAGAGTTATAGCACTCCTCGTCGGAGAGGGCGTAGGTGCCAAGGCCCGCAATGGGCATCTCATAGCCGTTGTTCAAGGTCACGGTCCAAGTTTCAAAATCAAAGGTGTATCCGGGCTTACTTGCCTCTGGGCCACCGGAATCGGAAGAGACCGCGGTATCTTGTTCCGCCTGGATCGAACCATCCGTTTCGTTTGTGTCCGGCTGCTCGGGTGAAGGCTGTGTGCCGCAGGAGGTCAGCATCAGAAAGGTCATCACCCAGGCCAGAACCGTCTGCGTCATTTTCGTGGGCGCTCCTTTGCCGTAGATTTCATGGAAAAGGCTTGACCCGCCTGCTTACGCCATGGCCTTGCGGAAGAAATCCTCCATCTTGTCAAATGGGATCACATCCAGCTTGTCGTACAGGTCGGTATGCACCGCACCGGGGATAATGAGCAACTCCTTATTCTCCGGATTGGGGTTGCTCTCCATCATGGCGGCATAGGCGTCCCGACTGAAGTAGCAGGAGTGGGCCTTCTCGCCATGGATGATAAGGACGGCGGAGCGGATCTCGTTGCTGTAGCGCAGGATAGGCTGATTTATAAAAGACATGGTGCCGGTCACATTCCAGCCGCCGTTGGAGTTCAGAGAGCGGGGGTGATAGCCCCGGGGAGTTTTGTAGTAGTCGTGGTAGTCCTTCACATAGAAGGGGGCGTCCTCCGGCACCTCCGCCGCCACACCGCCGCCCAGAGCGTAGGAGCCGATTTTGTAGTCCTCGATCCGCTGGGCGTTGAGGGCTTTTTTCTTCTCATATCGGGCGGACTCGCTGTTCTCGGCGTCGAAGTAGCCGTTGGCATTCACCCGGGCCATATCGTACATGGTGGAGGCCACCGTCGCTTTGATGCGGGTATCCAAGGCCGCTGCGTTTAGGGCCATACCGCCCCAGCCGCAGATGCCGATGATGCCGATCTTCTCCGCATCCACATCCTCCCGCAGGGAGAGGTAGTCCACCGCCGCCTGGAAGTCCTCGGTGTTGATGTCTGGGGAGGCCATATAGCGGGGCTGGCCGCCGCTCTCGCCCGTAAAGGACGGGTCAAATGCCATGGTGAGGAAGCCCCGCTCCGCCATGGTCTGGGCGTACAGGCCGGACGCCTGTTCCTTCACCGCCCCGAAGGGTCCGCACACGGCGATGGCCGCCAGCTTGCCATCCGCGTCCTTGGGTTTGTAGACATCCGCCGCCAAGGTGATGCCGTAACGGTTGTGGAAGGTCACCTTGCTGTGCTCCACTTTCTCACTCTGGGGGAAGGTCTTATCCCAAGCCTGCGTCAGTGTCAATTTTTCTTCCATGCTGAAAACCTCCATTAAATCTGTGAATTTAATATTTGTGTCCATAGTTCATTTGATAGACCAGGTAATCCAGACAGTCGATCTGCCGTTGGCTGACATGGAGCCGGTCCAACAGTGTTGCTCGGTGCGTAGCCAGAAGCCGTAGCTGTTCCTGTTGTCTGCCCTCCTGTCCAAGACGGAAAAACTCCTGGATGTCTGCTTTCGTACAGCCAGCGTCTTTCAAGTTGCGGAGCAGAAGCTGATCTGCCGTCGGAGTTGGTTCCATCAAAATCCCTCTTTTCTTTGTGATCGCTCTTTTGTTCAGAAACTATGATAAACGGTAGCTCCACAAATAGCAAATGCCTTGTTTCCATATCATGAAATGCTTGACAGGTATTTGAGGATGCGCTATGATTCTCACAACAACGGGAAGAAGGGCGGAAGAAGGCAATGGAACTGCGGGTTCTACGGTATTTTCTGGCGATTGCCCGGGAGGAGAACATCACGGCAGCGGCAAATTATCTTCACATGACGCAGCCCACCCTGTCCCGGCAGATCCGGGATCTGGAGGAGGAACTGGGACAAAAACTGTTGGTGCGTGGCAGTCACCGGGTCACCCTGACTGCTGAAGGGATGCTCCTGCGCAAGCGTGCGGAGGAGATCGTGGCTATGGCGGACAAGACGGAGGATGCGTTCCGGGCCATGAAGGGTGACCTGTCCGGCGACATCTACATCGGCGGCGGAGAGACGGACGCCATGAACCTGATCGCCACCGTCTGCCGGGAGCTGCAGGAGGAGCACCCCGGCATCCGCTACCACCTGTTCAGCGGCAACGCCCAGGATGTGACGGAACGGCTGGATAAGGGCCTATTGGACTTTGGCCTGCTGATCCAGCCCACGGATATCGCCAAATACGACTATCTCAGCCTCCCGGCCAAGGACACCTGGGGGGTGATTCTGCGGCGGGACGCCCCGCTGGCGACAAAGTCCTGCGTCCGGGTGGAAGACTTGGTGGACGTGCCCCTGATCTTCTCCCGGCAGGCGCTGGAGGAGCGGGCTGAGTCCAATGAACTGGCAAGGTGGTTCGGGGCGGCGTGGAATGACCTCAATATCGTCACAACCTTCAACCTCTGCTACAATGCCTCAGTCATGGCCAAGCAGGGGCTCGGCTATGTGGTCAGCTTAGACAAGCTGGTGGACACCTCTGAGGACAGCCTTCTGTGCTTTCTCCCTCTGGAGCCACCACTGGAGTCCGGGCTGGATGTGGTGTGGAAAAAATATCAGGTCTTTTCAGCGGCGGCGGAGGCATTTCTAAACCGTCTCCGGGAACGGTGCTTAAAATAATGGACGAGCTGATCAATTTGGCTGGATGACAAAGGAAAGGAATGAACACTCTCTTATTCTGGCCAGTTTTCTTCTTGTTTACATTTTCCTCACAGAATTTGCAGTAACTACTGTTCCTATTCCCTGCCTATCCTCGCAAACCCTTAGCCATATTACAGAAGACATCACTTTAATTAAAGTGAATATTTTAGACAAGGGGTTAATGGTACAATGACCAAGAATTATAATCATACTATTCAGAAACGGTACTGTGATGAGATATATTCCTGCTCTCAACATGGTGTGGAAAATGGTTGGGGGGGGGATTGCTGTGAAAAAAAGCATTCTTGTGATCCAGGGCGGCGGCCGCCCGAATGGAAATACTGCCCAAAAAGCCGCAACAATTTGGATATAGTGGGCTGTAAGTCTACTGTGCCAAGGTGTTGCGGCTTTTTTATTTTCAAAATTTCTGAAGTTCAAAAAAAGATGCCAAACAGGAAATTTTTAAACCGAATGGACTTGAACTCTGGATTTAGACTTTTTGGAACTCAAGGTAACAACGGGCGCCCTTTTTCAAGCCAAAAAGGGCGCTCGAGAACAGAAAAATTATATACGAAAAATAGAGCCCCGGTTTGTTGGTATCAGAAAATCAACAGGCCGGGGTTCTTCGTTTTCCGGCGCAAATGAAAAAGGGCGCTAAGCCCAGGAAAGGACGGAATCAGAATGGACAACACCCAGCACACCTATTTTGCGGAACTTAAACTTGCTCTCCAGAAAGCCGATTACAGCGTACAGCCTGTGGAGGATGGTCTCCTGCCAATCGAATGGAATGACCGCAGACTGTGCCAAGTCACCGAGAGTGGCGACATCCGCTTCCGAACGGATGATACTACAGACCCGGTAGCAGAAGTGGCTCGAGGCTGGGTCACAAATATTGCCAGTGTGGTCAGGGAGTACATGACACTCATCGAGCAGGCCCCAGACCTGAAAGCAAATGGATTGGGCGAGAACTATAAGCTTCTGGCGGAGTTTAACGGCGCTGTGCTTGCCGGTCACCCCGGCAGATACGGAGTTGAGTTTGTCACATGGGAGTGGAGCTACGGTCGAACCGGGCTGTGGCAAGGCCATTACTATGCCCCCGGAAGCGGCCCCAATGGGTACCTGTCCGCAAAACAAGACTTCTGTGTCCGCTCCGGCCTCATGAATCAGCACCGTCTGTTTACCAATGAGCAGCTTGCCGAGGTCTACCGCTGTGTCCGCGAAACATTGGAGTGCGTATATCCCATCACTCCGGAACGGCTGAGGCTGCTGGAGGGTGTGGCAGAGCAGATCAGGTCCGCGGTACCAGATCTGGCGGAACTGGTCAGCCAGTCCAACGAAAGAGAACTGGAGACAATGGCAGAGGAGGAACAACCGGACGTGACAATGCAAATGTAGATCGGGCCTTCTCCTGTACCGTTCAAAAAGGGCGCTAAAAGTGGAAACACGAAAAAGAACCGGAGCAATTGTTATTGTCATCTGCGGGATATATTTTCCCATAGAACTAATGAAACATTTGTGCTATAATCAATGGTATCCCCCAAGTCCAGCGGATGCCTCATGCAAACCGGGAAAGCTCCGCAAAAAGGGCGCTGCCCACGGTCAGGTGGATAGAATGGGCGGCCATCACAGGACACACACTATATCAGGACTTGAAAGGAAGTGACTGGGGCATGAAAGAACGGACCTATGTTTGCTGTGATTTGAAAAGCTTCTATGCCTCGGTGGAATGTGTGGAGCGGGGGCTGGATCCCATGACCACCAATCTGGTGGTAGCGGACAAGCGGCGCACGGAAAAGACGATCTGTCTGGCGGTTACTCCCTCGTTGAAAGCCTATGGGATCTCCGGACGGGCCCGGCTTTTCGAGGTGGTACAGCGGGTAGCCGAGGTCAACGCCCAGCGCAGACGGAATGCGCCCGGACATCAGTTCAGCGGTTCCTCCTGGAATGACCCGGAGGTGCGGCGGGATCCGTCACTGGAGCTGGACTACATTGTGGCCCCGCCCCGGATGGCCCACTATATCGATTGGAGCACGCGGATCTATCAGGTGTATCTGAAATACATTGCCCCGGAGGACATCTATCCATACAGCATTGATGAGGTGTTCATGGACATTACCAATTACCTGGATACCTACAAGATGACAGCACGGGAACTGACCCGGACCATCATCCTGGATATTTTGAAAACTACTGGTATCACCGCCGCGGCGGGAATGGGCACGAACCTGTATCTGGCCAAGGTGTCCATGGACATTGTAGCGAAGCATGTTCATGCGGATAAAGACGGAGTGCGTATAGCCAAGCTGAACGAGATGACATATCGGCGTCTCTTGTGGAGCCATCGCCCGCTCACTGATTTCTGGCGGGTCGGCAAAGGATATGCGGCAAAGCTGGAGGGCTGCGGCCTATATACGATGGGCGACATCGCCCGCTGCTCCATAGGAAAACCGACAGACTACCATAACGAAGAGCAGCTGTACAAACTATTTGGCGTCAACGCCGAACTGCTCATTGATCACGCATGGGGATGGGAGCCTTGTACCATCGCAGATGTAAAAGCGTATAAGCCGGAGCATAAAAGTATCGTCTCCGGCCAAGTGCTCCAGTGCCCCTATACGTTTGAGAAAGCCAGACTGGTCGTGCGGGAGATGGCGGACGCTCTGGCCTTGGACCTGGTGGATAAGGGACTGACCACTAATCAGCTGGTACTCACAGTCGGCTATGATATTGAGAATCTCTCCGTGGAAAATTATCGCTATCAGGGGCCGGTGACCACCGACCGCTACGGGCGGAGGATCCCCAAGCACGCGGTCGGCACAGCAAACTTTGACTACACCTCCTCCGCCAACGATCTGCTGAGAGCGGTTTGCAGCCTCTATGACCGGATTGTGGATCGGGACCTGCTGATCCGCCGGCTGAGCATCAGCGCCAACCGCCTGTTGGATGAATCAGATGTTCCCATGGATGATGGGTATGAACAGATGGATCTTTTCACTGACTATGCGGACAGAGAAAAACAAAAGGAAAAGGCGAGCGCCGCCCATGCGCGGGAGCGGAGGATCCAGGAGGCCATGCTGGATATAAAGAAGAAATATGGGAAGAACGCCATTCTTAAAGGCATGAATCTGGAGGATGGCGCTACCGCAAAGGAACGAAATGAAACCATAGGAGGACATCAGGCATGACGGGACCCTACGACGATATGCTGAACCTGCCGCCCCCCACCTCCAGGCGTCATCCCCGGATGTCCCTCTCGGACCGTGCCGCCCAGTTTGCCCCTTTTGCGGCTTTGAGCGGCCATAGCGCCGCAATCGCGGAAACTGCCCGTTTGACAGAGCAGCGCATAGAGTTGGATGAGGATGTGAAAGCGACTCTGGACCTCAAACAGCAGATGCTGATGGATCGGATTGGTGAACATCCGTATGTGGCGGTGACATGGTTCCAGCCTGACGGAAAAAAAGATGGTGGGCGCTATGTTACAACGACCGGACAATTGAAGCGGCTCGATGAGGTTGAGCGTGCTCTGGTCATGGAGGACAAAACAACGGTCCCCCTGGACGATATCATCAGCATCGACGAGTATCGCAGCTCTGACGTCACTTCCGACCTTTAAGCGGCTCTGTGCCGCAGATAAAGGGCTCAGCTCGGAAAATAAACCAATAGGAAAATGGCCCCGGTGTGATTGGTCAAAACGACCACACCGGGGTTATTTATCTGCCCAATTCAAAAAGGGCGCCAGGTAACTGTATGTAAATCAAAAGGACGAGGCCGTGATCCCGCAACGGGGACCGGCCTTTTTTGGCGCCCTTTTTCGGGATCGCTGCTCGGTCCGGAAAGGACATCAGCATGACAAAATACTTTCTCAAGGACACTCCCCTGGCTGGACTGGAGCGGCAGATGATGACGCCGCCTTATTTCTCTCCCCGCGGAGGAGGGCAAACCATCCTCTGCCGGTTCCGCTACCGGCCGGAGGACGTAGTGTGCAAGCACTGTACGGAGTACCGGCGCGGCGGCTGTACGGAGGAGGTCTGCCCGTGGCTGGAGGAGCGCGTGGAGGCCGGAGCCGTCACCTACGCCTCCCTGGCCGCCGAGTTTTACCGGAAGTGGCGGGAAACAGAACTCGGTGAGCGGATCCGGGAACTCCTCCATGGCAAGCGGGCCATCGCCTACTATGACCACGGCCATGCCAGCCGGCTGGCTCTTTACACCCTATTCCTGGCCAGACGCTGGAGCGATCACCGGGCACTGGCGGCGATGTACCTGCTGACCGCAACGGAAACACTCCGACGCTGCGCCATCCCCCGCGTATTTGATCTCTGGGGCATTGACATCAGGAGCTGGAGCACCGTGCGGACCCTCAGCGAGCAGGAGTATGTGCTGTTCCAGGCCGCAAAGGGGATCTGGCAGAGCCAGAGGACCGTTACCATTCCGGAGCTGTGCGACCGGAAGCTGGTGGAGGACAAGACTTTGGAGTTGATCCTGAATGCCGCTCTGATCGCCCACTACGGCAGGGCCATGCTGGTCTTTGACAGACTGGAGGGCAGAGCATGATACAGGCTGTGCTGCGCAACGCCGCCCACCCGGAATACGGAGAGGCGACCATCCCCTTCCCCATCCCGGAGGAGGAATACGGCCACTGTCTGGAGCTGCTGGAGGCGCTGGAGATTGGAAATGCCGTCAACCGTGACTGCAAGGTACAGGAGATTCAAGAGGGGCCGCCCATCCTGAAGCGGCTGGAGGGGAGCAGGGTCAATCTGGATGAGCTGGACTATCTGGCCAAGCGGCTGGACAGCTTCACGGACCAGGAGCTGGCACAGTTCCAAAGTGCGGCTGTCAGCTATGACTATTCCAATATCGTCGACCTCATCAACCTGACCTTCTCCTGTCAGGAGGTCACGGTCATCACGGATTTTTCCGACCTGGAGAGTATTGGACGAAACCACTACATGACCCTAAATGGCGGAAGCGCCAGAATGGAGGAACTGGACAACCTGGACGGGACTGAAACCGCCCTGCTCCTGATAGAGAGCGGAGATGGAGTCATCACCCCCTATGGCGTAGTGTATGACAACTGCATGAGGCTGTCACAAGACTATGACGGGCGCCACCTCCCGGAGTATTACTACACACGCTGCACGGTCTCTGTCATGCTTTCTGCGGATGGACGCCCGGAACAACAGGAAATGCTTTATTTTCCCTGCGCGGAGAGCAAAATCAGCCGTGCTGTGCGGCGGCTGGGCGTAGACAGGCCGGAACAATGTACAGCAACGCTGAAACTTGCCGAGGTCAGCGACACAGTTAGGGGTGTATTTGGGCACGAATGCCCGCTAAATGAGCATCTGGATACCTTGAACGCGCTGACCAGATACCTCCAAGCGTTCGATGGGCAGGTATTGGAGAAGTTTCATACTGTCTTCGACACAGCCTGGCCCCAGACGCCGGAGGAGGTCCTGTCCCTGGCGGAGAATCTCCATGAGTTCACGGTGGTACCGGACATCAGCACCGCGGAGGAATATGGGCGGTATATCATTCGGGAGTCCGGCCATTTTGAGGTGGACCCAAATCTGGAGGACTACATCGACTACCAGAGCTACGGAGAGCGCCGAGTCCGGGAGGAAGGCGGCCTCTTCGGGGACCGGGGCTATGTAGCCTATCTGGGAACAAAGCCGGAAATGAATGAGATCATGGCCCGGAATATTCCGGCAGAGCGGATGGAACAGGGGCCGCAGATGGGAGGACTTACATGATCACATTAAATCTGGCCCGCGGGGGCAACTATGAGAGCGTCCCTCTTCGGCTCCCTACCACCCCTGGCGAGGTGGACGAAGTGTTTGCCGCGCTGGACGCGGCCAGCCGCTATGCCGGAGAAGTCCAGATCATCGGGGTGGACAGCGGCGTCCCCAGCCTCGCCAAGCACCTCAAAGGCGCCGATCTCACCGATCCGGACGCCTTTGACAAGCTGAACCGGCTGGCGGAGAAAATCGACGGCATGGACGAACAGCAGCGGGATATCTTCTCCGGGGCTTTGGACGCGGAGAGCGTTAGCAGCCTGGATGATGTGCTCCGCGTCTCAGACTCGTTGGAGGCGTACACGTTCGTCCCCAATGTGCGGTACGATGAGGAACTGGGCAGATATGTCGTTGTTGCCGGCCAGCTCCATGGCGACCGGCGGTTTCCCGAAGAAGCGTGGCCGTATTTGGACTTTGCCAAAATCGGCGCGGAGTATTTTGCCGGCCACGGCGGCGCCTATACTGTCAGTGGCTATGTGATGCGGCGGGAAGATGGACAGCAGCAAGTGCAGGAGAGTAAATCCATTTTTGAGCTTTATCTGCTCCACGGCCAGATCAGATACCGCCTGGATCTCCCAGCGGAGGAGCTCCAGCTGGATATGACAAAGCGGAGCCTTGGGATCGAGGACTTTGCCCAGGCTGCCATCTACCAGACCAAGTGTGAGATGGAGCCTCTGGCCGGCCTCCTCCCTATGAACTGTGTCAGCGTGGAGAGCGCCAACGAACTGGCGCGGACGATCCGGGAGATGCCAGACGGCGACCTGCTGAAATACCTGGCGGTCCTGTCGGTAGAGCCGCCAGCGGACTTCCCTGGCGCCCTGCGCCTTGCTCTGGAGTTGGACGACTATGAGCGGATCACCGAGGGAAGCTATGAATACGGACAGTCTGTACTCCGGCGTATCGGAGCGGATGAAGAGCTAATCAGCGTCATAGACGGCTATATGGATTTCGAGCAGTTTGGTGAGGACTCCATGAAAGAGGACGGCGTCCGTCAGACGGAGTTTGGCCTGGTGCGCCGCCTGAGCAGCCCTTTTGACGGCCAGACGCCGCTCCAGCAGGTGTTCTGAGCGGGGTGCGGCCATGGGAAAGAAAAATACCGGCTGTGAGTATTTCAACCGCCGCCAAGGGGGTGTGGGATGAGCGGGAAGAAACGGAGGTGGCCCGCGGAGACCAACCTTGCCACCCTGAAGACGCTGGCTCACACACTGCTGTGGTTCGATATCCAGCCCACGAAACTGTCGCCGCTGGTTGTCAAGCACCCTTTTACTGACAGCGGACTGGTCGGTATCCGCAATGAGGACGGCAGCTTGTCGGCTGGAAATCTGCTGGATGATCCCGGCGCGCTCCACTCCTGGAGGGAAAACGTGAGGCAGCAGATCAATGAAGCGGAGACTACCGCGGGGCTGCTCCTGCTGGTCACCAAGCCGTATCGGTTGGGTTACTTGAAATTGGCGGCGCCGTATTTGTGCGAGCAGGACGCGGCCCTGTTTCTCTCGTATGCGTGGATCAGCACAGAGTCCCCCAACGATGACCCGAATCTCAGCAAAAGGAGCCTGCTGGCCATGTTCCGCTCCATCGACCCTCAGATGCTGATGGATGAGGAGGAGCGTGGGCTGTTCCAGAGCCTGGACGATGTGGTAACGGTCTACCGCGGCGTGACCTCCTACAACGCTCAAAATGTCAAGGCACTGTCGTGGACGTTGAACCGTGAGGTTGCTGAGTGGTTTGCTCATCGATTTGGTCAAAATGGCACGGTATATGAGGCGCAGGTCAAAAAAGAGAACATCTATGCCGTATTCCTGGGCAGGAACGAGGAGGAAGTGATCGTGGACCCGGAACACCTCATGGGTCTCTCCCAGCTGCCGGAGCAGGAGCAGGGACAGGGAATGGAGATTTCTATGTAGATACCGAAAAATAGTAGACTTTCCCAGTGACTTGTGGTAATTGTTGTTGCTATAAAATTGGAGGTGATCCTATGAGCATCAACATCAGAACGGACTTCATGCAACATGCCGAGCTGTTTGGGAACCCTGTGCTGTTTACCAATTGGCTGATCCAGCGGGATACGATCCCCAAGGACTGGTACTGCTATGACCTGCGGGGCACGCGGCAGTCCCCCAACGTAAAGATCAGCCTGGTGGACAAAACCGCCAGGTATCATGCCGGCACGGTACTCTCCCCCACCCCCCTCAAGCGGAAGGAAACGGCTTCACGTCGGGTCAACAGTGCGTTCCACCTGTTGGGCGAGGAAATGACACTGGAACAGTTTTGTGAAGAACATTCTTTGGAATATCCCCAGGACGATAGAAAATTTGCCATCAAGGCTGCTTCTTTCGATGAAGCGGCCCTTTTTTATGCCATGACGCCGGAGGAGGACCAGAGGCTTGGCTGCATTGGACATGTCCGAATGGACTTCGGCCACCGGGGACAAGAGTTCTGGCACACCTGGTGGCCCCGAGGTCCCGAGGAACTGAACAGTCCTGAGTTCAAGGCTGAGTTACAAGAGGTCGTGGACGAGCTGCGAACCAGTGTATTGAAAGATCTGGCCAGCATGACCAAGTATTGTTGGGGCCATGGCGGAGAGGTGGGCGGCTGGCCGGCCAACTATGGCTATATCGTAGAGACGGAGAATTACCGCTACTGTCTGCGATGCAACCCTGTTCCCGGCGACTATCAGGCATATCTGACGGCCTTCGACCTCCGTGTCCAGCGGCAGAATCTGGCGGAACAGCCTGCGGTGATAGGTCGTGTGACCTATGCCAGCGGCGAGCAGGTCGAATATACGGACGCAGAGGCGTACCTCCAGTGCATCCGGGAGGAGCTGCCGAACCATCCCGCTACCGGATTCCGGTATGAAACGCTGACGGATGATCCCGCTGTCCGCAAACAGGCGGACGATATCCTGTACGGCCTCTACGGCGAGGAGAATCCCCGCCCGCTGGAGGATTATAAAAATGCGCCCCAGGAGGGCATGACAATGGGAGGAATTTCGCTATGAACACGCCGCCGAGAGAATGGCTGGCCTTTCTGCGGGAACAGTACCCCGCAGGGAGCCGGATCAAGCTTAGAGAGATGAAAGACCCCTACCACCCAGTGCCGTCCGGTACCATGGGCACACTGGAAAACATCGATGACGCTGGGCAATTCCATGTGAAATGGGACAATGGCAGCGGTCTGGCCCTGATCATTGGAGAGGACAGCTTCACTGTCCTGCCGCCTGAGCCAACCATCATGAAACTGTACATGCCGCTCACCGCTGATTTCTATGGCCGGGACGAGTGGGGGGACATGTCGGAGGACAGCGAGGAGTGGGACGGCCGCACGCTCCTGGATCATGAGGGGGGCGTCCTGACAGCCCTGGTAAAAAATCGTGTACCGGAGGAGTCCAAGCGCGGCCTCATGCACTGGTATGGCGAGGATGATGCTGTAAACGAAAAGGTTCAGTCGGCGGTCTTTACCGCAGAGGAACGGAATGGCCGGCTCTGGGGTGTGGTGGAATGCCGTGTGGCAGGCCCCCTCTCTCCCGAAGAACTGGATACACTCAAAGAATATGTCACCGGACAGGCGTCCGATGGATGGGGCGAGTGCTTAGAGCATCGCCCCATTGACGTGGACGGCGGCGAGCTATATGTCCACCTGTGGCAGCCCGATGATTGGAGCATCCAGACTGAGCAAGAACGATTTGCCCCCAAGGTGGCCGAGGGCCTGCCGGAGCTGTGCTTCTCGACCCTTGCCTCCACCGGCCAGCTTATCTGCATCAAGCGGGGCGAGAGCGGCTACTATCCCTCGGACTGGGATGCCGGCGATAGGGAGCGAAATGTGGAACTGGCAGACGAGCTGAATGAAAACCTGGGCGTCAGTCCCATCCAGCGACAGGCTATGGAAATCGGGAGCCTTGCGGGATGGGGTGTTCCTGGCGCAGATCCTGCCCAATATCAGGAAAACTTTCAGCCCAAGCATGGAGGAATGATCTTTGGCTAAAACGATATTCGAGGTGGAAATCCGCAACAACGGCCCCAAGGGCTATGAAACAGCCGTCTCCCTGCGGATGCCGGCCACTTGGTCGGAGTTCCATGACGCCTTGCAAAAGGCCCGGATCAAGGATGGCCGATCCTGCGGCAATGAACTTCTCTATGTTGGGTATGACGGGCTTCAACGTGGCATGATTGGCAGGAACGTCAATCTATATGACCTGAATCTGCTAGCTCAGCGGCTGGCCTTATTGACCCCGGAGGAAAACACAGGGATGGAGACTCTGCTGGCAATGGAGTGGAGCCGTCACAGGGGTTCTGTCTCTCTGGAGCACCTCATCAATCTGACCTACAATACCGATGCCTGCTGTCTGGCACCTCAAGTTTCCAACCTTCAGGAGCTTGGGGCGTTTCTGTATGAGAACGAGATGCTCTCCAAGGAGGCCATGGCCTTGCTGGATACCACAGGGGAAGACAGCGAATTCCGAGCCAGTCTGCTGAAGTTGCTGGGCGAACAGCACAGGAAGGACCACGAAGGCGTATTTACCAGCCGGGGCTACGCGGAGCTGGACGGGGAAATCAGACCCGTCTATGCATATCGGTTGGGAGAAACAGCTTATTTCCAGCGGTCCGGGGCCCCAGTGGTGCTGGAGGTCCGCAAGGGTTTCTTCAACAATCCACAGTACGACAATGATAAGACCGCTATCCTGAACCTCCCCGCGATAGACAAGGGCGTCTGGCAGGCGGTGGAATCGGTGGACGCCGTTTCCGTGGAGGAGTGTGCGTTCCACTGCACAGAGTGCCTCATCCCCTCCCTTCAGGACGCCATCAACGAAACTCTGGAGGACGGCGGCTTGACGCAGGTCAACGAGTTTGCCAAGCAGCTTGCCCAGAAAAAGCGCTCCTGGGGTGAGGCGGAATTTATCCGATACAAGGCCCTCCTGGCGGCCAGCGGCCAGCCCAGCCTGGGGGACGCCGCCCAGCTTCTGGAGGAGGCAGAGCAGTATGAACTGCTCCCCGAGGTGGCGGAAACCTGGGACTACGCGGAGCTGATGGCGCGGGAGAAATACCCGAATCTGCCGTCTGAACTGTTCCAGACGCCCCAGGCCGCCCAAATTGGCAGGACTATGCTGAAGGAGGGAAACGGAGCGATCACCGAGTATGGCCTGATCCGCAGAACAGACGGACAGCCGCTTCCAGTCTTCACCGGAAAGCCGCAGAGGGAAGAATTCGCTGGTCCCCAGATGACGGGGATGTAAGCCATAAGCGCACAAAAATGGAGGGATTGTATTGCGAAACGGTCAAATCAACTCTTTGAGTGAGATTGACATGGAACACCTGAGCTTTGAGGACATCCGATGGCGGTATGGTGTGTTCCACCCAACCAGTACCGGCGCCGGCCGGGATAAGCAATACAGCGCCTGGATTGGCGTACAGACAAGCTTGGGTGAGATCGAGAAGGGCGTGTGGTACCAGGCGGCGGAAGCCCTCATCCAAAAGGCTGGGGAGCAGAAGCTTCTGGAGGCGCTGACCGACTGGGAGAGCCGGCACAACTACGCCAAGGATTTCGCCCGAACTGTGCGGCACAAGGCCCTACAGCTCCATATCAGCCGCATCTTTGATAACCCCCGCTGGGTCAACTTCATCCCGTTTAACCGGGAATACCGGCCGGAGGTGCTGGAACACGCCAATCTCGTCACTGTAATCAACGAGTGCTGCGGAAAACCGGGTGAGGTGACGCAGGAACAGATCGATGGCGCCTGTACTGGGACAGTGGCCTGTCCGCACTGCGGGCGGTGGAGCAGCTTCTCTATTGTTGAGCCGAAGCAGGCCGAAAAGCAAGGAATGGAGATGATATGATGGACATCCAGAAAAAGCGGGATCTCCTGATGAGCCTTCCGCTCATGGAACAGGAACAGCGGTGGATCATGGAGCGCCTTGACACGCTCTCTGTTAAGGAACAGTACCAACTGTCCGCGGCGATCCTGCGGACCGGGAAGCTGGAGGAGTTGGCGGGCAAGACCGGCTGGGAACTGCAAACCGCCATTTTACACATGGACCCGAAGGTAGCCGTGGACGCAGTCAACTGCCTGCTGTCGCTGGAGGACTACCAGGTCTGCTTCCCCGCGGGGAGCTACGCGCAGCTGGGGAGCTTCTACCTTCAGCACGAAGCCCGTCTGCCGGAACGCGCCATGTACTACGCGGATTTGGAGGCGTTGGGCCGCCGCTATGAGGATCGGCACCCCGGCCTGTTCGTAGGAAACTGCTATGTGGAGTACCCCGAACACCCCTCCGCACCTCGCTACACCGGCCAGGGACTCATCCCAGAGGATGACGGTTGGAGTATGAAAGTGAAGCTGGCTTCTTCGGCGGTGCCGGAGGGGGTGTGGCTCCGTCTGCCGGATTACTCCGCCATGACCGACCGGCCTGATGAGGTGGCACTGGCTTTGGATGAGTTGAAAACCAGAAGCCTGGAAAACTGTATGCTGCTGGATGTCCGGTGCAGCCTGCCGGAGCTGGGAAATCTGATGGAGCAGTATGACAGCGCCTTGGAACTGGTCAATGACGGGAGCGATCTGGGCTATGTTCTGGATGAGCAGGGCCAGGGAATGCCCCGCTTTATGGACCGCTTTGCCGCGGCGCTGGAATTCGAAAACTGCCGTAACCTCCGCCTTGCCCTGGATATCAGCCAGAACCTGCTCTGCTATGAGTGGGTCCCCTGCGATAGTCTGAAGGACTTCGGCAGGCGGAAGCTGCTGGAGGCGGGGGTATCTGAAGAACTGCTGGACTCCGGCTGCATCGACTTAGATGGCTATGGGGCGGATCTGCTGGAGGAGGCGGGCTATGTCCTGACCGCCGACGAAAGCGCCTACATCACCAGAAATAACCTGGAATTTCTCCGTGACTGGAGCACCCCGGAGGAGGCGGGGCTGAGCATGGAACAGCAGTAACCAATTTATTAACACATAGGGGCCGTTTTCCCGATGGGGACGACGGCCCCTTCTTTTTTTGAGCCCATTTTCGGGAAGACAGCCCCGGAAAGGAGCGAGCATGGAGAAGGAACGGCTGGCAGAGCATCTGGAGCGTTACCATTCGGGCGCCTCCAACGCCGCCACCAGCCGAGAGCTGGAGTGTGCCTTTGGCGTCAAGGGAAAGGAGCTTCGGGACACGGTCAACGCCCTGCGGCGTGAGAGCGTTCCCATCGCCAGCAACGGCAGCGGCTACTTCTACGCTGCCACGGAGCAGGAGGTACGGGCCACCATCGCCCACCTGACCAACCGAATCGGCGGCATTGCCGCGGCGATCCGTGGGCTGACCCGGTCGCTGGATGTGTTCGACACCGCCCAGACCCGCCTCCCACTGGAAGGGGGTGATGGCTCTTGAACAGCTTTATGAGCTGGGTGGGCGGCAAGAAGGCGCTCCGGGAGGAGGTGGTCAGGCGGTTTCCCCTCTACTATGAGCGGTATATTGAGGTCTTCGGCGGAGGCGGCTGGGTGCTGTTCCATAAGAATCCCGGTAACGACTTTGAGGTCTATAACGACTTCAACGGCCTGCTGACCAATCTGTACCGCTGTGTGCGGGAGAAGCCGGACCTGCTCATGGGCTCCCTGCGGTACGTACTGAACGCGCGGGAGGACTTTGACCGCGCACGGCTGGCCCTACGGCGCAAGCGGACCACATCGGTCCAGCGGGCGGCGTGGTTTTACCAGATCATCCGCCAGAGCTACGCCTCCGCCCTCACAAGCTTCGGCAATCAGCCCCACGATCTGTGGGCGGATTTCCCGCTCATTGAGCAGGCCCACCGCCGTCTGGCCAGAGTGGTCATTGAGAACAAGGACTTTGAGAAGCTCATCCGGCACTACGACCGGCCGGAGAGCCTGTTCTACTGCGATCCGCCCTACCACTGCACGGAAGGCTACTACTCAAATATCGGAGAGGACGGCTTCACAGAGAAAGACCACATCCGTCTGCGGGATGCTCTGATGTCCATTCAGGGAAAATTCCTGCTGTCTTATAATGATGATCCATTTATCCGGGAGCTGTACGACGCCCCCGGCATTCAGATCGAGCCGGTGACCCGGCTGAACAACATCCGACAGCGGTACGACCCCAACTGCCAGTTTGCCGAGCTGTTCATCGCCAACTACGACCTGCATGAGCGGGAACGGTCCTCGGTCCAGCTGAATCTGTTTGATTTTGATATAAAGGAGACTGACCATGAAATTTGTAAAAGAAACCACTTCCAAGGGCCTCCAGATCCCTGCGGCGGCCATGAAGCTCTCTGGCTTTGAGAGCGGCGGCAAGGTGGAGCTCCACGCCTCGGAGGACACGCTGGTGGTGCTCAAGCAGCGCATGACCGCCATGGAGCTGCTCCGCGCCGCCAGATCCCTCCAGCAGCTGGCCACGGACCTGCATGTCCATCTGGCAAGAGTATGCGGCCACTGCGATGGCTGTGACGGAGAGTGCCCCTTTGAGAGCGGGGACGAAGTGGACCTGCCGGACTACTTGCGGGAGGAGGCCGGCATCCCGGAAAAAGCCAAGCTGTGCGCCAGCGTGGACGAGGATGAACACACGGTGACCATCTCCGAAGCGGACTACGATCACGACCTGCGGGATGTGCCGGAGGAGGTGCTGGAGATGTTCAGGGACGCTGAGATCTGTGTCGGAGAATTGGAGGAGCGGCTGATCCTGGGAGATGTTGTGTATGGAAACTGAGACATATCTCTATCCCTATTCCGCGGGTGAGGCTCAAGACCGGGGGGAATTGGCGCTCTGGCGGGCCAGCCACCAGGCCAACATCGCCTGCAAAAAAGCCATAGAGCGGGCAATCCGGAATCATCACCATGGGGCGTTTCTGGAGGAGAATTGTCTGCAAAGCGTCCTTCAAAACTTCGGATATAAGCGGACAGCCTGGGTGCTGGCCAATACCGTCCAGCAGTTAGACGGGGACAGCCGGATCAGTGGTCAGAACCAGAGCTGGGCAAGTCAGACATATATTCCCCCGGACAAGCGGAACACCATGGAATTTATCGTGACGGGGCATCCAGCGGTGGTGGACCGAGTGGTAGATCAGTACCGCCGGGCATATCAGGCGTTAGGACTGTTTAGCCCCAGCCAGTGCAGGCCAGATTCCTTTGAACGGCTGGACTACGAGGGCAAGGTGCTGGTCCTCTCCCCTGACGTCCTGAAAGAGTCCTATTGGAATGAACGCGCCATGCTCTGGTACGCCCATGACGGCTTTGGGTGCAGTCCCCACGCCATTGGGCGCTCCATTCGCTGTACCTGCCTGGGCGATGGGGAGATGACCCGCTGGAACCGGGCGGATTTTATAGGGGTGCTGAAGGATGAATTCCTGCCGGACTGGGCTGCGGAGAAGCTGGCGGAGTTAAAAGATATAGACCAGACGCAAAGTGAGCATCCGGCTATGGACGGGATGACGATGAAGTGAGGAGTGAACAGAGCATGAGGCTTTCTTATTATACCATTGACGATCTCCGGCTGGGCCATGACCCCAGAGGCGTGACCGGCTGGCGGCTGTCCCAGTTCCTGAACTGGCGGGACGCGCTGGAGCATTACCACAGTTTGCCCAATGACAGAGTGAAAGAGTTTGGACTATCCAATGGCATGCAGGTCCTGCAGCTGGTCCGCTGCCTGCCTCTGTTTCCCGGCGGCAGGAGAGGCCATGACGTCCTCTTGACGGACGGCATCGTCCAGCCACTCTGGAGGGCCGAGCCGCGGGCGGTCGAGACAGTCCGAACCGTCGTTGCCCATCTGGACATCCGGTACTGCCTGGATCACAACCGAATCGTTCCCGCCCCGGAGCTGTTGCCGGAGCATCTGGAGGATGTCCGCCTGCCGGATGGCGCCAGCGCGGTCAGGCAGGTGCGCGTGGCCGGCGATGGCTGGCTCACACCGGAGGAGCTGGAGCGGCGGTCTGCGTCCGACATCCGGGACTATCGGTACCCACTGGTCCTGATGTATCTGGTGGACGCCGTGGCTGCGGACGGCCAGCTCAGGCCCCAGGAGGTCACCCCCTGGGCATACAGACGACTGGAACGGCGCGCGAAACAGTACGCCTGCCGGAATAAACTTTAAAGGAGAATCGTTGCCATGAACGAAGAAAACACTATCATTTCCGCTCGGGAGGAACATCAGGCCCTGCCCACACAGGTAAATGTACGCATCTACGCGATCCATACCTCCGGCCCGGTCCTGGCGGAAGCCTCCGCCAATCTGAACGGCTGTTTCACCATCCGGGGCCTGAAGGTGGTGGACGTGGGAAACGGTCCCTTCATTTCCATGCCGGATTACCGGACAGGCGGCGGATACCGGGACGCCTGCTTTCCCAGCGAGAGGGAGTTCCGCCAGCAGTTCCGTCAGGCGGTGCTGGACGCCTATGAGCAGGCCCTGTATCGACTCCCCCAGCGCCAGCAGGAACATCAGGCTGAGTCTGCCCAGGATAACGGCCAGACCAGCGAAAGCATGTAAGATAGGAGGCGGTTACCCATGAAACGAGTATTCAGCCTTTGCGCTGCGGCGCTGATGCTGACCCTGGCCCTGCCAGTCAGCGCCCTTGCCGCCGAGACCGCGGCGGTCTGCTATCCAACCTCGGTGACCCGGAGCGAGGATGGCACGGAACTGAAGAAGATCTATGATCTGGCCCCGGAGGAGGATCCTGCCGGCATCCCCCGGTCCGACTTTGAGCAGGACGGCTTCCGCTATACGCTCACGGACCTGCTTAAGCAGGACCTCCCCGAGCATGAGGAGCGGCAGCATACAGAGACCGTCTCTCTCCCCAGTAAGAACAAGGACATGGCCTCGGTACTCGCCCTGCTCCCCCAGGAGCGTGAATTCGTCACCGATGACGGACTCATGGGCACCCTGACGCTCCAACTGGACACCGTCCGGGTGGAGGTGGCCGGGTATGGAAGCTCTACGAAAGAGATCAGCGCCACCCGGTCCTATCCCAATCTCGCGGGCCAGGATACGCAGTACATCCCCAAGACGATTGAGGAGAATGGAAAGACTCTGACGCTCAAGGATATCGACTGGCAGACAGACAATACCGCCACCTCAGACGGCTACGCTCTGGGGGACCGTTTCACCGCGGTGGCCACCTATACCGGCTCCGCCACCAGCAGCTACGTCAAGGGCTATACGGTAACGGCGGACTACACCGGGACGGTCAGCCGGATCGCCCTGAACCGGACACGGTATGTGGCTATCTTCGAGGGGACGCCCCTCCAGCCTGTGACAGCCCCGGAGGACCAGCTCCCCGCCCAATTCAACTGGGCGGCAGTCCTGGTCCCCTTTGGCATTGTGGCTCTGGTGGGTGCGGGGATCGGAGCGGCGGTCTTCATCCGGCGCCGCCGTGAGGCGGATGACGATGGCGGCGAGTCCGCCTGAGAAGGAGGAAACACACCATGAAACGAACCATGACAGCCATGCTTGCCCTCTGCCTTGCCGCGGGGATGGCCCTACCGGCCAGCGCGTTAGAATATACCATTGAAGCTCTGGATGGCCCGGACTACGGCAAGCCCACTTCCGTGGAGGTAGTTCATACGGCGGACGGCGGCGCCAGAAAGAATGAGGACGTCAGCAAAAACGCTGCCCGCATTCCGCCTGGATTTGGGACCTCCAGCATGGACGCCAGAAATACCGGCGCCTACCTCACGCCCAACCTGTCTCCTGGTGGCGCGCCTGCCACCGGTGCGGTGGTCAATGGAAGCGGAACTGCCGTCGTGACGCCCGGAAGTCCCACCGGCTCCGTGACTGTCCCCGACACGACCGCCCCCTCTACCCGTTACACGGAGGTGACGGATGACCTCTACTACAAGGGCGGGTATCTGGCCACCCTGAAGATCCCGGCCATCGACCTGACAATCAAGGTCTATGAGGGTACGGACAGCAAGACATTATTCAGGGGCGCAGGCCACTTCGAGGACACCTCGATTTGGCGCGGAAACATCGCGGTGGCGGCACACAACCGGGGGGTCAACAACCACTTCGGGCAGCTCCACACGCTGGAGATTGGGGATAAGGTCACCCTGACCACCAAGCTGGGGACCAGAACCTATGAGGTGGTCTCCGTGGAAAAAGTCAATGAGAATGACACCTCCGGCCTGAATCCCACCTCCAACGACCAGATCACCATGTACACCTGTGTCCGCAATCAGCGGGACAACCGCTGGAAAGTGGTGGCGGTGGCCGTATGATTGAACGTGACACAAATGCTGCCCAAATGGAACAAAAGACCATCCGGGAGATGCTGACCCAGTTTCCCGCGGACCACTTTGACTTTATGACTCCCGGCGGGTATGTGTTCCTGAATCCATCGCAGGCGGCCACGCTTTTGGCTGGAGGCTCTGTTTCGGGGCACCCCGGAATATCCGGCTATGACCGTGAGGTGACCGCGGAAGAGCTGCTGGAACAGACCGTCGACTTTTGCCGGTACGATCAGGGTACGTGGCATATTTTGAGCGGTTTCCCAGAACAGGTTTCGGAACAGTCCGCAGACTTTGGCATGAGAGAACCGTCTATGTGACAGCGATCTTACCGGAAGTCTGCGGAGACGAGTTCCGCAAAGTGATGGCCACATTCCTTGTACCCAACAGAACAGCGCCACGGAATAAAAATCTTGCCATTCTATCATACTTATGATAGACTTTTGATAGAATACAAGGAGGTGGCGATATGCTCATCAAGGCGTCCACTGCGTTACGGAATGAATACCCCAAAATATCGGAGCTTGCCCGTGCTTCCGGTGAACCCATATTTATTACAAATAAGGGTGAGGCTGACCTGGTGGTCCTCAGTATAGAAGCCTATGAGGAGCGTGAGAAAATGCTGGCGCACAGGGCCAGCATCCTGGCTGCCGAGGTATCCCGCCTGTCCGGCGAACCGACCTACACCTCTGAACAGGTCCGCACGATGCTAAGGGAGAAATTTGACCATGCCAAATCTGAGTGTTGAATTTCTCCAGGCCGCATGGCGGGATCTGGACCGCATCTCTGAATTCCATCTGCGCGAGGTTGGCCCGGTTTCAGCGGAAACGATCATGAGCAAAATACTGGATGGGATCGATATTCTTGGCGCTCATCCATACGCCGGACCGCTGCATCCGGATCCGGAGCTTGCCCGGCAGGAATACCGAAAGTTGGTGTTGACAAAAACCTACATCGCAGTTTACCGGGTCATTGGCGATACCGTATATATTTACCGCGTTGTCAACGGTACAACGGACTATCCCACCTTGCTTCGATAGAACTTGCGCATTGGCCTCCTTTTATAAGGGGGCCGCTTTTTCGTCCCATTGTACCGTACGTTCATTTTCTACGTTTTCACGAACTCATTCCTCTCGACTTCCTGAGCCTTGTCTGATATGGTGGGCTTGTAAAGGCGCGGCCCAGGAAAAGCGAAGGAGGAAAACGGTATGAGCAGAAGAAAGAACGTGCTGATGGTGACCACAGGCGTCCTGATTGGGCTCCTGATGGCCGGCACCGCAGCCCATGCGGCAGAGGCGCCTCCCATCCGGGTGAGCAGCTACAAGGGCACTGCGCTGGAAGTGGGGGAACGGAGCGGCCTGGTGATCGGCCCCATCGGGGCGGCGTACACGGTGACCTCCAGCGACCCGGACACGGTGGCGGTGGAACAGGTGATGAGCTGCTGGGTGGCCGTTGCCAAGGCCGAGGGGAGTGTGGAGATCACCGCTTCCAACCCGACAGGAGAAACCGGCGCCCTGACGCTGACCGTAGGCCCAAACGCACCGCAGGTCCCCGCCACCTGGGAGAGTCCGGAGCAAGTCGAGGTATCGGATGTGCGGTTGGATCTGGTGCGGCTGGTCAACGAGACGCGCCGGGAGAACGGCGTACCGGAGCTGACCGTCAATGAGTCCTTGATGGACGCTGCCCAAAGCATCTCCGATAAGGAGTATAGCTGGCACCACACGAAAGAGGAATGTGAGGCAGCCCAGACGTGCGGCTATCCCTACGGGTTCGGCGTGAACCTGACCGTGTTCACCGGCGTGTCCACTGAGGACACCGCCCAACACGCCCTGGGGAACTGGATCAGCTCCCCCGGCCACTTCGAAACCATGATCGATCCAGACGGCGACAGCATCGGTGTGGGCGTGACGGAATGCGGCGGCGTGACCTACTGCTACCTGTTCGTAGGCTGCCCGAACACTCACAACCCATATGAATAAACATACCAGCCAGATGGCCTCTCAAACGAGAGGCCATCTTTTATATCAGCCCGAGAGGAGGCGGTCACACCCCAGTAAACACTTCGCCGGAGCGATCCGCATGAGACTCCGGCGCCGCGCGCATCAATAAATTAAAACGCAGAAAAAGAAACAGGCCGTAGGGACCAGGTCCCCGCAGCCTGTTTTTATTGTTGGGAAGCATGGTCCCCCGGCCTTTCCTTTTTCGGAAAGGAACAAGGTATGCGAAAGATTTGTTTCCCATACAAGCGAATGATCTCCATGCTGCTGGTGCTGATCTGTATGCTGGGTCTGCTGCCCACCGCCGCGCTGGCGGCAGACGCCCCCAGCTCCATCAAGATGGAGGACTGCACCCACAACGGCGTCCACTATGAGTCTCCCAGCCTGGGGACCTGCTGGCTCCATCAGATGACCTTCGATTACAACCAGAAGAGCACCATCGGATTCTGTGCCGAACACGGCAAGGGCATGGGCTGGTCCCTGGAGGGGCAGACCTGGGGGAAGCCCAAGACCATCACCAACCCCACCGTACAGACCATGATGGCCTACTACTACGCCCATACTACCGGCGTGTTTACCGACCAGGCTCACGCACTGGGAGTAGATGAGGTGTGGGGCAGCGATTATTCCTGGACCATGAACGCTTGGGTGCAGGCCATTATCTGGCGCTATAAGGCCGGCCTGCTGGCGGATCCAGCCACCGCCTGTGCCGAGGAGCTGCTGTGCGTCTACAACAATCTGGAGCATACCAGCTACTCCAGTATTGATGACCTGCTGGACGGGATGTCCTTCCGTGACCGTGCCCAATACATTCTGGACCTGGGCGAACAGGGTGTGTGGGGCGAGTGTACCGTTCATGAGTACACCTATACCGGCGCAAGCACCAGTTACCACCAGGCCAAGGATGTGCAGGCCATTATGATCGGGAACCTGGACGTCACCCGTGAGAAGTACGACCTAATCGTGAAGAAGGTGGACGCCACCAATCCCAACAAGGGGCTCCCTGGGGCACGGTTCATGGTGCGCTCAGAAAACGGGACCTATGAGCAGGAGGTCGTGACCGGGAGCGACGGGACCTATACGCTCAAGGGCTTGGACGCCTCCACATATTCCATCGTTGAACTGACGGCCCCGGAGGGGTACCAAATCGACAACGCGGGACCCCGGTATGTGGCCCTGCCCAACGGCGGCAGCAGGACCGTGACCGTCACATTCACAGACACGCCCGAGGTCACCAGCGAAGGGACCATCCGCAAGGTGGACGCAAACGACCCCGCCCGTGGTCTGGAGGGCGCAGTCATTCGAATCGACGGTGTAGACAACAGCTTTACCGGCACATATACGACCGGCCTGGGCGGCTACCTGACGGACGTCCCCTGGGACACTATGCCAATCGGCAGCTATACCGCAACGGAGGTGACTCCGCCCTCTGGATACTCCCTCAGCCCGGACCCGGACAAGGTCAAACAGGAGTTTTACTGGGACGGCAAACATGATGTCAGCCTGATTTTTGAGAATGATGCCCGCGTCAAAATCGAACTTCTGAAGTTAGACGATTCTGAAGCTCCCCTCCCTGACGCAGTCTTCCATGTTGTAAAAGACGGCCAGATCATCTCTACAGAGAAAACCGACAGCTCGGGCCGCATCGTGGTCCCCAACGTCACCGAGGGTATGTACATATTCATCGAGGAGTCCGTACCGGCGCCCATGGCCACCCTGCTGGAGCCGGTCATTGTCCATGTGGATCAAGCTACGGTGGATGGGGGTGGGACCGTCAAGGTGACCGCCAAGGACCAGCGCCTACCCAATCTGACCATCTGGAAACGGGACGGCAGCGACGAGAATACCGTCATCCCCGGCACCGTCTTTGAGGTCAAGGGTATCCACTCCGGATTTCACACCGATGTGACCACCGGCGAGGACGGAAAAGCGGTCCTGACGGCCCTCCCTGTGGACAGTTTCGAAGTGACGGAAAAATCCGTTCCTGCGCCTTATGTGATCGGGGATGAGCCCACTCAGACCATCTGGCTTGGCCCCGGTGATGAGAAAGAGCTGGTTTTTGTCAATCGGAAGCAGCCCCTGCTCACCATCGCAAAGTCAGACGCGGATGACCCCACGATCAAGATCCCCGGAACCGTCTTCCTGGTGGAGGGGATCGACAGCGACTACAAGGACGAGTGGACCACCGGGGAGGACGGAACCGTCTCCAAGCGGGTAGACCCCGGCAGCTATGAGATCACAGAAAAATCCGTTCCCTCCCCATATTATATCTCAGAAACGGAATCGGAACGGGTCCAGACCATCAGCCTGAACGCCGGCGATGAAAAGACGATCAGCTTTGAGAACCACAAGCGGCCTTTTATTGAGATCATCAAGGAAAACGAGATCACTCATGATCCCATTGAACATGTCAAGATGCAGGTCTGGTACGCCAGCAATAACACCGCCACCGGCGAATATAACGACCTGGGCGTGTACTATACGGACTCCGAGGGCCGCATTCTCCTCTCTGAGCCGGACATCTCCCTCCGGGACGGCTGGTATCGGGTAAAAGAGCTGGAGCCTGCACCTGGATTTGCCCTGCCGGACGAGGACACGCAGGAGGTATTCATCCCGGCCGGCGGCAGCCACACATTCCGTTTCCAGGACAGACCCCTCTCGGCTATCTGCGTGTGGAAGTACGATTCAAAGACAGGGGCCGCTTTATCTGACTGCTGGTTCCAAGTCCGGTATCTGAGCGGCAACGCCAGCGGCAGCGGCGGCACGGTGATCGGCGTCTACCAGACCTCGGAGAATGGCTCCTTTACCGTCACCGGCTGTGAAGCTGGCACTTATATCATTGAGGAGCTCTCCAGCGACGGCACTCACGTCATCGACACACCGTCTCAGACAGTCTACCTCTCCGGCAAGGACCAGGAGGTCGTGGAGGTCCACTTCGGCAACTCCCCCAAGGGCGCTCTGCTGGTCACCAAGATCTCGGATGACGAGAAAAAAGAACCGCTTTCCGATGTGGAATTTCTGGTCACCACCAGCGATGGGACGCTGGTAGGCGATGCCAACGGCAAATTCGTGACGGACAGCAGCGGGTCTTTCCTGGTGGAGAATCAGGACCCCGGCACGGTGCTGGTGGTGCGTGAAACCAGGGCCAAACCAGGCTATTTGCTGGATGATACCCCGCAGACAGCAGAAATCAAGGCCGGTCAGACCGTGACCCTCCAGTTCCGCAATCAGCCGCTGGGCAATTTGATCATCCACAAGCTGTCGGGAGCCGACAAAAAAACGCCGCTGAAGGGGGCGCAATTCAAGATCACTTATGCAGACGGTTCGTTCCTGCCGGATGAGAATGGTAAGCTGTCCTCCAACGGCCTGTACTGGAGCAATTCCGAGGGGCAGATCATTCTCTCTGGAGTCACGGGCACCGTCGTGGCAACAGAGGTGCAGAGTGTGCCCGGCTATACCATTGATCCGGAAACCCAAAGCCAGACCGTGGTGGTCAACCCGGACGACACGCAGCACCTCTGGTTTTATAATGATCCTGAGAAAACGCTGATCCTCCAAAAGTACATCTACGACGGCGATAAAAACGATCAACCGCTGGCCGGAGTGGAATTTCTGGTGACAGACTCCACCGGGGCCTATGTAGGCCCGGACAATGGCCGCTATGTGAGCGACAGCAAGGGCCGTGTGGTCATCACCGGTCTCACTGCCGGTATGACCATTACGGCAAAAGAGGTCTCCACGGTATCCGGCTATGTTTTGGACCCCACGCCGCAGACCATTGAGATCACCGAGGATGATGAGGCCCAGACGCTGTATTTTTATAACAAACCGGAGGGCGGTGTCGAAATCACCAAGGTCAACGCAGCAGATAAAACGGAAAGGATTCCCAACACTACATTCGAGATCCGTAAGACCAGCGATGACGCTCTGGTGGATACCGTCACCACCGGACGTGACGGTAAGGTCTATCTCCCTATGGAGGCCGGCAATTACTACGCGGTGGAAACGGACTGCCCCAGTTCGTTCCGGCTGGACTCCGCCCCCATCTATTTTACTGTGGAGAATGGACAGGTCACCCGCAAGACGGTAACCAACCAGCCCATCAGTGGTATTCTCATCCACAAGGTGGACCCGGACGGTGAGGGAATCCCTGGTGTCGTTTTCTTGCTTTATGATAGCAATCGGAAGCCTATTTGTCAACACACCTCGGATGACCGGGGATATGTCTATATTGATGATTTGTCCAGTTCTGGCCGATTCTATCTGCGTGAGCTGGAGAACGAGGGCTATATTGTGGACGACCAACTCAAGACTGTTTATGTGCAAGCCGGAAAAGTCACCGAGGTTGAGTGGGAGAATACCCCCATCACGGGCCAGATCCAGATCACCAAGACCAGCGCCGACTATAACTCTATGAACGGATGGCCCGCTGGGACCCCTATCCCTAACACGGAGTTTGAGATTTACAACGCCCGGACGGGTCGGCTGGTAGACACCATCCGGACCGATAAAAATGGTGTGGCCGTGAGCAAGCCTCTGCCTCTGGCCCGCTATAAAATTGTTGAATCCAGAGCGGCGGACTTCTACGGCCTGGACAAAACGCCCATTGAGGTGGAGATCGAGCATGAGGGCCAGATCGTCAAGGCAGCTATGACCAATAAGAGCCTCTATACCAACGTCAGCATCAAGAAGACAGGGTATGTGGAGGTCATGCCGGGCCAGCAGATCCGCTATGACCTCAGCGGCATCGCCAACAACTCCACCACCAGCCTCACCTCGTTTTATTGGAGGGACACGCTCCCCACTCAGGCGGTGCGGCTGGATAAGCTGGTCACCGGGACCTACAATGTGCCGGGTAATTACAAGGTGGTCTACAAGACCAACCTCAGCGGGGATACCTGGCGCGTCCTGGCGGATAACCTGAGCACCCAGCAGCTCTATGTGCTGGACGCATCTCCCGCCGCGCTGGGGCTGGCCTCCAATGAGTATGTGACACAGTTCATGGTGTCCTTCGGCGTCGTCCCAGCCAACTTCCGACAGGTGGAGGCCCCACGGGTGTACTGCAATGTGGTCTCCTGGGCCACTGGCGGGTCCCAGTTCACCAACCAGGCGGACGCGGGCGGCGTCTATGACGGCCAGTGGATCATGGCCACCAGCCGGTGGGTGACCAAGGTCTACAAGCCATCCAATCCCCTGCCCCGCACCGGCTACTGAGGCTTACTGCGGAAGACAAATAAAGCAGGTGCGCGGCCTTATTGGGCCGTACCCCCCACTCGGAGAGAGATCGGTCCTTCTGAACGACAACAATCTCCCGAGAAACGTCATCGTCCAGCTTCGCGCCAGTGAGGGCTTCGAACTGCTTCCGCATATCGCCTTCACAATGGAGCCGCGGGGAGCGGCCTCGTATCCCGCCTCCGCAGCGGCCTTTACCATGGCCTGAGCCTGATTGTCGAACACACCATTAGAGGCGGGATGCTTCCGAGTGTACAGCACAGTTTTCTCTTCGCTCATATTGTCTCCTTCTAACACAAGCAGAGTATCTGATGGATTAAACTGTACTAATACATCAAGGGGGTTGTCAACTCACGACTGCCTCCGCTCCAAGGCTTTTGGGGCGGAGGTGTTTCCGAGGAGGTGGAGCAAAAAATCAAGTGATTTCCGTATCGATTTCATAGACGTGGTTTTAAAGGAGGAGAGCCTGTGAAACTGAAAAAATGGGTCTGCGTCCTGTTGGCGGTTTTCCTGCTGGCAGGGCTCTTTTGTATGCCCGCGCTGGCCGATGCGGATGATGTGGCCGATGCCGTAGAGAATACGTGGACAGACGCGGCCGAGCAGATCAAGACAGTGGTGGACAGTGTGGTGTTTCCGGCACTGAGTATGATTTTGGCCATCGCGTTCTTTGTCAAACTGGCGCTATGCTATTTTGAGTATCGCAAGCATGGACAGTTCGAGTGGACCGGCCCTGCTATCCTATTCGTGTGCCTAATATTCGTCCTGCTGGCCCCCAACTACATCTGGGGCATTGTGGGACTCTGACACTATGACCAGGGAAGATTTTGAGCGGAGGATAACAGACCTGCTTCCGGATGTCTCTGACCAGGCCATGAAAAACTGGCTGGAATACGCTAAAAATCTGGACCGGGACGGGACGGAAACAGAATCCGAAATTTTTGACCGCTCCTATGTGGAGCTCGCCCTCATCAAGCGGCACCAAAGCATGGAAACCGCCGCGGCCCTGTTCAATTACGGAGAAAAGTTTGTCTTCAATTATTTTGAGCTTCGCGGCGCCGCTGAGCTTCTGAAGGAGGGCTGGCCGCTGGAGCGGATCAGCGATCACGCGGTAGAGAATGGGTGTGATCCGACGCTGGAGGCGATGGAGGAGTCCCATGCGGCTTTGGAGGAATTTCAAAGCGGAAAGTGGGATACCAGAGAAAACAAACGGAAGTTCAGCTCAGATCTGTCCCAGGGGATCCGCCAATTTTACGCGCTGGAGCAGGGATTGGGGGGCCAGGACGGGACATTCAGCGAGTGGATTCGGGCAGCCTATGAGATCAACGAGGATTTTGATCAGTCCTTTGCTGAAGTGGTCAGCGGTCTCTGCGGCGCGTTTCATGACGCGGACGCTCAATATGGGCGCGACATCAGCAGACAGCTCTACAATACGCTTGCTGTGGTTCTGCCCGCGGAGATCCGAAGCGCAGCCCAGTACCTGAGCCTTGGCGGAAACCTGGACCATGTGCCCGCTCTTGCGTCGGTGGGCTTCCTCATGGAACCCCAAGACCATGACAGCATGCTTCGGGCTGTGAAGTATATGAATGATGGCGGGGATGCAGCCAGCGCCTATTACGCAGCTCAGGGGAAAGCGTTCAAAGACCACTCTCCTCAGTGTCAGCAGACCATGTGATACCCCAAATTTATTTCCTTCATACCCCGCACCAGAGAGTATGCTAATATGGAATTGAATTTTGGCATAAAGACACGCGGGCACTGAAGCAGTGCCCGCATTCTTTTTGCCGCAACGACTATATGAGGGCCGTACCGTCTGTACGGCCCTCATTTTTATTCCGCCGCAGGCGGTACGCCCCTTTCGCAAGAGGGGTGATTTTTCTTTGTTTATCTGGGACTTTGTGGCCTCCACAGTCATGGACAACCTGATCGACTGGTTCTACGGACAGATCGTGGGCTTCCTTGGGAACTTCTTCTCCGCCATGGGCAACATGGGGGTTGAGATATTTGAACTGGAGTGGGTACAGGCCATTGTCCTGTTTTTCTCCCAGCTTGGCTGGGCGCTGTATGGGGTGAGCCTGGTGGTGTGCGCCTTTGAGTTCGGCATCGAGTACACCACGGGCCGGGCCAATCTCCAGCACACGGCGCTGGGCGCCATCAAGGGCTTCCTGGCCGTCAGCCTGTTCACCATCCTTCCCGTGCGGCTCTACGCCCTGTCCGTATCGCTGCAGGGCCGGCTCAGCGCCGGGATTACCGGCTACGGGACCAGTATCGGGGATGTGGGGCAGCAGATCATCACAGACCTCAGCAGTGTGGAAAGCATCGCGGATATGACGCAGGTGACGCTGGATTTTGGCTTTGGCGTCATTACCAGCCCCATCATGCTCCTGTTCTGCATCATCCTTATGGCCTACGCGGTGATCAAGGTCTTTTTCGCAAACCTGAAGCGGGGTGGCATCCTGCTCATCCAGATCGCCGTTGGATCGCTGTATATGTTCAGCATCCCCCGTGGATATGTGGACGGTTTCGTGCAGTGGATGAAGCAGGTCATCGGCCTGTGCCTGACTGCTTTCCTCCAGGCCACCATTCTGGTGGCGGGCCTTATGGTGTTCAAGGACCACGCCCTGCTGGGACTGGGGCTCATGCTCTCCGCGGGGGAGGTGCCCAGGATCGCCGGTACCTTTGGCCTGGATACCACAACGAGAGCCAACATCATGAGCGCGGTCTACACAGCGCAGGCCGCCGTCAACACCACCCGGACCATCGCGGCCGCGGTGGCACCGAAATAGGAGATGAATATGACAGAAGGAAACGAATTCCGTCCGCCTAAAATCTACGCGATCTGGGTGGATGCAAGGCCGGAGAGTCCCATAGCGGGGCTGTCCGGCTTTTTATCTGAGAACAGCCGCCGCCTGTTTTTTACCGAGCGTGGGGACGCGGAACTGAAGATTCGGGATATGGAGGCGCTGCGGCTCAACCGCCATCCCGCCGCGGAGTACCGGTGTGTGGAGTATCCGGGCGAGTATGATGCGGAGCGGAGCATACAGGCGGAGCTGCTCAAAACACTTTCCCTACAGACAGACCCTGTGATCATGCGGTATGAAGTCACAGACCGCATCTACGGCAACACTGGAGGGGGCTGCATGGTGGGAACACTGGCTGTACGCCTCCCTGATCTGGATAAGACCATCTGGATCAACTGCAATGACGAAGGCGTGACCATCACCTCCGCCGACTATGTGTGGAACGAGGATGACAGCGGGAGCTGGGAGCGGTACGAGGATGTGGTCATGTTTGAGGTCAACTTTCGGAATGACGATCCGCAATCCATGTGGCCCCTGCTCCCGGCAATCCACGAGGCCCTTGCCTATACCATTCAGCAGGAGACAGAGTACTCCTCCAGGCTGTTCAGCATCCCGGCAAAATGGCTGCCGGAAACATACCGGCGAGGAGCTGACCCGGCGTACCTGAAGTGGGCTGAGGAAATGGAGCAGTCTGTTGAAGTAGGTGTGAATGGTCTGGTAGTCAATGATCCCTCATATCGACATCAGCCCCGGAGGGAGACAGACACCCAGGCCAAGGTGGTCTACATCGCTTCCCCTCTGTCCGGAGATGTGAAGCAAAACCTCCAGTTCGCCCGACAGGCATGCCGGTATGCCATCTCGGAGGAGATGACCCCATTTTGTCCGCACTTGCTCTACACCCAGATGCTGGATGACAGCGACCCGGAGGAACGGCAGCTGGGCATTGATCTGGGAAACCGGATGCTGAGGCTCTGTGACGAGCTGTGGCTGTGCGGGGACCGGATCAGCCCCGGCATGGCGGGAGAAAAGGAGATAGCGGAGCGTCTCGGCATCCCTGTGCGGAATGTCAGCACGGAGGAGATTCAGTCCATGGAGCTCTCGCCCACAGAGGGGATGGGGATGTCCATGGGATGAACCTGACCATGGGAAGCCTCTTCGACGGCATCGGCGGCTTTCCCCTCGCGGCGGAGCGGTATGGGGTCAAAACACTCTGGGCCAGCGAGATCGAGCCGTTCCCCATGAAAGTCACGGAATGGCGCTTTCCGAGCATGGCCCATAAGGGCGACATCACAAAGTTGAACGGCAGGCTGCTGCTCCCGGTAGACATCATCTGCGGGGGCAGCCCTTGTCAGGACCTGAGCGTGGCCGGAGCGCGCGCCGGACTGTCCGGCGCCCGTTCCGGCCTTTTTATGGAACAGGTCCGTATCGTAAAGGAAATGCGGACGGCAGAGAGAGAACGTGGCCGGACCGGCGCCGATATCCGTCCTCGCTGGATGTGCTGGGAGAATGTTCCAGGCGCGTTCAGCAGCGGATCGCCTAAAGGTGAGGATTTCCGTATCGTGCTGGAGGAGATCATTCGGATCCATGACATCGACGCGGAGGTCCCGCAGTCCTATCCCTATTCGTGGCCGGACGCGGGAGACGCTGTGATAGAAAACGGCTTCTCTCTGGCGTGGCGCTGCCTGGACGCGCAGTTTTGGGGCGTCGCTCAGCGGAGAAAGCGCATTTTCCTGGTGGCGGACTTTGCCGGCCCACTCGCACCCCTGCTCCTGTTTGATGTCTTAGATGGGAGGCTTGACTATGCAGCACTGCGACAGCGACGGCCAGATGATGCTGTTCCCTCTGGAGGAGGCTGATGAAATATATGAAAGACCTCCGAAACAAAAAAGCAAGACCTTAACCCTGTCCACGCTGATCTCCATTCCCTATTTTCACCTGGATCTGTCCAGAGGCCATGTGGACCTGTTCGGGTGCCATTATTGGGAATTTCGCTCCCCATGGCGGGAAAACGGCCCGCCGCTCAACACCGGACCGGCTCCGAGGGAGCCTATCAAGTGTGCGCTATCCGATATTTTGGAGACCAGCCCGCAACGGAAATATTATCTGAGCAGGACAGCCTGCCTGGGAATCCTGCGGCGGGCGGAGGAACGGAGCAAGGAGCTTCCGCCCCAGCTCAAAGAGGCATTGATGGCCCAGGCAGGCTTGGGTGCTGCCCCGCACATCAAAGAGGAGTTAAAGGCTTATCACATCAATCAGCGGGATGAGGGGATCGACCTGTATGGAGTCTCCGGAGCATTGATGGCCACCAGCAACATGCAGATGCAGACCTTTGTGACAGGAGGCCCTGTTGCTTTTGCTGCCAACCAGCGGGATGAGGTGAATTGCCGCAAAGCAGCAAGTGAAGCCGCCCTGGGGCGTGAGGTGCGGGCTCTCCACGACATAGCCGGGGCAGTGCAGGCCCAACCGGGGATGAAACAACAGACCATTATCGAAGAGAATTGCCTCAACCCATGGGATACACAGCAGGCTCATGGGTTTACCCCAGAGGGAAAAGCTCCAACTTTGGCCGGCGCGGGCGGCGGCGGACGGATTCCCGGTGGGCTTCTGTTTGCCGCTGGTGAGGTGGACAAGGGAAACGGCAAGTGTTTTCTCAGCCGAGGGCGTCATACCTCCATAAGCGGCGGAGGCGGTACGCAAAATCAGGGATATCCATGTGTGCTGACCGCAGGCTTCTGCGCAGGAGCGGCGCCAACGGCGGGCGGGATCGGCTATCAGGAGGAGGTGTCCCCCACCTTAAAAACCTCTGAGAGCGGAACCAACATGGTCCCCTCCGTTCTCTGCCTGAACGATCAGGGAGGCTCGGTTATGGAGTGCGGCAAGGACGTCTCCGGCACCCTGCGGGCACAGGAGCATGGACACCAGCCGTTAGTGCTTGCCACTCAGCAGGGCGGTGCAGAAATTTGTCCAACTATCACCGCAGCAGCAGGCACGAGCGGCAACGACCAGCCTGCTCTGTTTGAAAACCACGGGATTGACGCCCGGTACAAGGGTCCGCTTCCCGTGGCCCCAACACTGCCTGCCAGGGCGGGGACTGGTGGTAACAACCTGAGCCTTATTGCCCAGGCAGCGGATAGCGCTGTATTCAGCCGCCAGCGCGTAGATATATTCAAGGATAATGATGTGGTGTCCACTGAGAGCGCCAGACAGCATAAGGACGCGACAGATCTGGTGTATCAGGAAACGGTGGGCGCCCTGACCAGCAGTGGCCGGAAAGGGCCCAACAGCCAGTATGTGGGACAGGATAAGCTCGTCGTGGACGGCCCCCTGCTCATCCGCCGCCTGACGCCGCTGGAGTGTGAGCGGCTCCAGGGTTTCCCGGATGGCTGGACAGACCTCCCCGGCTCCTCGGACTCCGCCCGATATCGGGCGTTGGGCAACAGCGTGGCCATCCCCTGTGTGGAGTTCGTCATGCGGGGGGTCTCTACGGCTGTCCTCTACTGGTTGTCCGGATGACAGAAGCAGGTCAGCTCATGGTCGTTGACCACACCCACTGCCTGTAGGAACACGTAGATGATCGTAGTGCCAACAAAGCTCATGCCCCGGCATTACGGACCGCGGCCTCGATCTTACACCGGTAGGGGCTTATTGATTGTGCTTCGTTTTGGCCCGGTTCTTCGTTGGGTTTGGTGAATAGCTTTGGGCCATGGTATGGGATATACTTGGCCTGCCAAAAGCAGAAAGGGAGTAGTCTATATGGGAAAACTGACCATCAATTTATGTGAAGAACTCCACCAGAGGATCCGAGAGGATGTGGCGGCGGACGAGAGCCTGACCACCGGCCTCCTCATGGAGCGGATCATCCGGGCGCACTATGAGGGACCCAAGCCGCGGCCCCGGATAGAGAGCGGCGGCCGGACCATGGCCTTCTCGGTATCGGAGGAGCTGTTCCAGCGGGTCAAGCGGTATCTGGCGGCCCACAGGGGCCAGTCCCAGCGTGATTTCGTGATTGGCCTGGTGACACAGGGACTCGCTCTGTGGGAACAGGGCAAGTCCCTCAAGATGCTGGAGGGGTACACGCCCCAAAAGGGGGACCGGACGCTGGCGTTCGCCGTCACGGAGGAGCTGTTCCAGCAGATCAAATCCTACCTGGCCGCGCATAAGAAGCTCTCCCAAAAGGAATTCATGGTCAGCCTGGTAGAAAACGCCGTCTCCGCCTGGGAGGCCGGGGCGGAAGCAGACGGATCGCCCATGGTGGGGGTCCTGCCGGAGCTGACCGAGGAGGAAAAGCGGCGCCGCAGCTTTGACCCACTCTCCGGAGAGTACACGTACCCCTCAAGAGCGGAACTGTCACAGGCAGAAACCGCCATGGGAGATGGGGATGCCGCGCTCCACTCCAACGACGCGCAGAAATGAACAAAGGATCATCCGGGGCGGGAGGAGAAACCTCCCGCCCATTTTGTTTACCAAGGGAGGGACGAATATCTATATTTACCCTGAAAACCTGAGAGCCAAAGCCATGCTGTGGCTGTGGCCTCTGCGGGATATGGCTATCATCGGGACCGGCTTTATCCTCTCTGTCCTGGCCCTGGCTCAGAGCGGCTTCCTGCCGCCTCTGGTGGCCACATTCCTTTTCGCGTTCCTCAGCATCCGCGTGGAGGACGCCAGTATCCTGGACTTCCTGCGCTATGCCGCCAATTTTCTGTTTTTGAAACAGCAGTATTACGAATGGGAGGGATCTGGTGAATAAAAAGCAGAAACAGGAGCTGCGCCAGCGGCAGACCGTCCGGCAGCTCATGGGGATCAGCCAGCTCACCGGCCACGGCGTCCGAACCGCGGAAGGAGAGCTGGCCTTTTTCCTCATCAGGCCGGATAACCTCTCCGTGCTTTCGGAAGAGGGTGTCCGAGGCCGGGTGACAGCCCTGACCCATCTGCTGTGCGCCATACCGGAGCTGCGCATCCTGGCCCTGGACTCCCGGGAGTCCTTTCAGCGCAATCAGGAGTGGTACCGCCAGCGGCTGGAGCAGGAGGAACTGCCCGCCCTGCGGGAATTGCTCCGGCAGGACTCCGCCCATCTGGACGAGATCCAGACCACCACCGCCTCGGCGCGGGAGTTTGCTCTGGTTTTCCGGCTGGATCAGCAGAGCGGAGAGAGCGACGAAGTCCAGCTCCGTCAGATGGAAAAGCGGATCCGGGACCAGGGCTTCCATGTACGGCTGGCAGAGGAGCAGGACGTCAAGCGCCTGCTGGCGGTCTACTACCAGCAGGATGTGACCACGGACCGCTTCGAGGACTACGATGGAGAGAGGTGGGGAACGGATCGTGGCTAAAAAAGCACAGAAGAAAACAAATAAAAGGGCCCCCGCTAAGCCCTCAGAGCCCCGCGTCAAGGACTTCCTGGACCTTATCGCACCCACAGCCGTCAAGTTCAACACAGACCACTACATCTGCGGCGGGACCTACCGCTGCACCCTGGCCCTGCGGAGCTACCCGGCCAGCACCGAGGAGCTGGCCCTGCTCCGCCGACTGGGGGAAAAGAGCGGCGTGACCCTGCACATCTACAACCGGAGGGCGTCCGCGGCGGAGGAGGACAAGATCATCCACAACGCGGAGAACAAGAACAAGCTGGACCGGGGCAGCACCAGCAGCATGAAGCAGGCGGTCACCGCCGAGGCCAACCTCCAGGATGTGGCGGCGCTCATCGCCTCCATGCGCAAAAACAGCGAGCCCCTCATCCACTGCGCTGTGTTCATTGAACTCTCAGCCAGAGACCCGGACAGCCTGCGCGCCCTGCGGGATGAGGTGACGTCGGAGCTGATCCGGAGCAAGCTGGGCGCGGACCGGCTCCTCCTGCGCCAGCGGGAGGGCTTCCTCTCCTCCAACCCGGCGGGCCGAAACGCCTTCGGCTCCCAGTTTGAGCGGGTGCTTCCGGCCAAGTCCGTTGCCAACCTGTACCCCTTCAACTACTCCGGCAAGACGGACCCCAACGGCTTCTACATTGGCCGGGACCGGTATGGCTCTAACATCATTGTGGATCTGGAGCGCCGCGCCGATGACAAGACTACGGCCAATGTCCTCATCCTGGGCAACAGCGGCCAGGGCAAGAGCTACCTGCTCAAGCTCCTGCTGTGCAACATTCTGGAAAGCGGCAAGTCCGCCATTTGCCTGGACACGGAGCATGAGCTTGTGGACCTCTGCTCCAACCTGGGCGGGTGCTTCATCGACCTGATGAGCGGACAGTACCGGATCAATCCCTTAGAACCGAAGCTGTGGGATGACGGCAGCGAGGGGGATGACCCGGATGCTCCCGCCGCGTTCCGCCAGAAGACCCGGCTCAGCCAGCATATCTCGTTCCTCAAGGATTTTTTTCGAGCCTATAAGGAGTTCTCAGACCGGCACATTGATACCATTGAGCTGATGCTGGGGCGGCTGTACGCCAAATGGGGCATGGACGACGATACCGACTTCCAGCCCCTGTCTCCCAGGGATTATCCAGTCCTCTCCGACCTCTATGACGTGATCGAGGAGGCGTACCGAAACTATGACAGCGAGGAGTATCCCCTCTACCCAAGGGAACTGCTGCAGGAGGTCCTGCTGGGCCTCCACTCCATGTGCCGGGGCGCGGAGAGCAAGTTCTTCAACGGCCACACCAACATCACCACCTCCCGCTTTCTGGTCTTCGGCGTCAAGGGGCTCCTCCAGGCCAGCCGGAATGTGAAAAACGCCCTGCTGTTCAATGTGCTGTCCTATCTCAGCGACAAGCTGCTTACCGAGGGCAATACCGCGGCGGGGCTGGACGAGCTTTATATCTGGCTGAGCAACCTGACCGCCATCGAATACATCCGCAACAGCCTTAAGCGGGTACGGAAGAAAGAGTCCTCCATGATCCTGGCCAGCCAGAATCTGGAGGACTTTGACGTGGATGGGGTGCGGGAGCTGACCCGGCCGCTGTTTGCCATCCCCACCCACCAGTTCCTGTTCAACGCCGGCAGCGTGGACAAGAAGTTCTACATGGACAACCTCCAGCTGGAGCCTGCCGAGTTCGAGCTCATCCGTTATCCCCAGCGGGGCGTCTGCCTCTACCGCTGCGGCAACGAGCGGTATTTGCTGGAGGTCCACGCGCCGCCCTATAAGGAGAAGCTGTTCGGGACCGCTGGCGGACGGTAAAGCTGGCATCCGTTGGAAGGTCAATGGCAGGCCCCTATGTGTAAAGAGATGGACGGCGCATTCGTGCCGTCCATCTCCACAGGATATGAAATTACATATCAAGCCCCAGCTTCTCCGCGATCTCTTCCGCGGATAGGCCGGCGGCCTTTGCCTTCTCCATGACAGATCTCATGGTGACCGGGTGGAGGAGCTTCTGTTTCTGGGCTTCCAGAGCCTTGATCTCCTCCTGCTTTTTGGAGATCTTCGCGTCGATCAGCGCGATACGTTCTTCGGTGCTGCGAGCGGCCATTCAGGGCACATCCTTTCCATTTGATGTGATTATCATAAAATATAAGCTGAACCCTGTCAACCGAATTTTGTCATATCGCCGCCTTTCCCGTCTTGAGTTTGTAGCCACACGGCGATATGGGATGAACATACAAAGCAAAGGAGGAAACGTAAATGGAACCAATTGAACTATTCCGCTGGGAACCGTCCCCGGAAGATCCCCGGCGAAAGCAGTACGCCGGCCAGCGTACCGCGCAGGAGGTCTTTGAGGAGCTGAGGCACCGTCTGGAGGGTATGGGGTACCTGCCGGATGAGTATTTTCTCATGAACCGTGACTGGGAGAATGGCCGGGAGATCCCGCGGGATGCGGATATCTTCTGTACCACCGACTACGGCGGCAGTGAGGGCGTCTATTTAGATGTATCTCTGCAGTGGTACGAAAATGACCGAACAGTCACAAGAAACTTTATCACAGGCAAAACGCTGGGCGAAACCGGTGCAGACCTGGACCGGATGTTCCTCATCTCCTCCGCCATCACAAAGGCATTTCACGGGGACCGCGGAACCTATGCCCGGTACCTCCGTCTGGGGGAACGGGCAGAACCGGAGGGCATGATCGTTCATCTGGATCCCGAGGAACAGCGCACCATCGTCCAGGCGTTGGTGGAACAGCGGGAGCGGCAGGAGCAGGCCATGTCTCAGACGGAGCAGCTCCTGCGGCGGATGACAGGGAGCATCACCGCCTATATGGATGAGGTGGGACAACGGCCTCTGCACATGAGCGACTATGATAAAACGGTGCTGGCCATTCGGGACGGGGAATTTGACACCTTCAAAAACCTCTATCCCAGAGTACCGGACCAGGCGGATGGTCTGTTGATTGAGGTGGCGGGACGGCCCGGAGCCGTGGGTGGGAATATGACTCTGATGCTTCTCGCAGCAGTGGGCCAATTTTCACCGGCGGCATATCTCACCGCCTGCAAGCGGGCGGTGGAAACGGGAGACAGCTGGCGGGTACAGACGCTGGTAAAGGAGTCGGAAGGCCGCCTTTCGGAGCAGATGCCTTCCCTCCCCGGCGAGATGATTTTGTATGCCTACAAGGAGGGACATCGGAAGCTCGCCAAAAATCTGATCTCTGAATGCACATCCGAGCAGATCGCCGCCGCCCCCCCGAATCTTCTCCGCTGTGCCGCGGCGCAGCTGGACTTTCAAACCGCATTGGATTTGGTGGATAGGGGCATCCAGCCAGGCGATTATGTGGTTGATGTCCTGCACACCCTCACAGGTCAGCACCAGGAGTGGATGGCAGAGAAGCTGCTGGAGCACGGGATGCCGGTGGCGGCAGACAACTACGCCGCCTTACATGTCTGCGTCAACAATCAGGCGGCCGGCGTCGCAAAGCTCCTGCTGGATAAGGGCATCGACCTGGATCGGTACCAGGCATGGGCGGAGAAGCAGAGAAAAAACGAGGGATATGAGGAGACGATGGAGGAGCTGACCGAATACTGGTCGGAGCTGCAAAGCGGGCCTGAGCAGGCCGGATCCTCCATGAACGGAATGAGCTTATGAGCGCCACAGCTGCAGCGTTGGTCAAGGCGGCTATCCTCGCCCTGACCGATGAACCCCCCCGAAAGAAGATTGGCTGGGTGCTGGCGGCGATTCTCTCTCCCGTGATCCTGCTCATCGCCTTTTTCTGTTCTCTGGGTTCGGGCGCCTCCAGCCACAATCTCTCTGTTGTGGAGCTATGCTTTTACGGCGGTGCGATCCCAGCTAATACGCCTGAAGTGTACCGTGCCTACATCGAGGAGATGCGCAAAGGCTTTGCCCTTCTGGACAATGCCATAGAGGATGTCAGCGAATTTATAGAGGGAGAAGATGGTCTTGGCGAGATCCGCGTCAAGGCCCTTTTTTATGCTCTGTACTTCGGCGCAGACAATCCCGGTCAGCAGGACTGCCGGAAGTTTGCAGACTGCTTCGTCACCTATGAGGAGCGCACCCGAACCGTCACCGTGGAGCATGCGGATGGGACCGCCACAGAGGAGGAAGAAACCTACACCGTGGCTGTGCCCATCGAGGATCTGGAGAGGGTTTATGAGAATATCAGCTCTGCCATGGGCGTGGAGGCCACAGAGGACCAGCGGAGCAATGCGGATAGCATCTACAACCTCATTCGCTACGGCTACATGGGCGGAAGCAGCAGCTTTGAGGGCGCCGGTGTGCCATTCATCGGGGCGGACGGCTTCTGCTCCCCCATCGGGGAGAACTGGCGGAGCGTGGTCACTTCCGAGTTTGGTAACCGTATTGACCCTATTACGGGAGAGCGGAAGGGCCATACCGGCATGGACCTGGCGGTCCCCACAGGTACACCCATCCGCGCCGCCCTGCCTGGAACCGTGACGGTGTCCACCTATAACCAGGGCGGATACGGCTATTACATTATGATCGACCATGGGAATGGGCTGTCCACCCTCTACGGCCACTGCTCCCAGCTGCTGGCCTCGGTGGGCCGGACGGTGAAGGCTGGGGATGTAATTGCCCTGTCCGGCTCCACCGGGCGCTCCACAGGGCCCCACCTCCACTTCGAGGTGCGCGTCAACGGCCAACGGACAAACCCACGGGGCTATCTGCCATAAGGGCAGGGGAAAGGAAAATGCGATGAAAATCAAAGCCAATCTCTTGAACAAGCCGGTCAACTTTCAGATGGACGACTGCCAAATCGAGAAGGTGGTGGAATTACCGCGGGATCAATTCTCCGAGCTGGTCATCACACCGCTCACCAATCAGCCGTTCATCACGGAGAACAAAAGATGGATGTTCGTGGACGACAGCGCCGTCCACTGCCTGCTGGCACTGGGCCAGGGCAGCGGGGACGGCGTGCTGATCTATTCCGCCGGCTATGATTACCCGCGCCTTGCCGCCTACCTGCCGGGGATACGGGATATCCTCAACGCCAGGCTGGAGCGGGCAGCTGACTTCATCGTCCAACAGGGAACGGAGGCCACAGAGAACGGAAGCTGGAGTGTCAACTTCGAAGAACTGGAAAAGAGGACCGGGATCTCGGTGTGCCGAGGAAACGGTCTGGACGGGATGCTGCTGGAGGCGCTCGCACGCCGCAGGGAAGTGGCCTCGGCGGCGCTGACCGATACGGGGATCGACACGGTGTACCACCTGAACTTCTGCCCCAAAGTCCCAGGCCAGAAGCTGTGCTACTTTACCAAACTTCCGGAGGAGCAAAGGACCCGGCTTTTCTACAAGGCGGTAGAAACCCTCTGTGATTTCTTTGGCGATGAGAATCTCTATGGTGTACTCCACAACGGCCTGCAAATTCCGAATGAAGAGATCCTGGCCCGTGGATATCTCTCCACAGCGGCCATGCT
Organism: Lawsonibacter asaccharolyticus; assembly: GCA_003112755.1. Classification (NCBI taxonomy): domain Bacteria; kingdom Bacillati; phylum Bacillota; class Clostridia; order Eubacteriales; family Oscillospiraceae; genus Lawsonibacter; species Lawsonibacter asaccharolyticus. The sequence goes on along the minus strand of BFBT01000001.1, from coordinate 2,769,505 downwards.
GGCCGCAGGCGCCGTCATGGTCCTGCCGGAAAACTCTGATATCTCTCTGCGGGACGTTCTCCAGTATGAGCTGGCTGATGAGCTGGCTCTCATTCACTCCCAGGGTGGGGAGCCAGTATCACTTGCACAGGAAGAAGACCTGACCCGCGCGGAGCGGAAGCGATTCTCCGATGTGCTGGACGCCCGCGTTCTGGAATCCCACACCGGGGAGCATGGCACGGAGCTCGTGATTGGCGGCGTGAAGCCGGAACGGCTGGAGCAGTTCCGCTCTGTCCTTGATGTCTATGCGCTGGGGGATCAGGGCGCTGAGGCTGGTTGGAACGCCCGCCAAACGGAGGCACAGACGGACATGCCCCAGATGATGATGTAAGAGGTGTGACCATGACAAGTTTTAATATTTCTCTTGTAGAAGAGGGCCTCACCGCCTATGCCGCAGAGCGGCAGAATGGCTTTGAGCGGCACCAGCGGCAAGGTGCTCCCCCCTGGGCGGAAATCCGGCGCTTTTGGGTCGATGCCGTGCTTCAGGGGATGACGAGACTGGAGGACAAAGAGCCTGACCCGAACCAGATGGAACGGTTTGACCATCATCTGGAGCAGGCGCGCGGCACCTCCGCCACCCAGCCGGTGCCGAATCAGCTGCGGAGGGACACAATCCGTATGATCGGCAATTACCTCTCCGCATTGGAAACCGCGGGCGGAGACCACAGGCGGCAGATCGCCGTGGTCCGGGATCTGCTGGAGGATATATCCACCCACCTGCCTTGGGCCGCAGACAGCAATGAGCTGCATGACATACTGGATCAGGCGGAACATATGCTCCCCTGTATGACAGCGGCAATCGCGCCGATCCGATTTACCCGCATCCTTTTGGGCTGGGAAACTGGCCCCTGTGAAAGCTGCTACGCCTCCGGCGCGGTAACGACCCCGGAGCAGGTCATGGAGACTCCACTGTACAGGAAACTTTCCCGCCAGTATCCGGAGGTAGGCAGTTGGCCGGCGGTCTGCGTGGTCTACAACGGAGGCGGCCGGGATACGCCCATTGGTGTAAAAAACGCCTCTGACTTTGATCTGGAGATTATGAACCGCTCCGGTGACCGCTTTCTGGACCTGCCTGGGGTCCACCGGATGAGCGGCCCCTATGAGTTTTACTGTGAACCGGCTTCGGATCAGACGATGGAGAGAGCGGAGCCATCTGGCCCGTACATGGTCATGTAGGAGGTGCTGGAGATGCAGAAGACCGAGATCACACTCTCCTTTGACGGCGAAAAATTGGACGCCCTGGAATTTTATCTGAAGAAAGAAAACGCCTCCGTACAAAAGCGCATGAATGAGGCGCTCACGGAACTATATGAACGGACCGTACCGGAGTCGGTACGGGAATTTCTGGACCGCAAGGCACCGGCACCGGCCAGGCCCAAGCGTTCTGCCCACCCCAGCATGGAAAAGGGCCCGGAGCGGGCGCCCAGGTGTCCGGAGGGCCAAATTATTTTGGAAAAGAAAGGTGATGCTGAATGAAAAGCAGAGACATTTGTGTGTGGCTGGATGAGCGATGGTACAACGCCCTGAGCCGCCATCTGAAGGATGAGACTGTGGAGGATAAGCTCGGGGACTATTTGGACCAGCTCATCAACGAGCTGGTTCCCGAGCAGGAGTACAGCCGCATCAGTCAGGAGCTCTGGCAGGAGGATCAGCAGGCCAGACAGGAGTTGGAGGCCGCGAGGAAGTTCGCTATCTTCCGCATCCGGGAGTCCGGGCAGGACCGCTGCCTCCAGGTGGAACGGCCTCTGGAGTTTCTGGACACTGCCCGGCTCCTGCGATCCTACCTGCGGGGAGAGCGCGGGGCCTCCTCCTTTGAGCAGATGCTGCATCAGGCGGAGGAGATCACTCCCGAGGCGTTTGAGGACATGGTGCTGGTGCGCATGGAGAATACAGGAAAGGTCACCGGCGCCTTTGAGCTGGACTTTGATAAGCGGGAATTTTCCGCTGTCAATGTGATGGATGGCTGGCAGACCTTTGCCATGGGGGACGTCTCTAAAGCAGTCTATCAGGCGGACCGCAAGGCGCACCTCGACAGTGACCAGCGATGGGCCCGGTTCCTGGAGGCGCTGGACGGCAGGCAGATCACCTCGGCGGGCCATCTCTCCGCGCGGGAGGTCCGGTTCTCGGAGGAGATCTCCGAGGTGGATGGCCTCCTGAATTTTTATCTGGAGACCTCCTTCGATGTGGATGAAATCTTCGGCACCCAGGTCTGCACCACAGAGAACGGCGATTGGCTGAACGTCTACGCCAACTACGATATGGCCTCCGGCAAGGTCTGCGACGAGCTGGAGATCGCGCTCCACCGGGGGGATGGCAGCGAGACGGCCCTCTCCTATTCCCTCAACGTCGCGGAAAAGGAAGTCCTGCTGCGGAAGATGGAGGACTACTGCCAGGAGCAGACGGGCATGGGCCTCGCGGAATACAGCGCCCAGATCATGGCGGAGGCGCCGGAGCCGCCTACTGGGCCGGCCATGTGACTTGGGCGTCTATGTCAAAGATGGGGGGCATTTCTCGTTGGGTTTGGTGAATAGCTTTTCCCTCAGGGATGTGGCATTGTGTGTTCAGCCGCCGAGGACTGCGGCAAAATAACAACACGGGAGGAAATCACATGAACACAGAACTGGCAAGGGACCTCCAGTATCGAATCACCAAGGAGGCGCTGGCCATGCTGGTCATCCATGGCAGTGCGGCAGAGACGGATGATTATGAGCGGGCCATCATCCTGATCGGCTCGGCGTGGGGCCTCGACCCTCAAAACGCCGTGTCCCATCTGGAGCTGATCACGCGGGAAAAGGACGCGGTGCGTGGGACCGCCGAACCGGAGGAGACCTGCCACGTCCTGCCGGAGAGCGAACTGCCCATGAACGCCAGCGGCATGGAGACGCTGGACAACGTCTGCGGCCTGTTCGAAACCGCCATCCAGCTGGAGAGCCGGGACCACCGGGAGGCTATCTTCCGGCTCGCTTCCGAACTGATGGAAACGCAGAACCTGCTGGACTGGATTGAGAAGACGCCGGAGGAGCAGGAGCTGCCTGAGCTCGCGGAGAGCTGAGGCAACTGTCACAGCCGCCCCTCCAGGGAGGCGGCTGTGCTGTTCCCTCTGCCCTGGCCGCCCCCTTGACTGGTTATCGGGAGGTCGATATCATCAGAGACAGGTGATGCATATGACGATCCAACAAGTCCTGCGGGAAAAGGGCATCTCCCGCTATCAGCTCTCCAAGCGCAGCGGAATCCCCTGGGCCACACTGGCGGACATCTGTTCGGGGAAAATGGCGCTGACGAGGTGCAGCACCGGGACGCTGGGCAAGCTCTCCGCCGCGCTGGACATCCCCATGGAGGAGCTCCTGACCATGACGGTGGAGCAAAGACTGGCCCTGGATGGGAATTCAAAAGACCGCTCTTACCTGGAAAAAGATCTGCCGGCCAGCCTGCAAAAAGCCCTGGACGAATATATCCAGGGAGAGAAAGACCATGTGTCCTACATGGACTGCCTGTGGGGAGAACTGTACGGAGCCATCAACTCCAACCAGTGGAGCAACACCATCACGCTAGAGCAGGCGGACTACCTGAGAGCAAAATATCTGTATTGACCGCAGAGCCGCGCGGCATCATCCCGACGCAGGATTGTGCTGAGCCGGAAATCGAAAACCACAAAAAGCTGTGACATAATGATTTGCGGGGGGCGGCTGAACACAGCCGCCCCCCACTCATCGGAAACTGTTGATCATAACCGAAACCACAGCGAAAAGTTCGGTGGGTTTGCTGAATAGCTTTCCAGCTGCAAAAGGAGCATCGTGTTTGATAGTAGCACACCAACATATACGGAATGGAAAGGAAGACGAGCATGAATACGAAAACGATCACTCCCGTCCATGTGTGCGACCTCATCGCCCACGAAACCGTCTCGCTCCTCTCGGTCCTCGATGAGGACGCAGCCCCACCGGCCCAGTCGATGCGCGACGGCCTTGCGCTATACGCCGCCGCCCATCAGCTGGAGGAGGAGACCGCGCTTCATCTGAACTGGATCGATGACGAGATCCAGTGCGTCAGGCAGTCCGCCGCTGGACGGAGGACTGCCCAGCGGATCGGGGACGACCAGCTCGTCCGCACTGCCGGACTCCCCATACAGATTGAAGCAGTACGGGAACTGCTCCACACCACCGCGCGGCTAGAGTCTGTGGAGAGCCGCACCGCCCTGCTGGAGCTGGCCAGGACCGTCACAGATCTGTGCTGCATAGAGGACGCCCTGACGGCCAACGGCGACGAAGCCGTCCACAGGATGGAGCAGGTATGGGAGCTCTTCCAGGAAACGGTGTCGGCGGAACACATGGAGCGCCGCCAAGCTCTGCTGGAGGAGGCGGACATCCAGATGGATGAGCTGTGCGGATGCCTGGACCCGGAGGCAGAGGTGGAGGACAGCAAGCAGCTTCTGACCTGGGAGGAACTGCGCTCTGAACTGGAGGCTGTGGCCGGAGCACTGGAGGCGTCAGACCAGGACGCCGTCCCCCACTGATCTCACACTCACGGAGGCCGGAGCGAAAAAGCTCCGGCTCTTCTCATTCGCACGGAGAACTGGAATACCAGCGCCGTGCGCCCTGTACGGCTCTGTGTACCGCTTCACCGGGCGGGGTGGCCCCCTGCCACACACGCGAGGGAAAAGCCAGCGTTGAGGCTGTGTGCCGCAAGCACCCGCAACGTCTGGAGGCCCAAATGGGCGGGTGGACCGAGGGGACGAAAAGTGTGCGGGATAAAGCCGTGTTATCACGGCCTCGGACACCGTCCCGCAACGCGGGCCGGGGATGCGGTTTCAGGGCGCTTTCAACCGCTTTTCTGCACCTTTTTGGAGGGACCGATGCTATCACTTTTTGAGCGGTGTTATCAAATCTGCTATCAGGTGGGCTGGAAATGCCGCAGTCCCAGCGGCTTCCACGGTTTCAAATGTGTTATCACCGGTATTTTCTGTGAATTGGAGGATTTTCTGAATGCCAGATGAAAAAATAAAATTCCTGATGCGAATCGATCCGGATACAGACCGGAAGATCAAGGCGGCCATGCCGCTGGCCAACTGCCGGAGCCAGAACGAGTTCGTAGAAAAGGCGCTGCAGTTCTACTGTGACTACGTAGCATCCCAGGACTGCTTCTCCGTTCTGCCGCCCATGCTTGTCGCGGCGATCCGTGCAACCGTGCAGAACAGCGAGAGCCACATCTGCCGCCTGCTGTTCAAGCTGGCGGTGGAGATGGATATGATGATGAACGTTCTGGCCGCGGCCATGGAGATTCCGGAGGAGCATCTGAGAGAACTGCGCGGCCGGTGCGTTCAGGAGGTGAAGAAGACCCACGGTATGATCTCCCTGGATGACGCGGTGGAGTATCAGAACGGCGGGGACTGAAATGGCCTGGACTGTGACGCATGAAGCCATCTTCAAAAAGATCAACCAGGAGATGGATGCCTACGCTCAGAGCATGTGGAGACGATCTGGCAACGAGGTCTATGACCGGGCGAATGAGATCGCCGCCATGCATTTGTGCTATAACCAGCTGATGGGCAACCTCAGCTCATATTCTTCGGAGGAGCTGGAACTGCTTCTGCTGGAGGAAAAGCCGCTGGAAGCGGTGTGCCGGCGCTGGATGAGTGAGCTGAAGTATGACCCCGGTGAGTCGTTCGGCAGAGCAATCCGCAGCTATGGGAACCCCGAGGAGTCCGAGATGTCGATTGGAATGAGCGGACCCGCCATGGGGTGAGAAAAAGGAGATGACGCTCCATGCCCCGCGTCATATTCAAGTGCCCCTACCTCAAAGGCGGCTCTGAGGGCATCGCCTCCCATCTGCAAAACTACGTCCGCTACATGGCCACCCGAGAGGGCGCCCAGCGCATGGCGATAGGGCATGAACAGCTCCCCGCCACGGAGAAACAGCGGGAGATGGTGGCGCGGCTCCTTCGGGATTTCCCGCTGAGCCGTGGAATGTTTGAGTATGAGGACTACCAGACCGCTCCTACCCGCGGCAATGCCTCCGAGTTCATCACCCGCGCACTGGAGGACAACTACGACCAGATCGCCAAGCGGGACAACTACGTCAGCTACATTGCCAGCCGCCCCCGCGCCCAGCGCACCGGGGAGCACGCTCTGTTCACCTGGTCGGATGATCCGCTGGTGCTGTCCAATGTTGCGGACGAGGTGGCCCATCACCCCGGCAACGTGTGGCTCCCCATCATCTCCCTGCGACGGGAGGACGCGGCGAGGCTCGGCTACGATGACGCGGGACAATGGAAGGAGCTTCTCACCGGCTATGCCATGGAGATGGCGGAGGCCATGAAGATACCGTGGGAGCAGTTCAGGTGGTACGCGGCGTTTCACGACCAGGGCCATCACCCTCACGTCCACATGGTCTGCTACAGCGCGGACGGCAGGTCCGGCTTTCTTACCAGAGAAGGGATCGCCCAGATCAAATCTGATCTGGCCAAGCGGATCTTCCATCAGGAGCTCCACGAACTCTATGAGCGGCAGACTCAGCGGCGGGATGAGCTCACCCAGGAGGCCGAGGCAGTCATGGCTGAACTGGTCCAGCAGATGCGGGAGGGCACGCTGGATAACCCGAGGATCGAACAGCTCATGGAGCATCTGGCCGGGAAGCTGAAGAACCTCTCCGGCAAAAAGCAGTACGGCTACCTGAAAGCGCCGCTGAAATCGGTGGTGGATGAGATCGTGGAGGAGCTGGCAAAGGATGAGCGCGTGGCGCGGGCATACGAATTGTGGTACGAGCTCCGGGAAGAAGTGCTCAGGACCTATAAGGAGGACCTCCCTCCCCGGCTGCCTCTCTCCCGTCAGAAGGAGTTCAAGCGGATCCGAAACATGGTGATCGAGGAGGCGCTGCGGCTGGGATATGAGTCCACTGTGTTTGATCCAACGACGCCAGAGGAACCGCCGATTGAACGGGACATACCGGAAGCTGACGGAGAAGCACCCAAAGAGCCTGAGCTGTCTGTGGATATGGAACACATAGAGCCGGAAGGGACACGGAATCACAGAGGCAGACCAAGCAACCCATACGCCCGGTATCAGTTGGCGAAAATCATACTCGCAGATCCTGCCGCAGAGCCAGAGCAGCTCAGGACCGCGCTGGAGTGGCTGACGGAGGCGGCAGCTGCGGGGCAGGTCCAATCCCAGTATGAACTGGGAAGAATATACCGGGATGGCCGGGGCGTGGAAAAGGACGCGCTGCTGGCGGCGGCATGGCTCACCAAGGCGGCGGAACAGGACAGCGATGCGGCCGCCTATGCGCTGGGCGTCCTGCTTCTGACTGGCGGCGAAGGGCTGGCGAAAGACGTCCCGTCTGCCCTGAGCTGGCTGAGGCACTCGGCGGAGGACGGAAACCAGTATGCCCAGTACCGGCTGGGCAAGCTTCTGCTTCAGGGCGAGGAAGTCCCCAGAGAGATCGAAGAAGCGGTCCGTTGGCTGACCGCCTCCGCGGAGCGGGGAAACCAGTACGCGCAGTACGCTCTCGGTAAGCTCTATCTGATGGGAAAGGAAGTGCCGCGGGACCGGAAGGCCGCTTTCCGCTGGTTCACCCTCTCGGCGGCACAGGGGAATGAATACGCCCAATATGTTTTGGACCACATGGACGAGGGACCATCTATACTCTCCTGCGCCACCCGGCTCCTGCACCACCTGAGCGGGATATTTCAGGAACAGGCTTCAAGAGGCCCCATCAGGACAGTCACGCTCACGGACCGCAAGCTCAGGCAACGGATCCGGGAAAAGAAAATGGCCATGGGTCACAAGCCCGATGACCATGAGGATGCCGAGATCAGCATGAGGTGATGCCTCCTTATCCCAGCATTGAAAATCTTGGGAGGTGACCAACTATATGACCTATATCCATTTTACTGAGGAACAAAAATATCGTGCCAGCTGTGTGGACCTGGTGGAGTTCCTGCAACGGCAGGGCGAGAAGCTCATCCGCTCCGGGCCGGAGTACCGCATGGCCAGCGACCACAGCGTCACCGTCCGAGGTAACGAATGGTACGACCACGCCTCCAAGGAGGGCGGCGGCCCCATCTCCTTTGTGCAGAATTATTTCGGACTCAGCTACCCGGAAGCGGTCACCCGTCTGCTGGACGGTGAGCAGGGCCGGATCCACGAACCAGCGCCCAGGAAGAAGGAGGAACCGAAAAAGGAATTCATCCAGCCGCCAGTGGGCAGGGAGATGCGGCGGCTGTACGCCTACCTCCTGAAAAAGCGCCTCATCGACCGGGAGGTGCTGAATACCTTTGTCCGGGCCGGACTGGTCTATGAGGACGAGAAATATCACAACGCCGTGTTCATCGGGAAAGATGAGCACGGCGTTGTCCGTCATGCCCACAAGCGGAGCACCAGCGATATGGGCAAGACCTTCCGCATCAATGTGGAGGGCAGCGATTCCCGGTACAGCTTCCACTGGAACGGGACCAGCGACCGACTCTATGTATTCGAGGCGCCCATTGACCTGCTCTCCTTTTTGACGCTGTACCCAAAGGACTGGCAGAAACACAGCTATGTGGCTCTGTGCGGAGTAGGAGAACAGGCGATGCTGTGGATGCTGGAGCAGGCGCCGGGGACCCGGCGTCCTATCCTCTGCCTGGATCATGACGCAGCGGGCATCGAGGCCACGGGCCGGCTGAAAGAGATCCTGGCTGAACGGGGCTATTCTGAAACGGCGGTCCTCCAGTCCATCCACAAGGACTGGAATGAGGATGTAAAAGCCCGGTGTGGGCTGGAGGCCCAAAGCGCGGAGGAACATCCACAGCTTATGGCGGCGCCGGAGGTCTGTAAACGGGTCTGTGCCATGAGCACAACGGTGAAGCTGGACCGGCTGAACAATGAAGTCCCGCGGCTGATCGAACAGTACCGTTCCCATCTGCACTGGGGCCGGTTCGACCAGGCCATGGACTGCATGGAACAGGCGTCGGCGCTGGCCGCTGCGGCCTGCCGCCGTGAGCTGCGGCAGCTGGGGATGGCGGCCACAGAGGAGGAAGTGGCCAGGGCGCTGTGCGAACGGATCCGCCCCCATTGGAACCGGGGGAGTTTGAAAAACCGCTACAGAGTGCTCGCACCACAGTTCCAAAGTGTCCTCGCCTTGGAAGATGCCGCAGGGCTCCGAACCCAAGAGGAGAAGAAAACTCTGGCGGGCAGATGGCTGGATCTGGCCGCCGCATTTGCGGGCGTCCCTATCCAATATGAGGCGGAGCAGATGAAGCAGCGGGAAGCACAGTCAACCCTGAACATGGAACTGGGGGTGACTCTATGACGACGACAGAACTGCTCCCTCTGATCCTGCTGGGCGGTGGAGCGTTCCTGCTCATCGGCGCGGCAGTACACTTCACAGGGGTGGGCTCTCTGAACAATATCAAGTCCAAGACCGTGGGTGACGGCCAGCACGGCACCGCCCGCTGGGCCACGAAGCAGGAGATTCAGACGACTTACCGGCACATCCCTTTCCGACCAGATTTGTGGCGGCAAGGCAAGGACCTGCCCACCACCGCTCAGGGGCTGGTGCTGGGCTGTGTGGGGGGCGGAGCTCTGAGAAAAGCTGGAAAGCTGGCGGAAAAGGTGCGTGCCCTCTGGAAAGGAAAAGAATCTTCGCTGAGGCAGAAGCCGCAGCAGAAACGCATAGCGAAGCCGCCCCAGGCCATCGTGGACACCGACGATATCCACTGCCTCATGATTGGCGCCAGCGGAGTGGGTAAGACCGCATTCTTCCTGTACCCCAATCTGGAATACGCCTGCGCCAGCGGGATGAGCTATTTAGCCCTTGACACCAAAGGGGATTTGGCCCGCAACTACGGGACCATCGCCTCCCAATGCTACGGCTATCAGGTGGCGGTCATCGACCTGCGCAATCCCACCCGCTCAGACGGCTACAACCTGCTGACCCTCATCAATCACTACATGGACATCTGCTATGAGGACGAAAAGAACCTGGCAGCCAGAGCCAAGGCGGAAAAGTACGCCAAGATCCTTGCGAAGACCATCGTCAACCCGGAGGGGGACGCCTCCAACTATGGACAGAACGCATTCTTTTATGACGCGGCGGAGGGCCTGCTCACCGCCGTCATCCTTTTGCTGGCAGAGTACCTGCCGCCAACAGAAAAGGACCCGCGGGAACGACGGCACATCGTCAGCGTGTTCAAACTGGTGCAGGACCTGCTGGCCCCCAGCAAGACCAAGGGGAAAACAAGCTTTCATATTCTCATGGATAAACTGCCGGACACCCATAAGGCCCGGTGGTTTGCCGGAGCGGCTCTGAATACGGCAGAGCAGTCCATGAACTCTGTCATGTCCACGGTTCTCTCCCGCCTCAATGCCTTTTTGGATTCAGAGCTCGAGCAGGTCCTCTGCTTCGACAGTGCCATCAACGCCGAGGATTTTGCCTCGAAGAAGTCCGCCATCTTTCTCATACTCCCGGAGGAGGATCCCAGCAAGAACTTTATGGCCGGCCTCATGATTCAAACGCTCTCCCGTGAACTGTTCGCTGTGGCGGACGAGAACGGCGGGAAGCTGAAAAACCGGGTGGTCCTCTTCTGTGACGAGCTGGGCACCATGCCCGCCTTTGACATCCTGCCCCTGTTCTCCGCGGGACGCTCCCGAAAGCTGACTCTGGTCCCAATCATCCAGTCCCTCGCCCAGCTGGAAAAAAACTATGGCCGTGAAGGAGCGGAGATCATTCAGGACAATGTGCAGGATACGATTTTCGGCGGCTTCGCCCCCAACTCCCAGACCGCCGAGGTGCTGTCCAAGGCGCTGGGCAGCCGCACCGTCATGAGCGGGTACATCAGCAAAGGGAAAAGCGATCCGAGCCAGACAATCCAGATGATGGAGCGGCCTCTCATGACCCCGGACGAGCTGAAGTCCATCCCAAAGGGACACTTCATTGTCATGAAGACCGGTACTCACCCCATGCGGACCCGCCTGCGCCTGTTTCTGGAATGGGGGATCACGTTCGGAGAACCGTATGCTATTCCGGAGAAAGCGGCCCGGCCCGTTGCCTACGCCAACAAGCAGGAGCTGGAACTGGAGATTCTGCGCCGCCACCACACTCAGAGAATAGTTGGGAGCGCACCGTCCCCGGCATCTGACAAGGTGGCTGCCGGGAAAGGGAAACAAGACACACGCCCAGACAATCATTCCGACCAGGAGCCGCCAGATGGTCAGAGCAGCCTGCGTCCATGAGGAAATCGCGCATGGCTTATTTTCAAAACATCTACCGCTCCAGCCTGAGCCACAGGGCCAGATCGGTCTATATGTACCTCAAGGACCATGCCGACAGCGAGGGCCGGTGCTGGCCGGGGATCCGGACCATCTCCGCGGAGCTGGGCCTCTCCCGTTCCACGGTCAAGCGGGCCCTGGAGGATCTATATCATGCGGGGCTGGTCACAAGGGAGCCACGCTGGCGGGAAAACGGAAGTCTCAGCTCCAATCTGTACCGGCTGGTATAAGCATAAAACAAAATGGCCCACCGCCAAGGGGAGGTTTTACCCTGGCGGTGGACCGAGGGTAGGTTCATGGTGAACCCACCAGAATGCCCCACTCTAAGATATAAAATGGTACCTATAGAAAGGACAGTACTCTGACAAAAAAGCACGAAAGACAGACCAGAGATTGACAGTGGTACACAGAAAATAGACAGTAGTTTGACAAAAGAGTAAACGCTGTAGACACTGCCTTGACAGAGGTCAAGATCATCGTGCAAAATAGGACAGAGGCTATGGGTGGAAAATGGCTGTTAAATTTGTTCCCAAACGGTATTCGCCTGAAGAAATAGAAGCCCTGAAAAAGAATCCAAATGTGCTGGAGGTGCGGGAAAACCGTTTGCTGCTGACAATAGAGTTCAGACAGCAGGTCTATGAGGCGTGGATACGGAGGCCAGAGCGGTCAACTGTCAGAAGGATGCTGGAGGCAAACGGATTTGATACCCAGCGCCTTGGCCTAAACTTCACAAAGTCAGTGGAATCTGTTTTTAAACGGGGTGGGCGTCCGAAGTTTTCAAAGGCATCGCCGGAAACCCAGGCAAACTGGGCCAAAACAATATATATGCCAACCATGACTGCGGAGGAATTGGTTGAAAGCGGAAAATTTGTTTGGGATGTCAACAGACTGATTTTACATCCGGATTTTGAGGCGGAGCTATACCGAAACTATCCCCAACAGTCCATAGAAGATGGTTTGCTGTCCGCTGGGATTTCGCCAGCAGACATGGGCTACCACAAAATATACTGGCTGCAAGAAAAATTTGAACATTCATCTGGGCAGGACACAAACCGCAGTGCTACAAGGGGCCGTACAGCTTATTATACTGCCGCCACGGTAGAGCAGTATCGTAAACATCCTTATGTCCAAACAGCCACCCGTGAAAAAATAGAGTTGAATAAGGCATTCTTTGAGGCTGCCGCACCTATTGCAGTACTGGCATTCGACGACATCCTCCGTGTGTTTGATATTGACCCGGAGATATTTTCAGTAACGGAGCGATATCGCATGAGCCGAGTTTTGGCTGCATGGGCTACACCGGCTGACGGAGAGACAATAAACGCCTCTCCCACACGGAAAATCCTTAGAAATAGGATGCGGGCATTGGACAGTATTGTAGAAAAAGGGTTTCTTCAAATTGGAGATATTGTTTCTTCTCTGAATGTTCTGCAGAAGAAATCGCTCTGCCTGTGGCTCCGGGATCTTCCGCCAGACCCAGGAAGAAAGTATAGCGTTAGAAAAATACTCTCTCTCATGAAGATTTCTCGTGCGTCATATTATGCCATACTGAAGAATGGCACCTATGGACAGTCGGTAGTACAGAGAAACGCACAAGACGAGCAGGATGCCGAACTGATTCGAACCGTTATGGAATACAAGGGGTTTGCCAAAGGCTCAAGGCAGATCTATATGATGATGCCAGCTCTGACGGGAAAGCGTATGGGGCTGAAAAAGATACGCCGTATTATGAAAACGTACAACCTCACATCGTCGATTCGGAAGGCAGCGCCTTCCAAGCGCATGGGTGGAGCGGCACTGAAAAAGAATGTGAGACCTAATTTGCTGCAGCGCAGATTCCGCCTTTACCGGCCCAATGAAGTACGGCTGACAGATGTTACACATCTTCTCTATGGCGACGGATGCAAGGCATATGGCTCAGCACTGCTCGATCCCGTCACCAGCAAGTTAGTTGCGTTTTTAGTCAGCGAACACAATGACTTGGAACTGGCGCTTGCCACACTGCGTCAATCAGATCTTCACCCATGTGTCAGCGGTGGACTTTATCATTCTGACCAGGGGACAGTTTATCTGTCTGGCGCATTCCAGCAGGAAGTAAGCAAAAGAGGTTACACACAATCGATGTCCAAACGAGGAAATTGCCAGGACAACGCCCCACAAGAGTCTTTCTTTGGACATTTTAAAGATGAGTGTCCGTATTCGGAATGCAAAGATATCGAGGAGTTGAGGGAACTTGTCGCGCGATATGCAGAGTATTACAATTATGAACGCCGCATGTGGGATAAGGGCCGCATGACGCCAGTCGAGTACGAGCAGTATCTTCTGGCCATGAACGAAGCTGAATTCTCGCTCTACATCGCAAAGGAAGAAGAAAAGTATCAGCAGATGAAAGAAAAAGCTGCCCAACGAGCCATTGAACGGGCAAAAAATTTAGGAGTATGAGAAAGGTGGGCGGATGAGGGAATATGAAACAAAACAGAATGACCAGGCAGCCGCCAGAGGAGATTCAGCCGTTTCTGGATAATCCGTTCCTAAAGGATTTTCGTGGGCGGGATATTATTTACACGAAGGACTTTTATGTTGCCATGTATAAGAAGATCTCCGAGGAGCATATGACCTATGTGGCAGCGTATAACAGCCTTGGGTTTTCCACCGCTGTACTCGGAGAGGACCGCGCGAATTCCGCAGGAAAGCGGGCGATGCAGTTGGGCCGGGAGGGTCGTTTGTTCACCGCAGATCCCTCCAGCTATGATGGCTCTGTACCCAGAGAGGCTATGGGGGCCATGTCCCCTCTGGAAGAACTGGCCTATCTGAAAGCCAGAAATGCCTATTTGGAGGAGCTGGTTGCAGCTCAAAAAAAACTCCGTTCCGCATTGGAGGACACAACTATATCATTGAATCCGAAGGTGTAAGCGCCGACCGTTTCTATATGGTAGATTCCTTTATCCGTAGACAAGCGGATAGAGCGGACGGTCTGTCTATCGTGCAATGCCTTCACATATTTGGAGTGTCCAGATCCGGCTACTATTCGTGGGTCAGGCGTAAAAAAGATATAGACAGCTCCTGTGCCGCAAAGAAAGAACAACAGGAGCAATTGAAAGAAAAGTTTAGGAAAATCGTGAGAAAACTTGGATATGTTCCGGGAAAAAGGACCTTTCAGACCCATCTATGGCGCGAGTTCAATATCAGTATCAGTATAAAACGCTGTCGAAAGGTTATGAAAGAAATGAATCTCGTGGCCAACAGACCCAGGAAGGACGCTTATAAGAATCAGGCCACACACAATCACGAATATTCCTCCCCGAAAAACGCGGTGAAACAGAATTTCTCCGTTGGTCCCCGCAGAGTTATTTTGACAGATATCACTTATTTGTATTATGGCCCTGTGCGTACACCGATTTATCTTTGCGCTTTTAAGGATGCTTATACAAAAGAGATCTTGGGGCATTGCGTGTCCTCCCGCATGACAGTCTCGCTTGTCAAGTCCGCCTATGACGTTATGATGGAGAACCATGGACACGAACTGCGAGGTGCTGCATGTGTGATCCATAGCGACCAAGGTTCTCAGTACCTCTCGACCACATTCCAGAGGCTGCTGTCAGATGACGGTTTTCTCCAGTCTGTTTCCGATAGGGGCAATTCTCAGGACAATGCCCCCATGGAATCATTTTTCGGACGGCTGAAATGTGAATTGCTTGACCTCGTGGCGCTATGTCCAGACGCGTCAACTGTAAGCCGGATGATCAGCGGCTATATTGATGCCTATAACCATCGACATTACCAATATGCGCTGGCGGGGCTAACTCCATCTGAATACTACACCTATGTTACCACTGGTATCTACCCGGTGGACAACTACTACGGCATCAAGGCGACAGAACTTATGCCAATCCAGGCGTTGATAGCCGCCCGTCGCCGCGCGGCAGAGGAGAAGGCCAAAAAGTACAGAGAGGCCAGCGCAAAGAAACGCGCTATGGCTCAAGGAAAGAAAAAGGACCCAGAATTCGTCATAGCAAGGGATCAACGCATCTTGCGCCGCGAAATAGCGAAGTGGACCCGCTCCAAAGAACTTGCGCTTCAACAGATATCCCATCTGAGAGAAATTCTTGAACTATCCCAAAAAGCAAGGGCCTATTTGATGACCGCATCAGCTGACCTGATTTTGCAGCTATACAATGGAGAAAACTGGGGAGCCCATCCAGAACTCGCTTATATTTACAAAATGCGTGAACTTTTTTAAGGTACTTTCTCTATTCGCCTTTGTGATACTTATCAATGCGATAGAGTGAACCCAGTAACCCCGTTGCCGCAACAGACTTAGTAAATCTGCAAAAAAAAACACCCCCTATTATAAGCACAGCATGGCCGGCATTAATATGGCGGCCATGCTGTGCTTACGCTTTTTTCACCAGTAACGGTGGTTATTTTGTATCTGTTACTGTCAAAAAATTGTCCTTGACATTGGAACCAGTTTAATATGTTTAGGACAGAGAAAAAAGTATGAAGAATAAGCCACAGTTTTGGAAGATTCAATTTTCTTGCAGGAACTTTTAGCTTCTCCGTGTTGATCAATTACGGACCTACATGTCATTTAGGTCTTGGTTGTTTATTGGCATTTCCTCATTCTGTACTATTAGATAAAGCTGTGACATTAACGGAATGAGTTTTAATCTGTTCGCTTGACCTTGCAAAAGTTCATTTACGTTGCTTTGCCTCTAATCTTCTGATTTTTCCATTGAGAAGCAATCGGGCCAATGGAAGCAGGAGGCCACCTACGCTGTTGCCGAAAGTTACCATCAGCAGGCAAAGGATAGTCCGGTCATTCCATACGTCAGCCAATGAAAAATAGAACATATCGGCCACACAGTGCTCAAAACCACAGAAGATAAAGACCACCACACCCAAGAACATGGCCAAATACCGCCCCACTTCTTGGGGATTGCAATTGTAGTTTTCCACCGCAATATAAATCAGGATATTGCAGAAAATGGCCAGGATAAAAAGGCTCAAAGGATCATCCATCAGTTTGACGGTACACAAATCCACAGCCTTTTCGGCCAGGGCTGTCCCATAGCGGGTGGATACCAGCAGCCGGGCTGCCGCCCATGTTCCGCTCAGATTTCCCAGCCAGATTGGAACCAACTCCCCAGCATAAGTCAGGTCGTGTTCTGGAAGATAACACACTTTTCCGGTAAACAGGGAAAACTCGAAGGTGCAGATGGTGAACAAGCCGACTGTAAACAAAACGGCCCCCAGGATTTTGCTGTCAGAGGATAAAAACACGGTCCCTCCCAAGGCGATACACAGACCAGCTACACAGCCTGAGAAGAAGCACTTGCCCCAATTCATCCCAAGGTCCTCTCCGCGGCCTCAACCACTTGTTTGGCCAGCACCGTGGAAGTGACAGTTCCCACCCCGCCTGGGACCGGTGTGATGGCGGCCACGATGGGTTCTACCTCATCAAAGGCCACATCGCCGCAGAGCTCACCCTTGTCATTTCGATTAATCCCTACGTCCAGAATCACCTGTCCTGGGGACACAAATTCCCTGGTCACCAGTCCGGCACTACCAGCGGCCGAAATGAGGATCTGGGCGCCACGGCAGTGGGAGGCGGTGTCAATGGTATCAATATGACACATGGTCAACGTGGCGCACCGGTTCAGGAGCATGACGCCCACGGGCTTTCCAATCACCAAACTGGCACCAATTACGGTTACTCTCGCACTCTTTACATCATAGCCGTAGTAGTCCAGGATCTCCAGACATGCCTGAGCGGTGCAGGGAGGAAAACCACCGCTTTTACCAATGAACAAATCACCCAGTGAACCACAGGTGAAGCCATCCACGTCCTTGGATGGTACGAGAAGCTGTGCGGCCTCCGCCTCCACTGTACGATTTGGCAGAGGTCGGAACATCAGGCATCCATGAATATTAGGGCTGGTATTGATGGTTTGAATGGCGGAGAAGATCTCCTCTTTGGCGCAGTTCTCATTTAAAAGAAAAGGAAGGACTTTCACACCGATTTTTTCACAGCTCTTCATCGCGCCCCGTTCATAGGCCATGTCCGCTGGTCGGTCGCCCACCCGTATGATCGCAAGGGTGGGGTGGACACCAGCGGCCTTCAAACGCTCCACCCGGGCTTCCAACTCCCGACTCAGCGCGTCCGCTACCGGGGCTCCTATCAGCAGTTTTGCCATCCATCACACCTCCTTTCTCAGACGGCGGCTGACCTCTGACGCTACGGCGCCAGCCCGGGAACTGTAACAATCAAGTAGAGTGTCTGCCTCATGTTCCAATCGTGCCGCGTCGCCCCTGTCGCTCAGCGACGAGGTGTTGATCCAAACATTCATATGCGCGCTCTCCAATGCGGCCCGGCAAAGCAGAGCGCCGCAGCCCACATCGGAAATCAGGGCGGCGTTTCCCTTATCCAGCAGTTCCTCCAGCAGTTCGATGGTCTCGCAGCAGGTGCGCATCATGTCCATTGGAGGACGGCACGCCTCCAGGGATGCTTTCTCCAGCGCTTTCGCCCGCAATGGGTTGTCTTTGGGAATGGCATACGCCTGGGAAAGGGGGAAAAACGCTCTGGCATCTTCGTCCACCAGTTCCAGAAAGCGGGTTTGAAGGGTTCCGGCCTGGTGAAGGATGCGCCTGATATCCGCCTCCACCGCCTCGTATCGTTTGCGGCCAATGGTCAGGTTCCCCACCATGGAGCACAGCGCAGCGGCCATGGATCCGGCCATGGCCGCCGCTCCGCCGCCACCCGGAATGGGCTCTTTGGAGGCCAGCATATCCATAAACGTCTCGCAGCTTTGACGGGACAGTGGTATATTCACAGTATCTCTCCTCCTGATCGCAGTGATATCACAGAAATCATATTTCTTGTTTGAGCCTCCATCGGAGGCTCTGCGTCCCATGCCCGGCTCAGAACAGGCCGGTAATCCTGCCGTTCTCGTCTACGTCGATCTTCTCGGCAGAGGGGACTTTGGGCAGGCCGGGCATGGTCATGATATCGCCGGTGAGGGCCACGATGAAGCCGGCGCCGGCGGAGACCTTCAGATTGCGCACCGTGACCTCGAAGCCGCTGGGCGCGCCCAGCAGGGTCTGGTCGTCGGAGAAGGAGTACTGGGTCTTGGCCATGCAGATGGGCAGGTCGCCGAAGCCCAGGTCGGTGAGCTGCTGGGCCTGCTTCTTGGCGTTGGCGGTGAGCACCACCCGCTCGCCGTGATACACCTTCTTCACAATGGTGTCTAGCTTCTCCTGGATGGAGGCCTGGGTATCATACACGAACTGGAAGTGGCTGGGCTGCTCGCACAGGCGGATGACCTCCTCGGCCAGGGCCTTGCCGCCCTCGCCGCCCTTGGCCCACACCTCGGACAGGGCCACATTGACGCCCAGCTCATTGCACTTCCTCTCCACCAGGTCCAGCTCGGCCTTGGTGTCGGTGGGGAAGGCGTTGATGGCCACCACGCAGGGCAGGCCGTACACGTTCTTCACGTTGTCCACGTGCTGCAGCAGGTTGGGCAGGCCCTTCTCCAGCGCCTCCAGGTTCTCCTGGTTCAGCTCGGGCTTGGGCACGCCGCCGTGGTACTTCAGCGCCCGCACGGTGGCCACGATCACCACGGCGGAGGGCTTCAGGCCGGCCTTGCGGCACTTGATGTCGATGAACTTCTCTGCGCCCAGGTCGGCGGCGAAGCCGGCCTCCGTGACTGCGTAGTCCCCCAGCTTCAGGGCCATGCGGGTGGCGATGATGGAGTTGCAGCCGTGAGCGATGTTGGCGAAGGGGCCGCCGTGGATGAAGGCAGGGGTGCCCTCCAGGGTCTGGACCAGGTTGGGCTTCAGAGCGTCCTTCAGCAGGG
Source organism: Lawsonibacter asaccharolyticus (assembly GCA_003112755.1). NCBI lineage: Bacteria > Bacillati > Bacillota > Clostridia > Eubacteriales > Oscillospiraceae > Lawsonibacter > Lawsonibacter asaccharolyticus. The sequence continues at coordinate 2,750,367 of BFBT01000001.1, read as the reverse complement.
CGGCCATGGCGCCCTCGGCCTTCAGGTCATGGGCGGTGACGGGCTTGCCGTCATAGGTGTAGGCCACGATCATCCGGCCCAGCTTCTCCTTCAGGTCGGTGATGCTGGTGGACAGGCACAGCACGGCCATGATCTCGCTGGCCACGGTGATCTCAAAGCCGTCCTCACGGGGCACGCCCTGGGCCTTGCCTCCCAGGCCGTCCACGATGTGGCGCAGCTGGCGGTCGTTCATGTCCACCGCGCGCTTCCAGGTGATCTGCTTGACATCGATGCCCAGGGCATTGCCCTGCTGGATATGGTTGTCCAGCATGGCGGCCATCAGGTTGTTCGCCGCGCCGATGGCGTGGAAGTCGCCGGTGAAGTGGAGGTTGATGTCCTCCATGGGCACCACCTGGGCCCAGCCGCCGCCGGCCGCACCGCCCTTGACGCCGAACACAGGGCCCAGGGAGGGCTCACGCAGGGCGACCACGGACTTCTTGCCCAGCTTCCGCAGGCCGTCCGCCAGCCCTACGGAGGTGGTGGTCTTGCCCTCGCCCGCAGGGGTGGGGGTGATGGCGGTGACCAGGATCAGCTTGCCGTCCTGAGCCTGGGTCTCGTTGAGCAGCTTGTAGTCCACCTTTGCCTTGTAGTTGCCGTACATCTCCAGGTACTTCTCGTCCACGCCCGCCGTGGCCGCAATCTCCCGGATGTTTTTCATTTCACAGCTCTGTGCAATTTCAATGTCGCTCTTGATTTCCATATTCATTTCTCCAATTCGATTTCAATTTAAAGAGAAAGGTCAGAAACCGAGAATCTTCCAGTTTCTGACCTTTACAGCAGAGGTAAGGCGAGGCGTCCGCCTTACCGGCAAAAAAGGTATGCCGTCACAGCACGTGCAGGATATTCATAAATCCGGTAAGAAGCAACGCATTGACAATATCCGTAAAGAATCCGCCACATACCGGAATAATAAGGTATGCTTTCTCCGAGGGCCCGAATCGCTGAGTAAGCGAGTCCATATTAGCCATCGCGTTGGGCGTAGCCCCCATACCGAAGCCAGCATGGCCACTCAGTAAGACCGCCGCATCGTAATCCCGGCCCAGTATGTTAAAGGTCACAAAATAGACAAACAGGCCAGTGAGGACAGTCTGGACCAGCAGTATCACAATCATAGGAATGGCCAGTTCCGCCAGCTCATACAAATTGACTCCCATCATAGCCAGGGCCAGGAAGAAATTCAGACTGATGGAGCCGATGGTCTCAATCTCCTGAACAGGCAGGTCCAGATGCTTCCGATCACAGAAGTTTCGAATCAGGATTCCCACAATCATGGCCCCGACATAGGACGCCAGTGTGATGTCGAACTTGTCAAAAAGCATGCTGAAAAGTGTGCCGATGCCGGTGGCGACGAACAATAGTGCCAGCGCCAGGGTACCCCGTCCCACATCCAGTCGGGCCCCACCTTCGGTATTCTTCTTTAGTTCCAACAGGGCTTCCTGATTAACGGAGGAGGCGTCTGCACTGGAGAGGCCCAGCTTCCGAATACGACGCCGAGCCAGGGGATTGCCAATGATGTTACCAGCGACCAAACCATAAGTAGCAGCCGCAACTGCCACGGTCAGGGCGTTGCTAATGCCGTATTCTTCTACTAGGATTGGCGCAAAGGCTGTGGAAGTGCCGTGGCCACCGGTCAGGGGCATGGAACCCAATGCCAGCCCCAGAAGAGGATCAAGACCGAAGACGCTGCACAGAAGGGCGCCCACCACATCCTGAACACAGATGAGAAGAGCCACAGCTATCAGGAAAATCACCAGGGACTTTCCGCCCTTCTTCAGCATGCCGAACCCAGCAGTAAAGCCGACACTGGTGAAGAATATATTCATAAATACATCCTTCAGCGAGACATCGATAGTAAGGACCAAAATGCCGGTGGAATATAGGATCAGATTGATGATGGCATATAAGATCCCGCCGATTACAGGGCTTGGAATGCAGTATGTGCGGAAGACCTGTACTTTGGATTTTAAAAAGGCACCGATATAAAATACGGCCACCGCCACTGCCATAGATTGGTACAAATTAAGAGACAGTTCCATTTATATCACCTCACAACTATTTCCTTCCTGTCGTATTGATGGTACGCTAACGCTGGAACGAGCTATGCTCTGGTAGAAAATGCTCCCTCCTCCCAAAGTTAAATGTGTGGACTTTATCTGATTATCTGGGATCCCCCCTTTTTTGTCCATAATACCGTTTTCCATTTACCGAAACATATTAAAAGGCCACAAAGGGCTTGTATACCTCTGAGGCATACAAGCCCTTTCTGGCCTTTATCATCTAAAGAAACAGAGGACATCTATTTCTCGATCAAAAAGGAACATATCCACTTCAACTATTTTTTACAATATAACACGGAGTTCCAAAAAAGAAAATAGACATAAAGCACAAAAAATAAGCGGCTGTTTTGTATGAGATTTGCATTGACGCTCTCTTGAGCTATGTGGTATAGTCTAGACAATTAAATTTATCGGTTTTGGGACAGCCTCTTAAAACTGAGATAGATTTAGACGGGATTGGCCTTAATAGATAGAGGTCTGTTTCTGTCTTTTTTTGTTCTATGTGGCAGTGCAGAGAAGAAAGGACGGGTGAGCATGTACTGGCCGGAGGACTCTGTGTTTGTAACTGGCGTAGGTAAGGTAACAAGGGATGACGCAATCAACGCCATGTATGGGACACTTTCACTGAGCATGGTGATCGATATCAAAAGCAACCGAATCCTCAGCATTAGCGCAAACACGGTCATGAAGGAGACTAACGATTTTATTGCCAGCCTGCTGGTGGGGAAAAACATCGTAACCGATGTGGATGAGATGTGTAAGACCTTGCGGAAACGGTTTTTGGCGCTGTCCCAAAAGGCGGTGATCGTCGCCCTTCGGGATGCGCAGAACCACTATTTGATGGCGTATCCAGAGGCGCGGGAAAATGGCGGAACAGAGAGCGTCGACAGTTGAATACCCAGAGGATCAAGTCTTTTTTAATGGGCGGCAGCTTCCCTGAACGCCCGAATTGAGGAAGGCCGGTCAGGGCGGGGATCTCCGCTCTGGTTGGGCTTTCCTTTTTTATTTCCATTGTTTTAAAACCGGCAAAGAGTCAACAATCATAATTTCAAGTTTGAAAGGAGTTTTTATCATGTCTACCCCCACGAAGCAGGACGCAGTCGAATTACTGAACATCTTTGACCCGGAGATGGCCAGCCTTCTCCATAGAGAGGAGAAGCGGCAGTTTGAAACCATTGGGCTGATTGCCTCGGAAAATGTGGTGTCTCCGCTGGTTTCCTGTCTCGAGGGTTCCGTCTTTACCAACAAAAACACCGAGGGCTATCCGGGCAAACGCTTTGTAGGCGGCTGCCAGCTGGCGGATCAGGCGGAGCTGCTGGCTCTGGAGCGGGTCAAAAAGGTCTTTGGTGCGGAACACGCCAACATCCAGTCCGGCAATGCCACTATTGCCAACATGGCAGTCCTGTATGGGCTACTGAACCGTGGGGACACCTTTCTGGGCATGACGCTGGACAACGGCGGTCATCTGAGCCACGGGGCCAAGTTCCATTTCAGCGGAAAGGAATTTAATGCCCTCCACTACGGTGTCAGCCGGGAAACGGAGCGCATCGACATGGACCAGGTCCGGCAGATGGCCCGGGAGCACAGGCCGAGGCTCATTGTTACCGGCGCCTCCTCCTACCCCCGGATGATCGATTATCAGGCTTTCCGTGAGATCTGCGACGAGGTAGGTGCCTACTTCTGGGTGGACTGCGCCCACGACTGCGGACTGATTGCCGGCGGAGCGATCCCCAGTCCAGTTCCCTATGCGGATGTGGTCACCATGTCCACTCAGAAGACGCTGCGTGGTCCCCGCGGCTGCGGCGTAATCCTGTGCCGGGAGGAGCTGGGCACAAAAATCGACCGGGCTGTGTTTCCCCGTCTCCAGGGCGGGCCGAAGGGAGATATGCTGGCCGCCCGCGGTGTGCTGTTCCTGGAGCTGCTCCAGCCGGAATTTAAGGCTTATGCGAACCAGGTGTGCGCCAACGCAAAAGCACTGGCACAGGGCTGCAAGGACGAGGGGATGCGGCTGATCACAGGGGGCACAGACACCCATATGGTCATGCTGGACGTGACGCCGGTCATTGAGAGTGGCTTGGAAGCAGAAACCTTGCTGTGCAGTCTGGGAATCATCACCAACAAAAATATGATTCCCTATGACCAGCTGCCCCCAAGCACAGGCAGCGGACTGCGCATCGGAAGCCCCACTATGACCACACGGGGAGCCAAGGAGGAGGAGATGAACCACATCGGCCACCTGCTGGGCAGGGCGTTGAATCATAAAGACGATACTGCCGTGCTGGATAAGATCCGGGCTGAGGTAAAGGAAATCGCCACCTCCCACCCCATGTTCTCCAGCGAGTGGGTTTCCCCCAGTATTCGGAAAGTGTTTGAGGAGATGTATGGACACGTGGAGTTCGGATAAGTGAATGCCCCTACCCAATCTGAACAGGTTTGTACGACTTGACAGATTGGGTAGGGTTATTTTATGCCGTAAAGCCTTGTAACACAAGCCTTTTGAAGAATTTTATCACGGAAAATAATTTCCATCCGATTGCATTCCATGGTTTGCGGCACAGCAGTACATCCCTGAAACTCAAGTTAAGCAGGGGTAATATCAAGGCCGTTCAGGGCGATACGGCCTTGCAGATACCCGTATGGTGACAGATACATACGCTCATGGCTTCGATGCTGACCGCAAGTTGATTGCACACGAGTCGGACACTGGCTTTTTCGCCAAAGTGGATAGTGCCACACCAGACGAAGACTTAGGTGACGACACACTACAGAAGCTAAAGGCACTCATTCGGAGTCGCCCGAACTTGTTATCTGAATTACTCAAAGAGACGGATTAGGCGCGACAGGGACGAGCAGGGAACACTGAAACGTAGACAAGTGGGGGATTTTAGCGTAATATAGAGGAGAAGATGTAGGCAAAATATGCGCCATGCTTGTATTTCTTTTCGATTTCCGATTTACAATGCATCATCTAAAAAGTTGGACATGGAACAGGAGACGGATACTAATTGAGCTATATATCGGCATTTGATCCATCAGCAGACAAAAAGAGGAATTTAGCCTCCAAGATATATGATATCAGCGAAAGCGTCACAAAATTCTTCTGGGATGACGCGCCCCGGCTTGGCATTCAGCAACGAGAGGGACAGCAGGACATGGCCTTCGACGTGCTGGACGCGATCAAAAGCGGCAGTCATGTTGTGATCGAGGCTGGCGTTGGGATAGGAAAAAGTTTTGCCTATCTGGTGCCCATTCTGCTTTACAATGCCAAAACCTTTTCTCCAGTCGTAATCGCAACGTCAACCATTGCCTTGCAGGAGCAGCTTCTGAGCGATGTGGAGCGGCTGAAGAAATGGCTGCGCATTGAACCAGACCTCATTTTGACGAAGGGGAAGAACCACTATCTTTGTCTCCGACGCGCGAGTGAGTATTTCCAGTCTGTTGACGGTAGTGCTCAGGCCCAAATCATAAGTGACATCCGAGCCGGCCATCAGGACCGGCGTTCCTTTACACAGCATATTCCTGACGCAGTCTGGGATAAGATCAATATCACCCGCTTCAGCAAATCAGAGTGCGCTACCTGTAAGTATGCCGACGATTGCCAATATTACAATATGCGTATTGCCCTACGCTATACCCGCGGAGTCATCGTCTGCAACCAGGATCTCCTGTCCGCACACCTGCTCCTCCGGAATCAGGGGCAAGATGGGCTGTTAAACAATGAAGTCAAGCTGGTCGTTATAGATGAGGCACATCACCTGGAGGAAAAGGTGCGGAGCGCCACTACCACTCAATGTTGGCAGAGGCAGATCATTAAAACCATCTATGCAGCTGAGAAAGCGATTTGGCCCACAGAGCGACAATATGTTGCCGGAAAAATTTCCAGCACAGTGCACGATATAAAAGCCCTGTACCGACATCTGAGCAATCAAATGCAGCAGCAGATCGACGGTGCGGACCGCACTGTACGCGATTCCGAACGTCTCTTCTTGCGGGAGCACGTACATACTGCCGCATTGGTCCAAAAAGCATCTCAGTCATTGGTGGAGCTCTCTGACAGCATCCAGATCTATGCCGACATGAGACGCCGAAACCGGAACAGGGTGTCCGTCGATGACCTGGAGATCCTTGCGGAGTCATTTTACGTCCTTGCCACCTCTTGGGAGGAACAGCTCGTGTGGCTGGAGCGCAGAGGCCCATATACGCAGCTGACATGGTGCCCAAAGGATACCAGCACCATTATCAACAACCTGTTTTTCAGCGCCTCGATACAGACGATCCTGACCTCGGCTACCCTGACTAACACGCAGGACGGCGAGCCAGAAGAGCAATACTCCTATTTTGTTCGGAGTACCGGCTTTCCATTAGGAGATGCCGGAATGCTTGCGGAGCCAAAGCCCTCCCCCTATCTTTACGATGAGCATGCCCTCATTTACTACTGCAATGACCTGCCCCATCCCACCAAAGAGCGCGAGGAGTTCATCCAACAGGGAGTGGAGCGCCTGATCCAGCTTCTGGAGATCTCTCATGGCATGGCGCTGGTGCTTTTTACTGCAAAGACTGATATGGAGGATGTCTATGCAGCGCTTCAAGGCCGTGACCTTCCTTATAAGATTCTGATTCAACAAAGTGGTGCCTCCCAAGAAAAAGTTCTGAGAGAGTTCAGAGAGGACGCAAATTCCGTACTCCTGGGCACCGGCGCTTACTGGGAGGGGATCAGTATCGAAGGTAAAAGCCTCTCCCATGTGATAATTTTCCGCCTACCCTTTCCTGTACCCGATCCGGTCATTGACTATAAGGCGTCGATTGCGAATGATCCCCTGATGGAGGTCAGCGTGCCGGAGATGATCATCCACCTCAAGCAGGGCATCGGCCGCCTGATCCGAAATGAAACGGATACCGGCATCATCTCCATCATCGACCGGCGTCTCCGGGATGACCCACCGGAGCGATACCATGATATCGTCTGGGATGCTCTGCCGGTCCACAACAGGACCACAGACCTTCAGGACGTCCGGGAGTTCTATAAAAAAATTTGTGTACCATAAGTATCAATCTTCCTTTTGCACAGGAGGGGGGACACGGCTAAGCATGGTAAGCGTCAAGTAAAGTGACGGGTAGACAGACATGAGAGAATAGTGGTGGAACGTTTTGAGACGTTCCGGCACTATTAACTATTAGGCGGTGTATCCGGATGACGAGCAATGAACTGAAGCACCAGGCAAAGGTTCAGAAATGGGGATTGGCAATACAGGACTGCCGGAGCAGCGGGCTGTCAGTGCGGGAGTGGTGCCGCCAGCGGGGCATCACGCCAACAACATATTACCGATGGGAAAGAGAGGTTCTGTCCGGTATAGGTAGGAAAGACGCCGAGGGACGTTCTGGGGGCACATTTGTAGAACTGCCAGCACCGCAACCATTGCGAAATAATTCGGAACGTACCGCTACACTCAACATCGGGAGTAGCAGCATTGATCTGTATCAGGAAATGGGGCCGGAATTGCTGCGGACTCTGGTGGAGCTGCTGAGACAATGCTGAACGATTTTACCGGAGCAGACAAGGTCTACATCGCCTGTGGATATACAGATCTGCGCAAAGGGATCGATGGTTTGGCCACGATGGTACAGCAGCAGTTTGAACTGGACCCATTCACCAACACACTGTTTCTGTTCTGCGGGCGAAAGCGGGACCGAATAAAAGGGCTGTACTGGGAACGGGATGGCTTCATCCTCCTCTACAAGAGGCTGGAGCAGGGAGCGTACCAGTGGCCGAGGTCCGAAGTTGAGGTGAAGATGCTGACGCCGCAGCAGTACCGCTGGCTGATGGAAGGGCTGAAGATCGAACAGCCCAAAGCGCACAAAGCAGTGACTGGCCTGAGTATGGTATAGCATTGAAAATTGGATGCTATTTTCTCGCAAACCATTGAAAGAACTGGTATTTCAAGGGTTTTTATGTTATAATAAAGATATGAAAAACGAAGTGAACATTACCACAAGCAGCACAGAAATGATGACCATTTCCCGTGCGGAATATGAGTCTCTAAAGGCGGAACGAGACGAACTGAACCAGAAGCTGGACTGGCTGATGGAACAGGTGCGTCTTGCCAAAAAGAAGGTCTATGGGACATCCTCCGAGCAGACGAAGGAGGAGTTGGTTGGCCAGCTGAGTTTCATGTTTGATGAGACGGAAGCATGGCTGTCTACCAGGAGGACTGCCACGAGGGAAACCAGGGTTGCCGCTCATACCCGGCAGAAGCGATCCTCCCGTGTGGAGGAGGTTCTGCCTGAGAACATCCCTGTTGAGGTGGTGGAGCACCGCGTCCCGGAGTCTGAACGTAACTGTCCTGAATGCGGTACGCTCATGACAGAGATTGGGACCGAGGTGCGCCGTACTCTGGTAATGGTCCCTGCCCAGGTGAAGATCCGGGAAGATGTTTATTTTACATACGCCTGCCAGAACTGCAAGCAGACAGGGACGGAAACACCTATCCTGAAAGCCCCCAAAGAGCCTCCCCTGATTTCGGGCAGCTATGCCTCCCCGGAGGCTGTGGCCCATATCATGGTGCAGAAGTTTGTGATGTACGCTCCGCTGTACCGGCAGGAACAGGAATGGAATCGTGCTGGGGTGATGCTCTCCCGGCAGACGATGAGCAACTGGGTGCTGCGGGTGGCGGAGGACTGGCTGCGGCCCATCTATGACCACTTGCACCGGCAGTTGCTTCAGCGCGAGGTTCTCCATGCGGATGAAACAACCTTGCAGGTGCTGAAGTTGGAAGGGCAGACAGCCAGGAGCAAGTGCTATATGTGGCTGTACCGGACTGGCGGAGACGCCGAGCATCCCATAGTTCTGTATGAGTACCAGCAGAACCGGAAGGCGGAGAATGCCGAAGCATTCCTCAAGGGCTTTACGGGCTGGCTCCATGCGGATGGGTATTCCGGCTACCACCGATTGCCGGAGAACATCCGGGTGGTTGGCTGCTGGGCGCATCTGCGGCGAAAGTTTGACGAGGCGGTGAACGCCTTGCCAAAAGAGCAGCAGGTTGGCTGCACGGCGTTGGAGGGACTGCAATACTGTAATATTCTTTTCGCCATTGAAAAGGAACTAGCGGATCTGCCGCCGGAAGAACGTTATATCCAGCGTCTGGCTCGGTCCAAGCCGGTGATGGACGCTTTGTTGGCATGGGCGGAAACGAAGACCGCCCCGCCCAAGTCCTCTTTGGGAAAGGCGCTGTACTATCTGCGGGAGCAGTGGCCATATCTGAAACGCTTTTTAGAGGACGGGCGTCTGGAAATAAGCAACAACCGGGCGGAGCGGAGCATTAAACCCTTTGTGATGGGGCGGAAGAACTGGCTGTTCGCCAATACGGAGGGCGGTGCTCAGAGCAGCGCCATTGTTTACAGTCTGATTGAAACGGCCAGGGAGAATAACCTTGATCCATACCGATATTTGGTTCATGTGTTTTCCAAGGCACCCGGACTGGCAGTTACCGACAAGAACTGGGCCGCAAAGCTGCTCCCGGAAAATATTCCCCCAGAATGTTGTATTACAAAGAAATAGAATATATCTTGTGAAAGCGGGATTGCCATTGGTAAGCCCGCTTTTGCTTTTTCCAATAGGGATTATTGGCACCGCGGTGTGGAAAAACAAGGAAGTTTTGTCCTGTTTTATCCCATGTCGTCTATCTGTCTGATCTTGTCATATTATGGAACTATCTTATGAAAGGTGGTTCTTTTATGGCAAACACAGAAATTTTCCTGCGCAATATTTTTGGTACAACTCGTCCGAATATTCGTCCACTCGTTCTTGCTCTAAACATTACCAATGACCTCTTATTTGAACAGCATATCTCCATGTCCGATATTAAAGCAACGAAACATATTTACCCCGATGTTGCCAGACTGCTTCATAAAAAGCCTGAAACTGTGTACAAGAGCGTGATACGCTTGGCGCATCGCTGCTGGGATGCACTTGTGGAACAAGATTTGGTTCTTTCTTATCTGGGACGCTCTATGAAGCAGGAACCAGATCCCAGCGTTTTTATTACCTATCTAGCTGTCTACATTCAATCCGATATCCCGTTTTTTGAATTCATTGAGCGTGACCCTGGTTTTCTTTTCCGAGACTCGCCTGACATATTCGGAATGTCTGATATTCCGCCTGAATCGACTACAAAGTTGCTGCTGCGCAACAAACCGCTCCTGGTTTCTCAAGCAATGGCTTTTACATCCCCGGCCGGATTGACCACATTTCCTGTCTGTCCCGCGTGTATGGCCACTTTGGAACGTGAAGGCCAGAACTTTTGTGACCATTGCGGACAACGCCTGGATTGGCGTTGGTACAAGCACGCCCAGATCATCTACCCCGGGCAAAAATCAGCACTCAATATTCTTGACAAGGATGATGTTCTAATCTCCACTTAAAAGGGATTGAAATATTTAATAAAGTCTTTAGAAACCATATAAGGAGATGATACGATGGTTGCCTCCTCAGCCATTTGTGATCTATTATACCAGCTTGGAATATCCGCTAATTACAAAGGATTTCTCCATACCGCTTATGCAGTATCTTTGTGCGTGGAACAGCAAGACAGGCTTTTGTTGGTGACAAAGTGGCTGTATCCCGATGTCGCCAGGAAGTATGGGACGAACTGGAAGGCGGTGGAACGAAATATTCGAACTGTATCTACTATTGCCTGGAAGCACAATCTCCCCTTGTTGGAATCTCTTTCCCATAGACACCTTGACAGGCGCTTGCGTTCCGCTGAATTTCTTGCTGTACTTTTCCATGCAGTCTGCTCTGACGAATTTGAGCGCCCTGCTTAAATTGTAGTCTCAAAATTTTTATTGCTTCCAGAAGCAAAGAATGAGAGCAGACAAAGTATTGGCTGCTCTCGTTCTTTTTATCTCATATTATATTTGACGCTTACCAAATGTGTGCCTTAAATCATGGAAACGAATTTGCTTACACTGGGCGTGTTCCAGAATGAGGTGCAGCCGCGTTCTGATGTAGGCCGGGTCCAGAGGGGAGTCCTCCTTCACCGGCGAGGGGAACATCCACCGGGAGTTTACGCTCTCCCTGTACTCTTTCAAAATGGTTAGGAGCGGCGGAGGCAGGCTCACCGTGCGGATGGAGGATTTCGTCTTGGGCTGGGAGATCAGGAGCCCGTTCTCCTTTGTCCGGTAGACCTGCTTGGTGATCTGTAGCTCTCCAGTTTCCAAATTTAAGTCATCCCACTGGAGAGCCAGCAGTTCTCCCCGCCGCAGGCCGGTGGTCAGCTCCAGCAGGAACAGCTCGAAGTACCCCTCGGCTTTGGCCTGGATCAGAAACCGCTGGATCTCCTCACGGGTCAGCACCTGCATCTCTCGGGCTTTCTTGGGCGGCAGCTTGCAGCCGACGGCGGGATTCACGCGGATCAGCCCCTCCTGCACCGCCTTTTCCAGCGCGGACCGGCAGTTCATGTGGCAGGCCCGCACCATGCGGTCGGACAGCCCCTTGCCGTAGTGTTCCGTGTGGAGGAGGCGTCCGCTCTTTTTCAGTCGGGCATAGAACTGCTGCAGGTCGTTCTGTGTCAGTTGATCCAGAGGGATGCTGCCCAGCTCCGGGATGATGTGCTGGTAGATCCTGCCCTCATAGCCAGAACGGGTGGTGGGCCGAAGTTTCGGCCTGGAGTAGTTCTGATACCAGAAGTCCATCCACTCCCCGAAAGGCATATCGGACTTGACCTTGTCTGACTTGGGCGGAGTGTACCGCTCCTGCAGCTGCTTCAGCTTCTCCACGCATTCGCTCTTTGTCTTGGCCAAGACATTCTTGGTTTTGGGAAGGTTTCTTTCATCGTAGCCGATGACGACTCGGCCCTCCCATCTGCCGTCCTTGCGAAGTCTTACGGTTCCCTCGCCGTTTTTTCGTTTTCTTGCCACGGTTTCCACTCCTCTCCCAAGATGTCTGCCATGAAATCTCCCACGATGTTCGCCGCCTGCTTCTGCATATCGCCGGTCACATGGGTGTAGGTGTCCAGTGTGAAACTGGCGTTGGTGTGCCCCAGAATGCCCGAGAGGGTCTTGGCGTCCACACCGCCGGCGAGGGCGTGGGTGGCGAATGTGTGCCTCAAATCATGGAACCGGATACTGGGCAGTCCCGTATTTTTCAGGATCGTTTTCAACCGGTGGTAGGCATAGCTGGGGTTGACCGGTTCCTCCGGGTGCAGCGGGTTTGGGAAGATCCACTGACTGATGGCCGCTCTCTTGCGTTCCCTCAGACGCTGGGCCGTGCTGTCCGGCAGGGAGATGGTGCGCCGGCCCTTGTTGGTTTTAGTCTCTCCGATCTCCAGCGCACCAGCTTTGCGGGAACTGACCGACCGGACGATTTTGAGGGTTCCATCTGCCTCGTCGAAGTCCTCCCACTGGAGGCCGCAGATCTCACCCCGACGCAGGCCGGTGGTCAGTTCGGTGTAGAAGAAGTCCCGCCACACCTCATCCTGCTCGACAGCCTCCAGAAAGGTGTCCAGCTGCTCCTCGTTCAAGATTTGCTTTGGACGATAGTTGGGCTTGGGGACCACTGTGCCCTCTGTCGGATTCTTGGCGATCAGGTGTGCGCCCACCGCGTCTTTCATAGCGTGGTGGAGCATGGCATGGATGCGGGAGAGCATAGCGTCAGAGAGTTGATACCCATATTTCGGATGTTCATGGATGCGGCCCTCCCGCTTCAGCTTGGTGTACATCCGCTGAATATCCGTTGAGGTGATACGGGAGATCACCTTGTCACCCAGGATGGGTTTGATGTAGTTCCTGGCATACTGCCGGTAACCATACATGGTGCTGGGGCGGATCGTCCCCGCTTTGTATTCATCCAGCCAGCGGTCCAACCACTCTCCCAATGTCATGCGGCTATCCTCGGTCAGTTCTACATCCTGATAGGTTCCGATGCTCTGGTGGAGTTTGCTCAGTAACTCCTTCTGCGTTCGGCCATACACATACCGGAAGATGGGGGCGCCGTTGGCCTTATGGCCTACCACGATGCGGCCCTCCCAACGGCCGTCTTCCTTCTTCCGAACCATGCCGTCGCCGGATGGCCTGCGCTTTGCCACGATGATACACCTCCTTTGTAACGACACAACATACCGCAGAAAGAGAAAACTATCCAGGGGTACGGCGAACTGTTATCAAAAAGTTATCATTTGGGGTAGCGAACACAGTGGCAATCAAAAATTTTTTTGTGATAAACCAAAATATATGGTATACTGTCTTCATAAAGTAGCGGAGGTGGTCGCATGGATTTGTACGATCAGGTGAAAAAACAGTGGCAAATGTGGTCTGTCTGTTCAGGCGAAGACTTGGACCTGCGCTTGGACAACTTCCGTATTCTCTTCGCGTACAACTCCGGGAAGATCGAAAACGCAGCGATTTCTTACCACGACACCCGGGAGATTTTTGAGAACGGCCGGGTGGTCGGCTATACCGGCGATCCCCGCACGCTGTTTGAACTTCAGAATCAGAAGGTCTGCTATGACTTCCTCCGGGAGAAGATTCCTGTCAAGGAGCCGCTTTCCATCCCACTGATCCTGGAGATCCATCGCGCGCTGACGGAGGGGACTTACGATGCGCGCCGTTATCTGGTCAATGGAGAGCGGCCCGGGACATTCAAAAAACATGACTATGTGACTGGCATCCATGAGGTTGGCTCCTACCCGGAAGAAGTGGAAGGTGACTTGGCAGAACTGATCGGTGAAGTCAACTCTGTAGGTCCGAAAGACCCGCTGAAGGCTGGAGCGTATCTCCATGCGCGGTTTGAGAATATTCACCCCTTCGCTGACGGGAACGGCCGCGTTGGGCGGACATTATTGAACTACTGGCTGATGATCAACGACTATCCCCCCATGATCATTTATGAGGAAGATAAAAAGGCATACTATGACGCGCTCCAGCAGTATGATGAACAGGAGTCTCTGGATGCTTTGGTCCGTTTCTTGGAAGAGCAGACGGTCAAGACCTGGGCGCGCGTCATGAAACTCTCCCCAAATGATACACCGAAACATCAAGGAATCGAATTTCACATGCTGTAAGTGCCTGGCCTCCCGTAGCAGCGGGAGGCTTTTATCTTTGTTTAGGTGGCGCAATTTTTGAGGTGGGTGCGGCCCGTATTTGTACCACGCTAAAGCCGGCCGATATCCCCAAGGTAACCCCCGTAGGTTCACCCTTACAACCCTGATTTCATGCGGGTTTGAGGGCGCAATCCTCTGATTCCGGCCACCTGTGACCCCCGAAGTGAGCCAAACCGACCACCTATGACCCCTGCAGGCAACTCCCCGCAAACCACTGTCCCGCCCCGCGTTGCGGGGCGGTGTGCCCCGGCCGGAGGGCGCTTGCGACCCCCGGCCTTTATCCTGCACTATTTTCGACCCCTCGGTCCACCCTTTGGTGGGGTGAAAACCTCTTACTCCTTCGCTCTTTCAATTACCGCCACACAGCCCCAACACGGCGGTGGAAGCCAACTGTGGGCACGGATGCTTCTCCAGCCCCCAAAAGGCCACACAGGGGCTCACAAGCGGTCAAGCGGGGCTTTCCTGCTTTGACAGGAGTTTCACCACCCGCTGCCGCTCCGCCGTCAACTCCAGTTCGTCCATCTGGCGGGCATAGTACTCATTGATCACCACCTGTATGGGACGGAGCGTGAACAACAGATTGCCGTTTCGCTTTTCTCCAGCTTTGGTAATAATCTCAGTAGGTTCTGTGGTGATGATGCCGCGCTCCTCCAGTTGACGGACGTACTTACGCACCGTGTTCACACTCATGCCCACCGCTTGTCCAATCGTTTTGATACTGGGCCAGCACTGGTGCGTCTTGCGGCCCTCACACCGTTTCAGGTAACTGTACACCGCCAGTTCACCGGCACTCAGGCCCAGGAGAAACACTTCGTTGGGCAGAGAGAAAAAATTCCCGTGCCCGCTGTACTTGCTGTACCTCATACGCCACCTCCTACACGCTCGTTTACCCACTGGATGAACTGCTCCTTGGGCACCACCATCCTGTTGCCGATGCGCAGCACCGGGAAGCCTGGCTCGTGCATCAGTTCATATCCGCTGGACGGTGAGACGCCCAATACTTTCGCCACTGTTTTTGAGTTGAGAAACAGTGGCAGCTCCTCATAATTTTTGTAGGCAGACTCTTTCATTTTGATTCCCCCCTACTACTTTACCCAAGGACATTTCTTGAGTGACATAGAATTGACACATCTGTACCTCTTTTGTCCTTTCACTATGTATTGGGGAAATAATATCCTTTTGACATATTTTTGGCAGAAAAGTGGAGCGCCTGCTTGGTCAGCAGACGCTCCGCTCAGGGCTGGGCTCAATTCAGTTTTGCGCCGGTTTCCGCAGACGGCATTTTCCCTCTGTCTCGTCACGCTCCTTCAGCAGACGGGCCAGGGCAGAGAAAAATTTCTTTTGCAGATAGTCCACGCTGCCCCGGTTCAGCTGGTGTGCCTCGGCGTATTTGCGGATGGACAGGCCCTCCACGAACCGCTCTTGGAAATAATTCTTGTACTCGGACAGTACAGTTTTCATGGCGTTGTCCAGAAATTGCAGATCCTCTTTCAGCTTGGCGAAGTCACTTCGTGTGATGGCCGCATATCTTTTTTCTTTCACGCAGAGGCGGTATTTGTTCCGGTCGAAGGTATAGTTCTCACACAGATCTTTCGCATATGCGAGGTAGGAGAGAGACTGCTGATATTTGCGGGAGTCGTATTCCTCCTCCAACTGCCGCCTCTGCCGTTTGCGCGCCGGCCCCCGGAAGCCCTCGTCTTCCAGCCGCTCGATGGCAACCTCCGAGATTTTCATATTCATCAGCCGCTTGTACTTGGCTTTCCGCTCTCCGTCCATTTCCACGAATGCGCAGAAGGACTTTTTGGTGGAGGTGCAGTACCTGGGGACATCCGCGAAAGGATAGGAAGTCCAGATGACGGTCTGCTCTCCGGTGTCGGCATCCGTGGCCGTGGAAATCACATAGACCACCTTGCCATCGTACCGCCGGTAGTACCCAGCACAGATCCGCCTGCCCGACATTGCCGTACCTCCATTCTTTTTCTGCTCTCAGTATAGCGGAGCGGAGGATGCCTGTAAATGGTGGAATGCTTTTCTTTGACTTTTCCACGTAAGATTTGAGAGTTGTGTTTCCCTTCTGTTTTACAGTCTTCCTCACCAGAAAAATAGAGTCCTTCATTCTACTTTCGAAGACGCTTTTTCCCCGCTATCTCTATGCTACGCTCTGACAAATAAAAACGAAAATCCCATACATCCCACTGAGGGTAAAATCGCTTATATTGCTTTGACTTTCCTGTCGGTAAATCCTTGAGTTGCCGTACCTTACGGTTTGCGGCCCGCTTGCCATCTGCTCCCTTGCCCTGTTTGATCACGGGCGTTCGTTTTTTGCTCCTGCTCACCGGCTGTCTCCTCTCTATCGACGGAGAACTCCAGTCGTTCATCCATCCCAAATACATCATCAAAAAACTCCCGGTAGTCAGTTTTCGTCAGTGTCGCTATATCAGCATTCATTTCGGCTTTTTCTGTAAAAAGCTGTTCTTCATACATGAGACGGTAGTGCCGCCATCTGCCTTCAGGGTTATTCTGTAATAGTTTTCCGGTTCTGAGCATCCGATTTCCTGATAGCACATAATAAGTTCTCTCCCATTCCCGATATTCCGTCCACAGTTTCAGATTTTTCTGCTACCAGAGCGCCGGCAGGCCATCCAGATAACCGCCGGGCAGGATGAGAAACGGCTATTTGGAATCTCCAGAACATAGATGGTCATAAGATGGGGCGCCTCTCATATCCCATTCTTCCGTTTTGTTCTCCGCAGTTCCGCCTGATACGCATGGTAAGCGCAGGAAAAGCCCTACAGGGATGTCCCACCGGCCAGCATACGGCTGGCAGCCTCCAAAAGATCTTTCCGACACTCCGTGCTATCCAAAACAGTCCTTTCCAAGTCGGTGGGGGGGATGTGGAAAGGTTCCCCTTTCCGTCAAAAATTCCACACGGATAGAAGAGTCGTAGTACTCCAGTGGCAAATGCAGGCGTGGATTCACTTGCACCACGGATTTCACAAGTGGTTCTCGCAGGCCGACAATCTGATATTTCTTGACGGTGAAGGGGACGTTTTTTCCCTTCATAAACGCCAGCGCCAACTCCACCGACGCAAAGTATCCAATTATTTCATCGTATTCGCATTCCTTGCTGCCCGCATCCACGCTCACTGCGAAAAAGAAACTCCCGTCATTGGTCCTGAATATCTCCGAGCACCGTTCATCATAGGCAATCCGCTCCTCAATCTGCCGGCGCAGCTCCTGATCGGCTGTCCTTTCCGCCAGTTCCTTTAGGGCACAGTGCAACTCATGATACGGCATACCGGAATGGAAGAGAAGTGTGCCGACCTCACCGTCCGAAAATTGCAGCCCGGTACGCTTTATGTACGCCCGGACATCCTTTGATTTGATATACTTCAGCGATCTGTTTTCTTCCATATTTTCTTCCAGTCTCCAAACCGGCCCTGCCTTATTTCCCCAACGGCTTTAATTCCCCATAAACACGGTCCCTTTTGCCGGGAGACTTGGCCGTTCTAAGAAGTTCATAGTACCGGCCGTTCTGCTCATCATAGGCCAGGCACAACAGTTTGCCTGTTTCCTGTACGGCTCTGTCTATGAAGTAGTGGCTTGCCCCATCGAAATAGATACCCTCATGTTCAGGGGTTCCTGCAGCTTCAGCTACCGCGACATGACCAGCAATAATATCCTTGGGGAAGTATCCTGTAGAGACGGGATACTTCCCTACAAATATATAGGAGTCCGTCAACTCCTGCCACCGCATGGGGCAGCGTTCGTCAATCCCGGCGTGAACAAAAATCTGGCGCTCTGTTTCATAGTAATAGGGGAGACTCCGCAGCCATGTGATGATCTCCTGGTGGTTATCCAGGATCATGCGGGCAGCCTCTCTATTGAGCGTGCGTTCACTCGCAGTTGGCGTGATCCGGCTGAAAAATTCCCACTGCTCTTTTTCCAGGAAGCCGCGCAGGGTTTGGTAGCCCGTATCGGAGTCTGCCCGGAGCCATCCATTCCGCTCTGGGAAGCTGTCCATGTCCGTTTCCCCCGCATTGGGGCGGCTATATCGGTCCAGCCAATCCAGGAAGGCCTCCTCATGGTCGCCCCGCAGGACCACAAGGGCATCCTGAAGATACAAGGTTGCCGCATGAATCACCCTCAGGACCTTGAAGGAATCCGCCCCATAATCTACGTAATCCCCCAGAAGGACAAGCTTATTTGCTCCGTTTTCAAACGGCGCCAGATTGCCCATCTGGTCGAACCAACGGTAAATTTCCCGATAATAGCCATGAATATCGCTAATCGCATAGATCATACGATGTTCTCCCCAGACATTCTTGGAGCCTCAGTTTCTTCCTTCAGTAAACTTTCCGGCTCGCCCTTAATCCTCCGCCATGTAACGAGTTCCTTCGGCGTCAGGTCCCCCTCGCATACAATGGGCAGCGTTCCGCCTGTATGAATCTTCCAAAACAGGGTATCTTTTAACTGGCACTTCCCGCAGGTCCGGGGGCCGAGCAGTCCAAAGTTCCCCATATGAGGCGGATAATCCCAACCGGAATCGCACGCATCCCGCGCTGTGATAAACTCCTTTTTCCCGCATACCTCACAGTAGTGCCAGAACGGGCGCTCCCGCATACTATCGACCAACCGTTTTCTTTTCTCCCTTGCTTCATCCTCGGTCTGAAGGCGTTCAGCCTCCTCTGCTAATGCTCGTTTTGCAGATTCGTAAATCTCCGGTCGGGGCGGGTCCATTCTCAATTTTATTTCTCCGTCAATTACCTCGTAGATAGCATCAATTCCCTCTGAGCTATTTGGGAATTCTATGATCTCTGCTTCAATCCTGTATCGCTGAAAATAGTCCGCCTCTCCACGGCTGACCGCGTTCGCTTCCCATTGTGCATCGCTGGGACACATGACATACACATCGATCGTGAGATCCTTTACCCCCTTGCGGAGTACATCAATATAGGCGATCCGGCGCTTTGCCATGTAAAGCGTATGCTCTACCACCACGTCCTCATCTCGCGTCAACGCTTCCTTGACATCCGCCAAAAGCATCTGATTGGCTCTCATCAAATATCGGAACTGAGCGCCCATTGGGACAAACTCGCCGACACCTTCTTCCCGATAGACGCGCTGCTGATAGTCGTAAATATTAAAACAGGTCATTCCTTTTCCGCTGAACCGCTGGCGGATGAAATATGTTTTTCCCGTCGCGTTCGCTCCGATCACAAAAATCAACTTTGGCATATGGCCTCCCCCTTTCTTTCAGCCGGTTGGATCTCCGGTGGCGCAGCTGCTGTCTCAGGGCTGAGTTCTGTCCTGAGAGCCTCCATACAAATGGTTTTTCAGTATTCCAGCGTATCGTAATCCTCAAACAGGATCTGGATGCGGTCAAAACTCCATGTAACATGGAAATGACCGGCAAACCATCGCTCATACGTCAGTTTCTGCTGAATCGTCTCCAGCCATTTCTCTGTGGAATTGTCGACCATACTCTGGTTAAGCGTAGGCAAAAAGGCATGCCGGGGCATGGCGCTCAATGGCACCGTGTGAGAGAGCACATAATCTACCCGCCAGTCGACGCGCTTTAGGGCATTTTCCACCAGCTGCTTGATGTGGCCGTCCGGCTGTTCGGTTGGGAACCACGGGGCGCCAGCGGCAATGCGATAAAATTTATCGACACTGTAGGCCCCGCCGATGGCGATCGCCTGTTTCCCATTGAACTCATAGACCTCCCCATCCTCCGCGAACAGCAGATTGGCATATTCCTTTTGCACCCAGACCTGACCGCCCATCCAGTCCGTCAGGTCGTAGCCGGGTACTTCCTCCGGACGCTCCTCGTGGTTGCCGTGAATACAGAAGAGCGTGATGGGCAGCCGGGACAGGCGATCTTTCAGTTCCACGTCACGCTCGTCCAGCCAGTAGTTGATTCCTGCGTCGCCCAGAATGATCATAATGTCCTCTGTCGTGGTATCATACTCCGCGCAGAAGTCTTCAATACGGTCAAACATGCCGTGGGTATCGCCAGTCAAAATTACCATAAGGTACCCTCCTTTGCGTCAAACTTCCTGCGGTTTTTCAGACGGCACAAATTCCAGGCAGGGGCGCACGGACGGCCGTCCCGCTGTGTGAAACTCGCTATCCGTATTCCCGAAGCCATTTCCGGATCAGAGCCGTGTCCATTTCTTCCACGGTGTCAAATGGCCGCTGTGCTGCCCGGATGATATTCGAGAGGCCAAAGTGCAGGTCCGATGTAAAAAAGATCATGACGGAAGGCCCCCTCTACTCGACATAGAACGTTTCCGAGGTGTCCAGGCAAAGACATCCCAGTTTCCCATCAAAGCCGCATCCGCAGTCAATGGCGATCTGCCGCCCACAGCGAAGGATATCATCAGACAGGGGTTGTCCCATCTGTGCCCTTAGCAGGCGGGTTGGGGTGTGGCCATAGACCAGATAACGGTCCGGCCAGAACGCCTCATCAGGTTTGGGGCGGTAGAAGAGAAAATCCTCCAGCGCATAGTCCTCCAGAGGCTTGTCTGGGGAAAAATGATCCAGCCCAGCATGGGTGAGGACGAAACTCCGCCCACTGGCCTCTGCCTCGGCGTACAGCTCCATCTCCCGCAGGTAGTCCAGAATGTCCTCCCGCTCCGCCCGTGACAATTTCTGCAACCCCCTGAGGGTCAGACCACCGCCGTTTCTGATCCAATCCTGAAGCGCGGCCAGCCGAGTGCCATCCAAGTCGGCCAGGGAGCGGTCGGTGACCTCCTCCATCAGCCAGGGCAGGCAGACGGCGGCGGTGAATTCATGGTTGCCCAGAATAGGGAGCACGTTGGGCCGACCCATCATGTCCAGCAGGATCTTGCAGCCGTCCGGCCCCCGGTCGATCACATCCCCCAGCACATAGATGGTGTCGTCGGGGAGGAGGTCGATCGCCTGCAACAGGGCTCGCCAACGTTCGTACCGGCCGTGGATGTCAGAACAGACGTAGATTATATGACTCCCTCCCCTGCATCGCTCTCCTGTTCCTCTGCCGACCTGAGTGTCTCCGCCATAGCAATGGCGATCCTCTTGCCCCGTGCCATGATCCAGGTAGCGGCATTGGTGAAGAACTCCTCGAATTTCCCTTCTTTGGGTAAGCCTGGATTGTCAAAATGCCCCGTCCACAATGGCTTTGGCATTCCGTAGCCGTTCTTCGTTTTCTCATCAACGAAGTCTTGGAGGAAGTTGCCCTCCACGAAAGCGTCCCAGCTGCCGTATCCGTCCAGCCAGCATTTCACTCCTTCCCGGGAGAGTAATCCGCTCCAGCCATTGCTGTTGTCCGCATCATTTTTTTCATAATGCCGATAAATTGCCAACAGGGTCAGATCCCAATAGTCATGGCAAAGTCTGCTCCTGCAAGTATTGAAGCTGGGTGCCAGCGGAACAGGGATAAAGTTTCCGACAGTATAGACTACCTTCATAAAATCCGTGATATAGTCTGGAAATGCCTTCTTGTAGCTTTTGGGATCGCTGAGGAATGCCTCCCAGCTGTTATATCCCACGGGGATGTATCTTCCCTTCCATCCAAGCACATAGCGTTCTCCCAGCGTCCGAACAAATTCATTTAGTGTCGTTGACCATGAATTCATGGTGTCCCCCCGGAAATAGCGGCCATCATAAACGGTCACGTACTCGTATTTTTCAACACACCCGATTGGTTCAATATCGCCCGAAGGGAACCATGTTGCCTTATAGATTAGATTAGCAAAGCGCGAGGCATCATAATCATAGTTAAAAAAGCCAGCCCACTTCTTTCCAATGGCAGTTTTGATTAAGAGCCTGTTGCAACCATCATATTTATCGAATATGTTTTTGTCGTGCTCGAATTCCTCTCTTTTTTGTTTTTTCATTTTGCTGCCATTGTTAGGAACATTTGGGTTATGCCCAATTTGGGTAAATACATGCTCACGCACATCAAAGGTTTCCAGCGACTCTCCCTTCAGCAGAGCCTTTAGTTCCTGATATTTATTTTCGCTCATAAAAACTCTCCTTGAATTTGCATACATGAAGGGCTTACGCCCCAGCTGTTGCTCCATCCCACGCTTCCCCGAAGTCCGCCCGGAACACCAGATCCAGGGTCCTAAGCAGCTCGTCCTGAAACGCCGCGTCATCGCTGTACGCTCTGCCCTCCCGGGCGAACCGCTGCTGGACCGCCGCGAAGTAGTCCTGCCGACGCTGTCTCCGTCGCAGGTCTACCGGATCATCCGGGTCAACGGAACCGCTCTTTCCGAACCGCACAAAGAGTTCCAGAAGGTCAGATGCGAAGTCAAAGAAGTCGATGGAAGGATTCACTTCTCTCCATCGTGGGACCACCCCGGGCCACTCATCCCGAAAGAGAAAAATCTCCGTTTCCACCAAGAGTTGCTCTATCCGTTCTGCCACTTCGGAGCAGCGTGCCAGCGGCGCGGCCTCGGCCCGGATCTCCTCCAGCCGGCGCGCGGCATAGGCCAGTCCGTCCGATTCGGCCGCCCCCTCCGGCGCCTGATGATACCAGTGTGTTTCCATGTACTCCGCCAAAAGCCCCCGCAGATGACCGTAGATCTGCTTGATCTCCGCGCGATATGGGCCGATGTCTCCGCAATATGGACCCGGCTCGTCTTCCGCGAGGACAGCCAGCGCAAGCTCGATCGTGTCGCCGTTGTAGGTTTTTAGCTTTTCTATGAACCAATCGCGCTGTTCCGGCGTCAGGAGGCGTACCAGATCTTTTTCGGGTTCGACGATAATGAACTCAGCCTGAACAGGGAGAAGCGCATTGATCCGCTCACGAAGACGTGTAGAATCCCTGGTAATGGTGCCGGAGCATATACCATAGCGGCTGACATCTACGACGGACATGAATTTTTGGCAGATCCTTTCTGCAGCTTCATCCTTTAACGCCAGTCTCTTTTGGGCGTCGTTGACCAAAATGTAAAAGACGCACTCCAATTCCCCCTCGTCCACCATTTTCCTGATTTCCGTGATATCTCCCATCATATTCCTCCGTTTCCATCCAAAGCCTGCGTCTTTCGTATCTGGCGCGCAAAATGCCGCAGCCAAGGAGACACCCCCGCTCTTTTTGCCCCCACTTGATAATACCGCCTGAACAGATGCCCTGTCCCGCCGCCCGGAACATGTTCCGGCGTTGGCACGCTCCCCGGCTTTTCCAGAGCCGGCTCCTGGCGCTGCTTCCCCCGCCACAGGACTTCATTTCGGACGGTCATTCGGATTTTCAAGGTGCGGGGAATTCTATATGCTTATTACAACATATTGATGGGCGGATTTTTCCGACCTCAGCTATCCACGGCATATTTTTCTGATAAATTTTTTATTTTTTCAATCACTTGCTCTCGAACCGCTTCCGGCCTCAGCACCTCTACGCGGTCGCTGTACTGCAGCGCCCAATTGACCATGCCAAACGGACTGCATACGACACTTACGATGTCCCCATAGGGCGGCTCCGTCTCTGTTCGTTCATAGCGGAAGGTATCTCCAAACCAGTCATATAGGAAGGTGTAATCCGGCCTGTGCCGCTCTGTGCTCTCTCCAATCTTCCCACCGCTCGGGATAATGCGCAGCTCGATTGGGACAGGTTTGTCAAAAGACATATTCAAGTGGTGGAGAGGGAAGTCCTCGCTCCATTCCCGCGGCAGATCCTCCACCTGCTTTTTTTCCAACGCGCGTTCACCCTTTCGCCGCTCATCTCGTCCTGGTATCTCCATGTCTGTCATCAGGTCGACCCGCCAGATAGACATGTGCCGCTTTGGGCTGCCGTCCTTGAGCATCTCCTTACAGGCCAGGAGATAATACCGCCCTCCATTGGCTACGATATAGTAGGGGCTCACGGTGTCTTTCTCTGTTCGTACCGGTTCCAGTTCCCTGTTCCGGTTGTAGCCATTAAATCGAAAGCGGATACGCACCTTGTCATCAATGGCCCGCTGAATCAGCAATAGGTTTTCTCGCAGCTGATCCCGATCTGCAAGCACAGTCTCCCGGACGGTACAGATATTTTTCGGCCCCTTTTTGTAGAACTTTGTGGTAAGATGTTCCTCAATTTTTTCAATCAAATGATGTGCGGTCTTGGTATCCAGTGTTCTTGAGAACAGAATGCCCTCAATAAGCATGTTGATCTCCTCATAGGAAAAGGTGTGGCGGTAGTGGAGCTTACGGATGGGAAGCCTCGGTTCTTTTTGGTTCTGCTCAAACTCATCGTCTTCTTCCAACATGTCATCCTCTTCACCCGCCTCATTTCTTCCCTCATATTTTTCACGAAACGCAAGATAGTCAATTTTCCACTCCTCCGACGGCTTTACCATCCCGTTTTCTTCGCAGTTCATCGCCAACGCCATATGGAATATGGCATCATTAAAGGTTTCTTTTCCTTTCACATAGCGATGCATAACAGGATCATTTAGAAGTTCCGCCCGCGTAACATAGTGCTCCGGGTCAGAATTCCTCCGGAGATATTCCAGGATTCTCCAACTCCGCTCAAAATTTTTTGGCCGCTCGGACATACTGGCTCCCCCTTCACATAATAACTCAGGTAAATTTATTATATGGTAAAGAGGTCGGAAAAATCAACCCGCTCCGTTGAACACAGGGACCGTTACACCATATGTCCGGAGTAATACTACTTTTTTGATTCTTGACAGAAAAGTGGAGCATCCGCTTTCAGCAGGCGCTCCATTTGCGGTTGGGATAATTCAAGCTTTCACAAGTATCTGCAGACGGTATTTTCCCTCTGCCTCGCCGCCTCCTTTAGGAGCAGGACAGCGGTAAAAAATCTCCTTTTTAGGTAGTCCAAACTGGTCCGATTAAACTGCAACATCAGCATAGAATGCCTGCAAATGGTGAAGGCTTTTGTTGTTTACTGCTCCGTAAAATTTGAGCCGCTTCCAGCAGAAACGACTTGCGTATTCTTTCATCCAGAATTCCCATGCGGACGGCCAGAAAACAAAAAGACACCTCCCTTCTGCGCTGGCGGACATGCCGCCGGCAAAAGACGGGAGGCGTTTTTGACCACATTTCAGCCACAGAGTGGTGTGGAGCATATAGAAACAGCACTCTCAAAGAGTGTCGGAAAACAAATAGAATGGAGCGGAAACGGCGCAAAACAAGCGAAAATAATGCAAAAGATCTTTCAGAACCTATTTGGGAGCAAGATGCCGGGAGTTCGAGTCTCCCCACTCGGACCAAAAATCCGTCGAATTCGTTTGATTTCGGCGGATTTTTCTTTTCTGTAAACCTATTCTATTTCACTGAGACCGATTCTGTACCGGGGGATCAGTTTTGACATACTCTGTCTTTCTCAGTTTAGGGGCTCACCTACCTTCCGGGCGTCTGAAGTATTCTTTTTATCGTCAGCCACCTAAAAACCTCCTATTACAATGTATTTACGGTTGAAGGCACGGCAGCCAGCCGTGTCTTTTTCCGCATCGTTGCCTAAGCTGTTAGAATGAGAGAGTCTTGGCCTGATGTATACCTCCAAGGACCAGCGCGTCCGTGACGAAGTCCGTCAGCCGGCCTCTCATTCGCAGCGTTCGATTTATGCAGGTTGAGCCACCTCCTTGGTGCGCCCGTGTCATCAAATAGATTGGATCGGCAATGGTGGAATGGCTGGTCGCCAAAACAAATCCATGATGAGGAGCGATCAATATGAACAATGTGGCAGGGATCGATGTTTCCAAAGGAAAGAGCATGGTATCCGTTCTCCGCCCTTTTGGAGAAGTGGTAGCAAAACCATTTTCTATTGGTCACACCGGCAGTGAACTCAAGGAGCTGGCAGACTACTTGAAAAGCCTGGACGGTGAGACACGAGTAGTCATGGAGCATACCGGACGGTACTATGAGCCGGTAGCCCGTTTTCTTCATGAGGAGGGCGTCTTTGTCAGCGCAGTCAATCCGAAGCTTATCAAAGACTACGGGAACAACACCCTGCGAAAAGTGAAAACAGACAAGGCAGATGCCCGGAAGATTGCCCGCTATGGGCTTGACAACTGGGCAGAATTGCGCCAACATACACCCATGGATACGATTCGAATGCAACTGAAAACGCTGAACCGGCAGCAGAGTCTATACGCTAAGACTAAGACGATGATGAAAAACAACCTCATCGCCCTTCTTGACCAGACCTATCCCGGCGTCAACGCCCTATTTGACAGCCCTGTCCGTGAGGACGGCAGCCAGAAGTGGGTGGACTTTGCCACGGCCTTTTGGCATGTGGACTGTGTGCGAAACATGAGCCTCACTGCCTTTGCCGAGCGTTACCGTAAGTGGTGTAAACGGCATGGCTACAACTTCAGCCAGAGCAAAGCCGTTGAGGTCCACACCGGAGCACAGGACCTGATTGCCATGCTCCCCAAGGACGCTCTGACCAAAACCATGGTCCGGCAGGCCATTGATGCGCTGAACGCCGTCTCTGCCTCTCTGGAACGGCTCAAGGCTGAAATGCAGGCCCTGGCAGCCCAGCTCCCGGAATACCCTGTGGTCATGGCCATGCACGGTGTAGGCGATTCTCTCGGCCCTCAGCTTATGGCGGAGCTTGGGGATGTGGCCCGGTTTACCCACCGAAACGCCATTACCGCTTTTGCGGGCGTTGACCCTGGCGCTGACCAGTCCGGCACTCACGAGGCTAAGAGCACAAGGGTTTCCAAAAGCGGGCCGCCGGAGCTGCGCCGCGCCTTATTCCTGGTTATGGACTGCCTACTGAAAACACAGCCCCAGGATGACCCGGTATACCGTTTCATGGACAAGAAACGAGCCGAGGGCAAACCCTATCTGGTTTACATGACAGCCGGCGCCAACAAGTTCCTGCGCATCTATTATGGCAGAGTAAAAGAATATCTGGCATCTCTGGAGGAAAATTAAGGAAGTATCCTTCCTTGTAGCAGAACCATATTGCCCATACGCTAAAAGCATCTTATGACAGAAAGAGAGCGATTAAGATGTTTTTAGACAATTTATCCACCTCCGTCCTCAAATTATGTGATACTCAAAAGCTCAGCTATGAAGCTGCCTCGGAACGATGTGACCTCAGTTCCAGGTACTTTGGCGACATTGCCAGAGGCAAGACTGCGCCCACGATCCTGACGCTGGAAAAACTCTGCGTTGGCTTTGAACTGACGCCAAATGACCTGTTGATCCCCTCAGAGTTCTGGAGAGAGATGGCCTTCCGCGAACCGATGCCAGTTACACACATCCGCTGCTTTCGATACCTCTCTGGCGTGACGGGTTTTCCTGTTTGCCCGCAATGTAGAAGGACTATGGAACGGGAATACCAGTCCTATTGTGACCGCTGTGGGCAGTGCCTTGACTGGAACAACTTCTCTAAAGCAACGATTATTCTGCCTCAGAAGTAATGTGCACTGTTACATACCTGACCATCCGGCCAGCGTCCTTTACCTGCTGGCCGCTTTTGGCATGGCCTTTTTCTCTCCTCAATTTTGCTTTATTTCCCTATTGACTTTTTATTTGCAGACTTCGTTGTGAAATAGAAAAAGCCAGCCCGATGGCTGGCCTGTGGGAAAGCACCCCTTCCTTTCTTGTTGGGATATATGAAACGTTACCCGTAGTCCCGTGGGGCGGTATAATTCTTATGACTAAAGCGGTTGGTAATTGCATTCAGCAAAATAATCGCTATAATAATAGATAGAAATACATTTCCGCAGAAATGAGGGATTTTATGATACTTAAAGGGATAGCTGCAACAACTCAAGTCGATGCTCATAACACTCGCATCGCTTTAGAGGCTCTTGAAAATGCTGCTGAAACTATTGTTCATGGAAAATATGTACCGAGTGTTGGAGTTGAACATGATCCTACCATCATACCCATCGGTAAAATCGTCAACGCCTATGTTGAAAAGATAAACGACACTGACTATGGGCTGTACTGTGAACAAGATATGTTCTCTGTTTACCCTATGGAGCATGATGGCGTAAAATTTGTTATGCAGAAAAGCCTTGTCGATGACAGGCCGCTGGCAACTTCCTTTTTAGAACGGCGAGAGAAATTGCTCGTCCAAACTGACTTCGTTAATTTCAAATCCCGGGAGGATGCAGCGGCCTTTTTAAAAGAGTTATCTGACGAATACGATATTGAAACAGGTTATTGCGGAAGAAAGTCTGCCATACCTGATCCGGAATTAACCTTTCAATTTTTAGAAGCGACAGTAAAGGGTTTGTTTATTTATTTAGCAAGTAAGCCCATAATCGAAAAAGTAGGCAACCACATAATCGACCACGCTTTATCCGAGTTTGATGGTTTATATGCTTTTGTCAAAAAGGCCATCATTTCAGCGGCCAAGAGGTTTGTTCCGGCCAATAGACCAGTAACCTATGTGTTTACTGGAAAATATGAATTTGTGATTGAGTTAGTTGTTCAAACCACAAATCCCAATATAGCAATAGAAGCTATTTGTGAAGAAAAGCTAATTAGTGTAGTTAGCGAGATTGAAAACCTTAAAAAACATTTTTCAAGTTTTGTCAAAATCCAGTTGGTATATAATACGGAAACAGGACAATGGGAGTTTAACTATATAGCAACAGAAAAAGGCGAGGTTATCGGCACAGAAAAATCCTATAAGAAATCTTTGAAAAAAATAGAACTTGCCTTCCCCGAAAACTAAGATACCATCGGGATGGCAGCATCTATTGATTTTCATTGATTGTTGGATAAAAACCTCTTGCTTGCTGCGCTAAAACCATTGATATATCTGGATTTTTCCAAGTCCTATAATTATACCCTGACCGAAAGCCGCCTCAAAACTGGTGTTTTGAGGCGGTTTTCGCAACTTTTTGGACGATAATTTATTTGGCGTTCTGCATAAATAAGGCCTCAAATGTGGTCAACACACTTTTGGGGATTTGTTTTGAATTTTCGTTGTAGACATAGTTTCTTGTCCGCCTCCGACATGATTCGTTCCGAAAAGAGGTAAAGACAAACTGCACAATTTTTGAAATATGGGGTCATGACCACCTATTCATGATCAGTTCACACGACAGCAGCCTTATCTTTGAATCTTGCATCGCAAAATCTGATAGGCTTGGCCGCGCATCGCAGTCTTGTCCCTCTCAGCGGAGCCATGTATAATGACAGTTGGA
Source organism: Lawsonibacter asaccharolyticus (assembly GCA_003112755.1). Taxonomy (NCBI): domain Bacteria; kingdom Bacillati; phylum Bacillota; class Clostridia; order Eubacteriales; family Oscillospiraceae; genus Lawsonibacter; species Lawsonibacter asaccharolyticus. The sequence continues at coordinate 2,721,069 of BFBT01000001.1, read as the reverse complement.
AACAGTGAAAGAAACAAGTAAGGAGCAGCGCCATGCGGATTCTCATGCTGGGCAACAGCTTTACCTTCACCAACAATATGCCGAAGATGCTGGCTGAACTGACCGGGGCTGAGGTGGTCCACCACACCCGGGGCGGGGCGCGGCTGTCGGAACAGCTGAACCCCAACACCAGGCTGGGCGGCCGGACCCAGGCGGCGCTCCGAAACGAGCGGTGGGACTATGTGGTGCTCCAGGAGATGAGCCACGGTCCCATCACCGCCCCCAAGAGTTTCTATTCCAGCGTGGAGCGGCTCTGCCGGCAAATCTGGGCAAACGGGGCGGTCCCTATTCTGTTTGATACCTGGGCCTATCAGAGGGGCGGGGCCAAGCTGATGGCCAAGGGCTGGGATTACGACGAGATGGTCCAAAAGCTGTCTGAGGCCTACCACAAAGCGGCACAGGAAAATAATGCCCTAATTGCTGACGTGGGCCGGCGGTTTTATGAGTTGTCCGACGCTCAGACCCTCTACGCCGCAGATGGGGTCCACCCCAGTGAGCTGGGCTCCCGTATCGCGGCGGAGACCATCGCGGCCGTCATTCAGGCACACAAGGAGAATGAATCATGATTCGAGAGATCTGCAAAGACGAAGCATTTCTGTCCCGGAAGGCGGAACCCGCCACGCCGGACGACCTGCAAGTGGCGGCCGACCTGCTGGAAACCTTGGAGCACCACAAAGACGGCTGCGTGGGTATGGCGGCCAACATGATCGGCGTGAACAAGCGGATCATCGCCTTTGACAACGAGGGGACCTATCTGGTCATGTTCAACCCGGAGATCATCAAAAAGTCCGGGCCTTATCAGGCGGAGGAGGGCTGCCTCTCTCTCACCGGCACCCGCCCGGCCCGGCGGTGGAAGACCATCAAGGTGCGCTGGCAGAATGGGAAGTTCCAGGAGCGTCTGAAGACCTTCACCGGCTGGACGGCCCAGATCATCCAGCATGAGATCGACCACTGCGAGGGCATCATCATTTAAGTAAGGGGGTGCAGCCTGTGAACATTGCCATTCTCTCTGACACCCACGGCCTGCTGCGGCCGGAGGTGGTGGAACACCTGAAGACCGCCGACACCATCCTCTACGCCGGGGACATCAACCGGCAGGAGATCGTGGATCAACTGAGGCAGTATGCGCCTCTGTACATCGTCCGGGGCAACAACGACAAAGAGTGGGCGGAGGATATCCCTCACCACCTCACTGTCACCTTAGGCGGGGTGTCCTTTTACATGGTGCATAACAAAAAAGAGGTCCCGGCGGGCCTCCCCGGCATCGACGCGGTGGTGTTCGGCCACTTCCACAAGTATTGCCAGGAGGAGAAGGACGGCCTTCTCTGGCTGAACCCCGGCTCATGCGGCCCCCGGCAGTTCCATCAGGAGATCACCATGATGATGGCGGAGGTGGAGAACGGAGCCTTGCAAGTGGAGAAGATCACCATCCCCCATGAGGTAACATGATGGAACTGGGCCTGACCTTTCCACTCCAGCGGTTTTTGAAACGGAGGCCGCCTCCCTGTGGCACCGAGCCGGACCGGCGGTTCTGCTGGGACCTCCATGTGATCGCCTTACGGGGGAAACAGTGTCTCCTGGCCGTCCACTGCCACAGCCGGTACGCCTTCGTCCGCTATGATGTGGCACCTCTCCAGTGGGCGGAGTTGCCGGCGCTGTTCCGGGAGGGACTTTTGGACAGCCTCACCGCCGCCGGATTTTCCCAGGAGTTGGCGGCAGACTATCTGGACTGGGCAGGGGCGATGGATGTGACCCGCACCCATGACCGCCGGGAGGTGGCCTTTCTCAACCGGGCCTGGGAGGATGTGCTGGCATCGGACCTGTGCCTGGATACGGACCGGCAGGTCCAGCCCCTGCTGGACCACGCCGTCAATACCCGCCCCAGCCGGTGTGCGGGCTCTGATGGCCTGGGGACCGGGCTGGAGCGGATGACCGAACTACTAAAGGAGTGGGAGACGTAATGGAACAAGCAGTGACGAAACACCGCCGCAAACGGTGGAAGATCGCCGCCGGCATTTTGCTGGCGGTGCTGATCCTGGCGGCGGGGGCTTTTTCTGGTATGTGTCCGACTACTATCGGGCGGAGGACGTGGCCCTGGAGATGCTCTCCGCCGGGGACAACATCGAGGTCCGGGATAATCTGACCATCCTCTCCCCCTCTTATCCTACGGACACCGCCATCATCTTCTATCCCGGGGCCAAGGTGGAGGCCGCCGCCTATCTTCTCCTGCTGGATCAGCTCCGGCAGACCGGCCTCACCTGCATCCTGGTGGAGATGCCCTTCCACCTGGCCATCTTCGATGTAAACGCGGCGGAGGATGTGATGGCCCAGTTCCCGGACATCTCCCACTGGTATATCGCCGGCCACTCCATGGGCGGGGCCATGGCCTCCCAATTTGCTTCGGAACATCCGGACGAGGTGGACGGCCTGATTTTGCTGGGAGCCTATCTCTACGGCGACTATCCGACGGAGGACACCCTCACCATCTACAGCTCCCTGAACCAGAGCGTGGAGGATGAAATCGACTATACAGAGAATGTGGTAGAAATTGAGGGCGGCAACCACGCCCAGTTCGGCAACTACGGCCCCCAGAAGGGGGATCTGCCCGCCACGATCTCAGCAGAGGAACAGCAGACCCAGACGGTGGAGGCCATCTCGAACTTTATCGCGCAACAGCGGGAGTGAACGGGCTGTTTTCAGAAACGGGGTGATCCCGTAGCGGTATCGCCCAGAACGTCAAGATCAGAAGGCCTCAGACGGACAACCGTATCTTATTAGGGCACAGAAACCTTCTACACAAATCATTAGCCAGAGTACACAAACAGTTATATGATTTCTATTGAAAAGTAGCATGATACATCCGAGAAGTTTTCAGTAAGGCGTGGCGCTATGGAGGTCAAACGGGAACGCTACGCTGGTTTGACGCAAAGGAAGAGGCTGGTATCAAGATTGGGATACCAGCCTCTTTCCAATTTTACGCCGCCCTTCCCAGTATTCCCCTCATCATCTCATACCACTTCGCCGCTGTATGCCGGGTCACCCCTGCGCCCCGGGCGATAGCCCAATAGCTGGTCACATCGGGGTGGAACTTCATGTACATCCAGATTTTCTTCTGGGTCTTGGTGAGTTTGTCCGGCGGAGTGATGCCCTGCGCCTGATCCCGCAAGGCCTGCCGCTCCGCCTGCATCTCCTGGATGAGGACCTTCAGCTTCTTCTCGCACTCCCTCCGGGTCTTCGCGTAGACGTTTTTTGCGTGGCGCTTGTCGTCCGGCCAGACAGGGGAATAGCGGCCCTCGAACAGGTGGTCGTTGATTTGCGTGATGCACCCGGAGCCGGACTTCCGCTTTCGTCCCAGCACGGGCTGGAAGTCTGCGGCAAGGTCCTGCTCTGCCTGAGCGGGTTCCTCCGGTACCTCGTTGCCCAGACCCCGGTCGATCTTGGCCGCTGCCTGGGCCTGCATGTCCCCGGTGACATGGGTGTAGATGTCCAGAGTGGTGGCCGCCGACACGTGGCCCAGCATGGCGGAGAGGGTCTTGACATCCATACCGTTTTCCAGAGATAATGTGGCAAACGTGTGGCGTAAATCGTGAAATCTGATTCTCTTACACCCGGCCCGCTCCAGGATGATGTGGAGCCGTTTGAGCACTGCGCTGGGGTTCATGGGCACCCCTTCTTTCACGGGGGAGGGGAACATCCACCGGGAGTCCACCCTCTCCCGGTACTGCCGCAGTACCTCCACCACGCCGGGCGGCAGGACCAGTCTGCGGATGGAGGCGCGTGTTTTCGGGACGCTCACCTGGAGCTGCCCCTTCACCTCGTAGACCTGCTTGTTCACGGTCAGGGTCCCGGTCTTGAAGTCCAGGTCGTCCCACTGGAGGGCCAGCAGTTCGCCCCGGCGCAGGCCGGTACATAAGTCCAGAAGGAACAACTCAAAGTATCCCTCCGCCTGGGCCTGGATGAGGAACCGCTGGAGCTCTTCCCGGCCCAAAACCTGCATCTCCCGTCCCCGCTTGGGCGGCAGTTTACAGCCCACCGCCGGGTTGGTGCGGATCAGTTCCTCCTGCACCGCCTTCTCCAGAGCGGACCGGCAGGCGGCGTGAAGGCCGCGCACCATGGAGTCGGAGAGGCCCTTGCCGAACTGCTCCGTGCGGATGAGCCGTCCAGCCGTTTTCATCCGGGCATAGAACTGCTGGAGATCTTTCTGTGCCAGCTGGTTCAGGGGGATCTTCCCCAGCTCCGGGATGATGTGCTGATAGATCTTCGCCTCGTAGTTGGCCTGGGTAGTGGGGCGGATCTGGGGCTTCACATAGTTCTGATACCAGAAGTCCAGCCACTCCCCGAAGGGCATCTCCGGCCGGACCTTCTCCGTCTTGGAGCCGGTCACCGTCTCCCAGAGCTGCTTCAGTTTCTCCTGGCACTCCCGTTTCGTCTTTGCCAGGACGTTCTTTGTCCTGGGCAGGCCCTTCTCGTCGTAGCCGATGACCACCCGGCCCTCCCAGCGGCCGTCCTTGCGCTGGCGGACGGAACCCTCGCCCTTTTTCCGGCGCTTAGCCATGGCATGCGCCTCCCTCCGGCCTGTTTTTCTGCCACGGTTTCAGGTCTTTCCCCAGGAGATCTTCCAGAAAGCCGCCCACGATATGACTGGCCTCTTGCTGCATGTCCGGCGTCACATGGGTGTAGGTGTCCAGGGTGAAGCTGGCGTTGGTGTGGCCCAGGATGCCGGACAGGGTCTTGGCGTCCACACCGCTGGTGAGGGCGTGGGTGGCGAAAGTATGCCTTAAATCGTGGAACCTGATTTCAGGCAGGCCGGCCTCTCTTAAGATCCGTTTCATCCAGTAGTAGGCGGCGCTGGGCCGCACCGGCTTCTCCGGAGCCAGCGGTTCCGGGAAGATCCACTGACTGATGGCGTGCTTTCTCCGCTCCTTCAGCCGCTGGACGGTGCTGGGCGGCAGGCGGATGGTCCGCCGCCCCTGGCTGGTCTTCGTCTCGCCGATCTCCAGATCCCCGGCCTTGGGGACATTCACCGACCGAAGGACCTTCAGCGTCCCGGCCTTCTCGTCGAAGTCCTGCCACATGAGGCCGCAGATCTCGCCCCGGCGCAGGCCGGTGGTCAGCTCCGTGTAGAAGAAGTCCCGCCAGATCTCGTTGCGGTCCACTGCCGCCAGGAAGGTGTCCATCTGCTCCTTTGTGAGGATCTGCTTGGGCTTATAGCTGGCCTTGGGCACCACGGCCCCGTCGGTGGGGTTCCGGGCGATCACATGGGCCGCCTCCGCATCCTTCAGGCACCTATGGAGCATGGCGTGGACGCGGAGCACCATGGTGTCCGACAGCTCATGACCGTGTTCCGGGTGCTCACGGACGCGGCCCTCGTGTTTCAGCTTTCGGTACAGCTTCTGGATGTCCATGCGGGTCACCCGGGAGACGATCTTATTACCCAGGTAGGGCTTGATGTAGCACCGGATGAACTGCTCATAACTCCGCAGGGTGTTGGGCCGCAGGGTGGCCGCGCCGTAGTCCTCCATCCACCGGTCCAGCCATTCCCCCAGGGTCATACGGCTGTCTTCGGTGAGCTCCACATCCTGAAAGGCCTCCAGGTCCCGGTGGAGCTTGTCCAGCAGTTCTTTCTGGGTCTTTGCCAGGACATACCGGAAGATGGGCTCGCCGTTTTGTTTGTGGCCCACCACGATGCGGCCCTCCCACCGGCCATCCTCCCGTTTTCGGACCATGCCGTCGCCGGACGGCCTGCGTTTTGCCATGTGCTATTCCTCCTTATTTGGGTCGAGCAGACTGCCGTCGTCCTCGTCCAGGGCCTCCAGGATCATGCGGACTCCCAGACGGAAACCCAGGATGAAGTTCTCCAGGGCCATGGTGCTGCCGATCTCATTCTCCGCGTTGATGAGCCGGAGCAGCAATGTTTTTTCCTTGTCCTTCAGCAGAGCGGTGAGTTTCTCCTCGCACTCCGCCGACTGTTCCATAGCTTTTTTCAGGGCAGTCCCCGATTTGACGATTTGATCGTTGGGGGTGATATTTCCAAAGTACAGATTTTCCAGTGTGTCGCGCATGTGTGCCGCCTCCTTTGTCAGCAACACACAATACCCGAACTTCCTCCAAATAGCCACCCCCAACCGTAACTATTTTCAGAAAGTTATCATCTGCGGGCAGGATTTTATCTTTGTATTGCGGTCCAGATTTTGATATGCCTGCCATAGAAAAAACCGCCTACATCTCTGCAGACGGTTCCGGTGACAAATCGTTTCTCCCTATGGAGAAGATTGTCTCTATTCGTTTGTTTCGTCGTCCTGCACATCTCCAAAGAGGACGCGAAGATAATCCCGGCGGCCGTAGAGCACACGATCCACATAGACATCGTTGTCAAGAACTCGGTAAAAAGTGAGGTAACTGCCGGTCACAAGGAAACGATAATCACTCTCGACTTCGGCAATCGAGGACAGGGACGCGCCAATCAGACTGTGCTCCCGCAATCTGCGGATGTCCTTTGTGATGTTCCGTACCGTGGAGATCGCCGCGCTGGGATTTTCCAGGTTCTTTGCGATATAGGACTTGATCCCGGCCAAATCAGCCTGCGCCTCGTCGGATAAATGCAGGTTATTCATCTGCGACTCCGAGATGTTTTTCTACGGCCTCCAGCGTCAACCAGCCCTTTTCCTCCCCGGACTTGCGGCCCTTGGCCAGCTCGTTCATCAGCCGGAGGGTGGCCTGTGTCCGCTCATAGTCCTGCATGTCCACGATGGCGTAGCGTCCCCGGCCATTCTTCGTCAGAAAAACCGGAGCGCCAACTGCCACGTCATGCAGAACCTCCGTGTAATTACGCAGATCAGAGATGGGTTTGATATTCGGCATGGTATTCAGCCCCTTTCTTGCCCTTAGTATACCTCGATCTGCTGTAAAATTCAACAGCATTTTTTACTGCGGTTTCGTTGGCGATTGCTACCACCCCATGGTCATGCCGCCTATGTCCTGCCTGGGGGTTTCCTCATGGTCGTCCGGCTTGTGGCCCATGGCGATCTTCTTTTTCTGGATTTTCCGCCGCAGCTTTCGGTCCACCTGCTGTCCTACCGGGGCGGCGGGAGGCACCGAGTTCTCCCGGAAGATCTGGCCCAGGTGGTGGAGCAGTCGGGTGGCCGACAGGAACACATTGGGCCGGTGCACCTGGTCAAAGTGTTCCAGGAAGAAGCTGGCATACGGGTTTCCCTGTTCCGCCGATTGATAGAAATATCCCCAGGCTTGCTCCCGATCCTGTTGGACATCCTGCCCGGCGAGGTACAGCTTTCCCAGAGTGTACTGGGCATACTGGTTGCCCTGTTCGGCGGACTCGGTGAGATAGGCCACCGCTTTTGGCACGTCCTTCGGGACATGTTCTCCCTGAAGATACAGCTTCCCCAGACGGTAGGCGGCCCAGGAATTTCCCTGGGCCGCCGCCTTTTCATACCAGGATACCGCCTCGACCGTTCGGTTTTTACTTTGCAGAAGTTTCCCCAGTGCGTACTGGGCGAAGTCATATCCCGTGTCAGCCGCCCGCCGGAACCACAGTTCCGCCTGCTGGTCATCGGGGAGAACGCCCCGCCCGTCCCGCCAGCACTTGCCCAGCTGATAGGCGGCCAGGGGGAAACCTCCCTGCCAGAGCTGCTCCAGCACCCGCACCTGCTCCGCCTTTTCGCTCTCCGGGTTCTCGTACTCCTCCAGTACCTCCTTGGCACTCTGGTAGACCTCGGTCGTCTGCCTGTCATCGTGCCAGGCGTAGTACACCGCATCCTGATCTGCATCCGCCTCGTCCCGCATGCGGCCATCCTCGAAGGTAAGTTCTCCCAGACGGAGCCGCTCCGCCTCCCGGATGACCATGTTTTGGATGGCTTTGAACTCCTTCTGCTGGGAGAGGGTCAGGTGTTCTCTGGGCGTGTCTTTGTAGTAATGCTCCAGCTCGTCCCGGAACTGGTTCCACTGCTCGTAGCACTCGGCCACCTCCGGGACATTGGCCAGTTCGTCCACGATGGCGTCCACCTGCATCTTTACCGGCTTTTTCAGGTAGCCGTAGACCTTCTTGCCCTTGTGGTCCTCCATCATCCCGGCCAGCGTCTCCATCTGCTCCGCGATGACCGGACTGTGGCACAGGCCTGTCTCCATCTCCCGGATGAGCCGCCCCATGGCCTCCATCGCCGCGTCCCGCACTTGGCTGTAGGACAGATCTTTTTTCTGGTAGATAGACAGCAGCTCGTCCCGGAAGATCTCATTGGACAGCTGGGAGCGCATTTTTTCGATGCCCTTTTCCGTGAGATACCCCTGCTTGGGGTCCGCCGACCAGGCCATCATGTGGATGTGGGGATGGTGTTTCTCATCGTGGAAGGCGGCACACCAACGAAAACTGCTTGGCGTAATTTTCATCGCTGTCGCTAATTCTGCTTGATGAGCCAGCAATAACCTGCGCCAGCTCTTGCTGTTCTCATAGCCCAGCCGGTGAGCGTCCTCCCGTTTCAGGGAGTAGACGAAGGTCCACACCGGCCCGGTGTGCCCGTTGATCTCCTCCATGGTTTTCTCCAGACCGGCGGGGCCGTCGGCGGAGAACAGGCCGTGGGAGCGGGGACGCTGGGCCATATATTCCAGGTAGCCGCCGCCGTCGTGGGCGGGGTGCGGAACTTCCAAAAGCTCCACGCCCTCCCGTGTGGCGATGTACTCGGCGTAGTGACCGCCGCCGTTTCCCGGCTTGATGTAGCCTGACTTCTGGATCAGTCCCAGCATCACTCAGCCTCCTGTTGATAGCGGACAGCGTCTTCAAAACTGATCTCACCGTTGGTTTCCTTTACTTCTTTGACACAGCGGACGCGAGCTTTCCGCAGCTGATCCGGGTCGATCTCTATGTCGGCAGCCAGGATATTCCCCATGAGGTTTTGATCCACCGACAGCTTAAACAGCAGGTGTCCCATCCGTTTGCCCAGGGTTCCCAGCTTGCCCTCCAGCACATCGGCCAGGACCCGAGGCAGGTAAGCATCGGCAGATTCTGTGTCCAGGTAACCGGAGTAGAACCGGATGGCCTTTTCGATAAATTCATTTCTGGTAGAGCAGTTATCTCGCTGGTAGCGCGATTCCACCTCGGTCCAGGCGGATTCACTGAGCCAGACGGAATGTTTCTTATTTTCCTTTTTCAAATTCAAAATCCTCTCCTTATTGCATCAGCGCCGCCCGAAAGCCTGTCACCGTGGGGATTCAGGCGGCTTTTGAGAAAAAACAGCGTCAATCTCAAATTGGGTTGGTCGGAACAGCGCCAACTTCGCCCCCTGAAACCGCCCGCACTGCGGGCGGAAGTGACCGCCCAGGCGCCATAAAAGCGCCAGGGCTTTCTCCTGCTCTTCGTCCCTCCGTGGCCTCCGTCCCAAAGCCTGGCCCGAAATCGGGCCAAATCCGCTCCAAATCCCTCGATGGGGCAGGGACTCTACCCTGCCCGCAAGGAGGGCACACAGCGCCTCACAGGCCGCTGCAAAGGGGGATTCCTCTGCCGCAGGGGACGGCGCACTGCGGCTGGAAAATCCGGAAGTATTCCGCCGGGCCGGACACCAGATGCTGGCGCATCATCTCGCCGCATTGAAACAACCGGAATGCGGTAACTTGATTGCAGAATTCAAATTCCGCACAGCGCTCTTTCGCAAATGCTCTCTGCTCATCCGTGAGGTTGCCGCGGTTCTCATCGCAGAGGAACAGTGCCACGGCATCTTCGTCGATGGGCTCACTATGACTGGCGTTCCACTTGCTTATGATGTACTTTCGCTTGTCCGCCATAGCCATGGCGCACAGGTTGGGGTCTTCTTGAATGATGCGGCCCAGTTCCTGCATCAGCATCCGGATGCACACTCCTTTCTCTCCAGCGCGGCCAGGCGCTGCTTTGCCTTGTGCTGTTCCAGTGCCAGGTCGGCCATATCCATCTGCCGCTCATAGTACTGATCGATGGCCAACTGGATAGGCAGGATATGATAGAGCAGACGGCCATTGCGCTTGCGACCGTCTTTGGTGGTAACGGTCGTGCGCTCGGTGCGAATGAGCGACCGCTCTTCCAGCTCCGCTACATACTTGCGTACCGTGGTCACGCACATACCCACGCCCTCGCCGATCTCCCGGTAGCTGAGCAGGCACTGATAGGTCTTGCGGTCCTCCCGGCGGAGTAGGAAACTGTACACCAAGATCGCGCCGCGGGACAGCTCCAGATCGTAGATCTCGTTGGGCAGTGGGAAATAGTTTTTGATGGGATCCCGCTTGGTCCAGCTCTGCTTTCTCATTTCGCACCTCCAGACTGTTCCTCCACCCACCGTATGAACTTTTCTTTCGGTACCACCATGCGGCTGCCCACACGGAGCGTCGGGAAGCTGGGTTCGTGCGTCACCTCGTAGGCGGTGGAGATGGACACGCCCAGCACCTGTGCCACCAGTTTTGCGTTGAGGAACAGCGGCAGATCGCCGTAGCTTTTACAGACTGACATCTTCATTTCAATACCTCCGATCATTTCAAGTACAGAGAAAAATTGTTCTTGCGTTTCGGAGGTCTCTCTGATAAACTGAACACAGATTGGGCTGTGTTTTCCGAAACGCAGCGGGCCGTTGAACTGTTGCAGCAGTTCAGCGGTCTTTTTTTACGGTGACTGTCTTTTGCCTGTGTCTGGCCATCACCATACCCGTTCCTGCCCTGCGGCCTTGTTTGACACACACGGCGTTTGCTTCCCCTTGATATGCTCGGCTGCTTCGCCCACAACAGCATCATGGCAATACTTCTCCGGGGAGTATCATCTCTGGTGATGGGTATTCTGTTTTCAAGGTGCAGTACCAGGAGGAGAAGGAAAATTTTCATTGACAAATTGTCTTCTTGGTGTTAGACTGATAATAATTTTAATTAGACAGCCATCGTTGTGGGAGTATCTTAACACACCAAAATACGTTTGTCAAGTCTATCGAAATTCTAATTTAACATTAGTCTATTTTGAGGAGCTGACTATGTGGTACGTGAAAATGTATTTCTCCGAAAAACGGGAGCTTTTTCAGTGTGACGCCTCTGGCATACAGGGAGTACCGTCCGTTGATCGGGAGTTTCCATTCCTGGAGAGCCTGCTCACCTTTCTGGAGATGGATTGTGGGGAACTGACGCCCATTCTCCAGCGGATCGCAGATCGTTGGAGTCGGCTGATTGCAGAGTTTGACCGGGATGCCGGCACAGAGGCCATGGTGGAACTGGGCCAGCTGAAAAGTCGGCATATCTATCTGGAGCTTCTGTATGTGCGTTGGTATGACCGTTTCTCCAGAATGGGGATCTATGGTGACCGGGGCAGCGCGGAAGATGAGCAGATGTTGGCGGAACTGCGGGATCTCCCGGAGCAGCTTCTCCTCTATCAGAAGCAGGTGCAGCGATTCTTTGATTTGGTTCTGGATGTGGACAGCGCAGGGCGCGACCCACAGCAGCAGGCAGCTAAGAATTATCTTCACGATAGTCCGAGGGATCCCAGCCTGTTTCGCTTCCGCCCCATTCCGCTCAGCTTTGAGCCGGTGGAGCCGGGGCGGTGTTCGCCGGTTTTGTACTCCGCCAGCATTCCGGACATGATCGACTATTCTCTGCGCAGTTGTGTGGAGAGGGGCATTACGGTGCGGCGCTGCAAGAACTGCGGCCGCTACTTCCCCCAGACCGGAAGGGTCAGCGCGGAGTACTGTGAGCGTCCGGTGCCCAAAGGACAGCAGACCTGCCGTGAGGCTGGAGCTTTCCAGCAGTGGACAAAGAAGCAGTCTGACGATCCGGTATTTAAGGCCTACCGCAAGGAGTATAAGAAGCGCTTTGCCTGGATCAAAGCCGGGCGCATCTCCGATACAGATTTCTACGCCTGGAGTGAGCAGGCCAGAGAGATGAAAAAGAAATGTGGCCGCGATGTCATTACCTTGGAGGAATATGTGGAGTGGCTGAAGAACTCCTGAACCACCGACAAGAAAAAGAATAAGGGATCGGCTTTCGTCAAGCCGGTCCCTTATTCTTTGTATAGGCGATGTAGATTTTGTACTACTTACGGGTTTCCATTGCACTTATGGCTCTGTATCATAGGGCCAGGTGTTGATGCCGCCCAATTCGTAGATGTTGGTGTAGCCCAGGTCTGCCAGCGCGGCGGAGGCGGTCTTGCTGCGATTTCCGCTGCGGCAGTAGACCAGCACTGTGGAATCCTTCTCTGGGATCACCTGTGCGGCGGTAGTATCATCAATGGTGCCCACCGGCAGCAGCACGGCGCCGGGGATGTGGCCGCTGTCGTATTCGTCCTGTTCCCGCACATCCAGGATGATGACCTCCTGGCTGTCCACCATCTCTTTGGCTGCCTCCTGGGTGATCTGCTCATAGGAGCTGTCCGAGGTGTTTCCACCGCACCCAGTCAGCAGCAGTAGGCAAAGCAGCAGAGGTAAAATTCGTTTCATTTGAGTTCCTCCAGAAGTCCGGCAGCAAAGGCCTTGTGGCCCTGCTCCGTGAAGTGTACGCCGTCATAGGCCAGGGGGATGTCCCACTTTCCGGCGTCGGCAAAGCGGATACCCAACTGCTCCGCCAGGGCTTGGCAGAGCCGGGCAAAAGCGCGGGAGTCATCAATGAGCTGCGGACTGGGTACCCATGCTCCCAGAGTCATCGGCGGCGGAGCGATTAGCAGGACCTTGCTTCGGTCTAACGGGACAGCGGCGAGAAATCGCCCCAATCTCTCAGCCGCCTGCTCCGGGCTGCAGCCCTGGAGCAGGTCGTTGGTCCCCAGCATGACGATCAGCAGATCGGTGTCTTCTGGGAAAACAGGAGCGGCAGATGGGATTTCCCGGCCGTTCTGTCCCATGTTGGAGACCGTCCATCCGGTCTCTGTAGCCAGAATATCCACCCATCGGCTGTCCGCGTTATAGCGCCCACCGAAATAGCCTCGGGGGTCATAGCCGTAGGTGTTGGAATCGCCGAAGCATATGACGTTCATCCTGAACTTTTCCTTTCTCTGAATCTTCGCATTTCCTAATGCAGCGAAGGAGGCTTCCGCCTAATCTTTCCGTCCCTTCGATTGCTTTAACCTCATTAAAATCCCTTCATCTGCCGGACAGAAGGTATATTGATCGGTTTCATCCTCCGTGATCCAGCGGATATCATTGTGTTCCAGTCTCTGCGGGATGCCCTCCCGAATGGTAGCATGAAACAGGGTCAGGTGAACCGTCAGATCTGGATATTCGTGAACCACATCCATGAACACTTCTCCCACATTCAGTGTGATAGCAAGTTCCTCATGACATTCGCGGATGAGCGCCTGTTCTTTTGTTTCACCAGACTCTACCTTACCGCCCACAAATTCCCACAACAGGCCTCGAGCTTTGTTAGCCGGACGCTGGCAAATCATGAACTTGTCCTGATCCCAGATCAGAGCTGCAACTACTTCAACCATCCGCTTCACCTATTCCGTCATCAAGCAGGCAACTATATAACCCTGCAAATTTTCAGCACTTATGTATTCAGTATATCTATATTCATAATGCTGGACAAGCATTTTTCCCATTTACTGTGAGGAAACTCGTATTGGTTAGGGCCAGCCGTCAATTTTACTAAAGATGTTTAGCAACTGTCTCTGTAACATGGATACCTACCTGGTATCAGATGGTGTCTGGAAATATCAGATTTGACTATGAGAGGTACTATCCGCAAACACTTATGCGGTTGAATCTTGGAAGTGACAAATTTAAATTGCGGATCTGTTCAGTGGATGATCTGCAGTGCTGGAATTAAAACGGGCGACAGAGTTCACGGAAAAAATACCGGAAGAAATAAAATAAGCCGGAGTGTACTTTATGTTGAAGTACACTCCAATCATATTCTTTACATAGGTGCTATAGATTTTGTGACATTTACTGAATTTCGCTTGTTTTATAGTTCTGACACTCTGTGAAATACCGCTGGCAAAACAAAAAGATTCTCAAAAATTCTCAGGGCCAGCAAGCATTCTGAAGAAGTTCACCAAACGAATACAGGATCTGGATGAGGTGATAGTATGAGGGGTGGAAAACATGCTCATACTATAAACAAAAATCGACAAAATAATGACATTTTCGAGCCCATGTGATATTATGAATTTAGTCCATTCTAATTACCCTATTTATACGTTTTAAAATAAATGAAAAGAAGGATATAGAAATGGCAGAAATCATGGGAACGGTCACCTCTATTAAAAGGTATCTTTCGCCAGAAAAGATTGAGTTAAAAATTTCTCCTGATATGGGTCCCGAAAATACCATAATTCTTCCACAGAATAGAAGGTATATTATCCCAGATTTTCAGCGGGAAATTCGGTGGGAAGAAAACAATTTAAGCATTTTGTTATCTGACTTGTCTTCAAGCCCACGATTTCTCGGGAATATTATTTTGACAATTGAGCGAAATGGAAACTGCCAAATAATTGATGGACAGCAGCGAACAACAATATTACTATTAATTATTGCGTACATAAAAAGCAGATACCAAGAACAATTAGAACCGTTTACTCCATGCTTAATTGAAAATCGGAGTTTTATTGGATTATCTGAATTGATGAATTCCCTATTGAAATTATTTCCGTTATATTTATTATTGCATTTTTTCTGTACGTTAAAATGGACTTTCAATTGTGTAGCCCCCTGTCAAAATAGAAAGCGGATGATTCAACTTATGTGCACTTTCTCAACAAAGGGTAAAACGATATCCATTTTCCCAAGTTTTGAAGTAAACACACCTATTATCTACCTCAATACCTTCTCCAACGAGGGACAGAAGGTATTTAAGGCCGCGCAGGCAGCTGGCTGCCCGTCATTTACACTGGTAACCATCAGCGATCTGGACTGGAACCACGACATGGTACCCTGGGACAGTCCGCCTGCTTTCAAAAATGCTGCTCCCTGCACCGGTGGTGCGGACGACTATCTGCGGCTCCTGACCGAGGAGATCATCCCAACGGCAGAGAAGGAGATTGACGGAGCTCCGTGGCTGGGTATTCTCTGGCGGGGCTGTTTGCGCTGTATGCCATCTACCAGACGGACCTGTTTTCCCGTGTAGGCAGCATGTCCGGCTCTCTCTGGTTTTCAAGTATGAAAAAGTATATCTTCTCCCATGAACCAAAGCATTGGCCGGACTGCATGTACTTTTCGCTGGGAGATAAGGAGAGCAAGACCCGGAACCCGATCCTGCGAAGCGTCCGCCAGAACACGGAAGATATCCAATCCTTCTTCCAGGACAAAGGGATCGACACGGTCTTTCAGTTGAACCCTGGGAACCACTACAATCATGCTGTGGATCGCACCGCTGCAGGCCTTTGTTGGCTCCTGAGCAGGTGAGTTAGGCCCTCCTCCCACCAGGCTGTATTCTTTGTATAGGCGTGTTAAAAATTGATACGCCTGACTTGAAAATACTTCTTGCTTCTCTGTCCCGGCAGAGGTACAATACCCCAAACTTAAACATGAAAAAGAGCCCTTCTGGACAGGCGGCGGCAGCGGATGCCGCGCCTGGTCAAGAAGGGCTCTTTGACCACATGTTTGACCACAGACAGCGGCGGAGCACTCGGAAACAGTGGAGTTAAGAGCTACAAAGAGTGAGCGAAATGTAGCGGAAATGGTTAAAAACCATTAGAAAGTATCAGAAAAAATTTAGTTCAACCGTTTGGGAGCAGGATGCCGCAGGTTCAAATCCCGCCACTCGGACCACCGGGAACCCTTGGGGCTGTAAGGCTCCAAGGGTTTTCGGCGTTTTTGGAGGCGAGTTTTCCCTTATGTTTTCCCTTACCGGCCGGAAACGCTCTGTATGAACTTCTCCATCCGGGCGGCGCTGGCCTGCTTCATCTGGTCGGTGACGTGGCCGTAGACATCCAGGGTAAAGGCGGCGGTGGCGTGGCCCATGTTGCCCTGGACGGTCTTGATGTCATCGCCGCCCCGGATGGCGGCCACAGCGTAGGAGTGCCGCAGATCGTGGAACCGGGCATCGGGCCGGCCGATGGACGCGACCACCTTCTTGTAGTTTTGATAGACCGTGTGGGGCATCAGGTGCCCGCCCAGTTTGTTGGTGAACACCAGCCCGGAGTCCTGCCAGGCGGCGCCGGCCCTCAGACGCCACTCCGCCTGGACCGCCTGCTGATGGCGGAGCAGTTTCATCACGGAGGGGGCGGGGGTGAGTTTGCGGCTCTTTCCGCTCTTGGTGGACGCCAGGTAATACCCCCGGCCCCCAGAGCGCATTTTCTGCAACTGCTTGCTGATCAGCACCGTCCCGGCGGCGAAGTCCACACATTCCCACGTCAGCCCCAGCACCTCGCCCTGGCGCAGGCCGGTGAACAGGGTCACCAGAAAGACCGCCTCGTAGGGGTGACCCCGGACCGCCGCGATAAACTGGCCGATGGACGTCTCATCCAGAGGTTTCAATTCCTGGCGCTCCACTCGGGGCAGGGAGCAGGCATCGGCGGGGTTGAAGCGGAGATAGCCGATGGCAACCGCCTGCTGGAGCGCCTTGTGGAGTACCCCGTGGACATTTTTCACTGTCTTGGGCGAGAGGCCGGTCTGCTGTCCGCGCTTGGGCGTCTCAGTGGTCAAACGGTTGTAAAATCCCTGGATCGTGTGCGTGTTCAGCGCCTCCAGCCGGATGCCGCCCAGCTCCGGGCGGATATGGTTTTCGATCTCACAGCGGTATGTGTCCACGGTGCGGGGCTTGACCGAGTTGAGATAGTCCTTCTGCCAAATATCCAGCCACTGGCCCAGCGTCATTTTGCACGGCTCCTGATAGGTGCCGCGATCCAGTTCCACCGTGACCTCCCGGAGCTTCTGAGCGACCTCCTTCTGCGTCCTGCCGGTGACCGATTTCTGCTTCTGCCTGCCGGTCCCCGGATCAAACCCCACCGTGTACCGGGCTTCCCAATAGGTGTATTCTCTGCCTCCGCGCCGGACGGTCTTCTTTCGGATCGTTCCCGCACCGGAGGCATTTTTCTTGCTCTGTTTGCCGTGCGGCATTTTTTGACCTCCTTTCGCCGCACAGCGGGGATCATGTCCATCTTACCCGCTGTGCGGCGGTTCTTCAAGGGCCTATTTGTAAACGATCACAGACTTTCCCGGCGCAGGAACCGCTGCACCTCCTCCTTGGGGATGCGGATCTGTTTCCCCACCCGGATGCCCCGTATCTTGCCGGAGCGAACCAACTCGTATGCTGTATTCCTGCCGATGCCGAGGATAGGCATCAGCTCCTCCACCCGGAGGGTCAGGGGGAGGTCATCGAAGGAGCGGTAGTCACTGCTCATGGCGCTCCCCCTTTCTCACGGAGGCCAGATAAATATTGGTCACATCGGGTCGCTCATGGCCCAGGAGCCGGGATACGGTGAAGTGTGCGTCCAGGGCGCCCATGCCGCCTTCGGTCAGTTCCCGGTACTTCTCCGCCGCGTAGGTGTGGCGGAGGCCGTGGAAGGTCATGGGACGGTCAGAACCCGGATCTTGTACCTCGTCCCGATGCCGCATAATAAAGAATTGCAGCGCGGTGATGGCCCGGTCGGTGGGTACCCCGTCGGGCACCAATAATTTGTGGCCCCGCTGGGTGCGGTCCAACTGTTTCCGAAGGGCCAGCGTGATCTGTTCGTTGATGGGCACCGTCCGTACCTTGCCGCCCTTCCCCTTGACAGTGATGGCATTTTCCCGGAGGGCCTGCTCTGCCGCAGCGGTGTCCATGCGGAAGCACTCGTGGATGCGCAGGCCGGCGTAGCGGGCGAGGTACAAAGCCAGGATATAGTCGTAGCGGTCGGCGGCCAACGCCTTGCCCAGCATCTTGTTGAATTCCGCTGTACTCCAGGTGCGGTCCACGCCGCCGAAACAGCGCCGCTCCAGTTCCACGGCCAACTCGTCATTGGTGGGCAACTGATACTTGGGCCGGCTCATCTTGTCGTGGAAGAACCGAATGGCCGCCAGGTCGGTCTTGATGGTGGAGGCCGACTTGCCGCTCTCCTGCAGATAGAGGACGTAGTGTGTCAGGTGTCTGCCGCTGATGTTCTCCAATTTCTGGAGGTGGTAGGTATCCGCCAGAAAGGCGCAGAACCGCTTGACCGCTTCGTAGTAGCGTTCCTTGGTGCGGAAACTGCCCTGGCGGTTGTGGCGGGCCAACTTGTCCAGTTGACTTACCAGGGCCAGATAAAGGCCCTTGTTGTGAATGTTTTTTGCCATCTATAAAAAATTCTCCTTTTCTTCATAGGTCGTTCAGATGGGCGCAGTTCTCCCATTGGCACATCCGTCTGTTTCCACCGAATTTCCGAAGAAACCCACACAGAGCCGGGAGCGCAGACACCCGGAACCCCTTGTGGCAGAGGCGCTTTGTGGACTGAAACACTCTGCCGGTGGAGATCTGTCTCTCTTTGACTTTAGACCAGGTCAGTACGAATGCGGCATGGGGAGGAAACTCCCTGTCGCGAAGCATTTGCCCGACGACCGCCGCCGACACTACCGCTGAACTCGGCTGCGGCATGATGCCGCTTGTGTCGTGTGCTCCCTCCGGCTGGGATCAGGGGTGTGCGTCCTCCCGTGCTGCCGGACCGGCACTGTGCCGGAGCAGAGAGGGGTGAGCCTGCTGCCACAGGCTCCGAGGTGTCGCATCCACGCTCCCTCCGCACACCTCGAAGCGGAGGAGGGCAACGGCCATTTTTCAAATAGAGGGTTCTTTCTCCCCTTGTCCCAGGCTGGCAGGATCTGGGGCAACTCCCAACGGGAGTGCGGGGCTGTGAACGCACAAAAAGAGGGTGCGAAAAGTCCCTTCTGTGCCTGATGGCTCAAGCAGCAAACTTTTCGCACCCTCAACAAGTGCTCGTATTCTTTCTAACGGCCGTCCGAAGAAGATTTCTCCCCCGGTGCAGCACCATACGATCAAAATAAAGACAGCCGGCGGGCATACTGCGGCTCCGGCTGGAACGTACAAACTTTGGGATCGTCCGGCATCCCGGAGTCTCCGCCACAACGTGTGCAATACGAGTATTCCCTCGGTCACAGGCCCAAGGCCTGCCCCCGCGATTTCAGCGGAGAGTGCACAAAGAATCAATTACAATTCTTATACACCACAATATATTGTGTTTGTCAATATGATTGTTCTTTTATTTTGTATTTTCTGCGTGAGCGTGATGAAACTCTCATCTGGTGGAAAACAGAGTAAACGTATTGTATGCGTATTATTGGCGTATTAAGAAAGGATCACATCCCAAAGGCGTATTCTCTCCGTATTGCAAGCGTATTGACATATTCGTATATGCCAAGCGGAGAGAGGAAAATTCCTGCCTCTCCGCTTGACATTCCAGCACTAAACCTTGAACCGCTTGATGCAGGTCAGAAGCGTGATACACAGTTCCTGGTACACATCTTCATCGAAAATCCCATTGATGACCGACTCCTTCATCAGAAGGGGCTGGTAGAGCGACAAAAGTTTCTCCTGCGCTCGCTGATCCCCGGCCTGCGCCCGGAGCAGTAGTTCCTTAAAGTTCAAGCCCATCACCTCGCAGCGTCTCTCTGATCTTATAGATCACCCGGTAATAAGCGGCGGTCACACCCTTGTAAGTCAGGCCAAGCTCAGCGGCCAACTCGGTGAACGCCCGCTCGTCCAGGACATGAGCGTAGAAGATGTAGCGGTCCCGCTTCCCGATTTGACATAGGGCTTGCTCTAAGCCGATGGTGTCGCATTGTCCGGCGGAATTGAAGTAGACATCCACCGTGATCAGGCCGGGAATGTCCTGCCAGGAGTCATCAAAGCACTCGTGGTCATAGACCTTGCTCCTCGCACGGAAGAGGTCTACCTTCTTCCGTTGGATGGAGGTCTTTAGATACCGGGTAAACTGATTTTGCAGGATATTGGATTCTCCTTTTCCGCTGTTCCAAAATTTCACGGCGGTTTCCTCCTCTGTATCAAAGCTTTTGGAAAAACTTTGATACCAGGGAGGGCCCCGGCACCCTACCGTGTGCCGGCAGAGAGAGCAAAAGACGCCGTTTCTACCCCGAGGTGCGAAACCGGCATCACAGCTTACAGCATTAAGAAGTCCGCGGAGGGGGATGCCAGGGTGGTCATGCTGGAACTGTCTGGCACTATGCTCCGCCGCCCGTGACTGGGCGCGGCCCCTCGTTGTCTTATGTTCTGTGCTTATGCGGAGCGCCGGTAGGCGCAGGTCCTTCTTATTTTTAAGATCGGGGCCGCAAGCACGATTTTTCCGTTGCTGTACTCAAGACTTTTGCTCGGACGCCGCTTTGAGGCGTTGAAAACTCTCGCTACTGATGACGTGCTCCATCCGGCAGGCGTCCCGTTCCGCCGTTTCGGGTCTACTCCAGCCTCGATCAGCCGGTCAGTAAAGAAGCAGTGTTTTTCGTAAATCTGCTCCGCCACTTCCCGGCCTACATCGGTCAGGTGCAGGAAATAGTCGCTGTCCATTGTCAGGAAGCCCCCTTCCCGCAGGGTCGCCACCGCATGGCACACGCTGGGCTTGGACACCTCAATGTGCCTGGCCACATCCACGGAGCGCACCATGCCCATCTTCTTGTGGAGAAGAAGTATGGCCTCCAGATAGTCTTCGCCAGATGCATGCAATGCCATGGGCGAGCCTCCTTCCGCTGTAATTGTAAATACTATTGGAACTGTTCTTTTGGCATCCACTCCACCGTCTGGGCGCCGCTCTCCCGCAGGAACTCCCCGTCGTGGGTGATGACCAGCACGCACAGGCCCCGCTCCGCCAGTTCCCGGAGCAGATGGCTCACCTCCAGCATATGGACGTAGTCCAGGCCGCTGGTGGGCTCGTCGAAAATCAGCAGTTCTTTCCCGCTGAGGCAGCCGTCCACGATGGCGAGCCGCTGCTTCTGCCCGCCGGAAAGGGCCAGGGGGTGTGCCTGGGCGTACTGGGCCAGATCCATCCGCTCCAGCGCGGCCATGGCCTCCATCTCATTCGCGTCATTCCCCAACTGGGCTTCTGGCAGCACGCTGTCGGCAAATAACTGGAGATTGACATCCTGCATAATGAGGAAGTTCTTTTGCCGGCGGCCTTTCCGGTTCAGCGGTTTCCCATCCCAGAGGATCGAACCGGATTTCTCCTTCATCAGACCGCAGAGGCAGCGTGCCAGGGTAGTCTTCCCTGCACCGTTGTGGCCGGTGATGGCGGTGATTTGTCCCCTGGGTGCGGAAAAAGATACCTGTTCCCACACAGCCGTCCGATCATAGGAGGCCCGCAGGCCCCGCACTGTCAGGCCATCTCCGGGTTCGCCTGATGCAGACTGCGGTTCCGGCAAAGGCACTTCAGTCAGGCTACGCAGCCCCATGGCCCGGCGTTGTTCTTCGGGCAGTGCGAGGAATTTCGCCCTTGGATACACTTGTTCCAGCCGACCTGCCCGCAGATAGAACATCCGATCGGCCAGGTCGGCGGCATACCAGAGGCGGTGCTCTGCCACCAGCACCGTCTTTCCTGCCGCTTTCAACTGCTTCAGGATCTCCCGCAGCTGGCGAATGCCCTCACTGTCCAAATTGGAGGAGGGCTCGTCCAGCACAAAGATCTCCGGCCCCATGGCATAGGCGCTGGCACAGGCGATACGCTGCTTCTCCCCGCCGGACAGGGCAAAGATGTTCCGATCCAAGAGCGGCCCTATGCCGCAGACCTTTGCCGCATTGAAAAGAGCCTGCTCCATCTCTTGGTGGGATGTCCCCCGGCTCTCTAACCCGAACAGCACCTCGCTGGTGGTATCCAGATTGAAGAACTGGGACTTTGGATTTTGGAACACAGAACCCACGGTCTGGGCCAGCTCCCACAGGGGAATTGGGGATACATTCCAGCCATTGACGGTGACCGTCCCTTCCAGCGTCCCACCCCCGCCATGCTGGAGAAGCCCGTTGGTCAGTTTGATGATGGTGGTCTTTCCGCAGCCGCTCTCCCCGGTCAGGAGGATCAGTTCCCCCGGCTCCACTGTGAAAGAGCAGTCCAGGAGGCTAGGGTGCTCCCGGCTCTCGTAGGTATAGGTCACATGGTCAAAGGCGATCATGGCAGAACCCCCTTGCAGCAGATGCCGCCCACGCATAGGGCCGCAAAGGCCAGGCAGACCACCGCATCCTGGATGTGGAACCCGATGGGCCGCCAGGAGGACCGCTTTCCGGGGTGCTCAATGCCCCGGGAGGTAGCGGACTCGCTCAGTTCCTCGGCTATCTGCACCGCCCCCATGAGCATGGGGACATAGACGCACTCCAATTTCTGCTCCAGCCCCCGGATGCGCCGCAGGGCCATGGCGTCCCGGATGTGCCGGAAGTCCTGCCGCAGAGCCGGGAGAAACCGCAGTGTCACTGCCAGGGTGATGGAGAAGTTCCGGGAAACGCCCATCCGCTCCAGCGCAGCCATGAACTGGCTGACGCTGGTGGTGGCGATGATATACGCCCCGCCAGCGATACAGGGGAAAACCAGAATAAAGTAGGTCACGGTGGCGAAAACCGTGGCCAGGGATCCGGGCAGGGCCGGCAGCAACCAGTATTGGATCGCCAGAATCGCAAAGTAGGTCACTAATAGGCCTGCCAGCATTTTCCCCTTTCGCTCCAGCAGGAAGAGAAGGAAATAGGCCAGCATGACCCCTATACGGAAAACCGCCGGCGACCAGGTGAATACTACCACATTGGCCAGCAGCCAAATCAAAATTTTCGTCCTCGGGTCAAGCGCCAGGCCCGAGACTTGCCGTGCGCTCATTGGGCCAGCCCGGCCTTCACAAAGTGCTTACGCATGAGTTTCATCCCCAGCAGGGCGCCCAGGATGGAGCCCACCAGGATACTCAGGACGATGACGCCGAACACCGGCCAGGTCAACAGACCCTCCATGGTGGCCATATAGCCGGGGTCCATCATCTGGGCTGCGTACTCCAAATAACTCTCCTTGGTAAACCACAGAGGCAGGAAATCCCCGATGAAACCCAGGTTGAAACAGAAGAAGCCCAGCACCAGCCAGCCCTTCTTCCGGAACTGCCCAGCCTTCAGGCACAATTCGCACAAGACGCCGCCCACAAGGCCGGTGATGGGGAACATCCAGGTGGCGGATACAAGGACTACGCCTGTGACGAGGCTGGTAATCAGGAAAGGTCCGTTCTTTCGGGTCTTTGCCACCAGCAGCATGAACACCGGCCCGATCAGGATGGCATCAACAAAGTGGGTGGCAAACCATACATAGGGGCTGATACCGCCCACCAGCATAAAGATAAATCGGATGGCGATGCAGACCGCACCCAACGCACCGGCTGTGATAGCGTCCTTTGCCGTCAGTTTCCGCTTCCCGTCCATTCCTTGTTGAGACATTTGAATTCCTCCTGTCAATTACTCGTTAGACTACGCTAACCACTTGACAGGATAGCACAGCATCCCCCATACTGCAAACTCCATTCCGGTGTTTTGGCTCTAAACAGCACTCAATTTCCATTGTGGCATTGACGGCGAAGCGTGCGTCCGGTACAATCAAACGCAGATGAAACAGGGAGGAAATGCCGATGTCCCATCTGATGCAGCTCTTTGAGGCAGTCCGATTTCCCGGCGGCGTGGAAGTACATACGGACGGTATCAGCGCCACCATGACGCTGGACGGGAATGAATACGGAAGTCTGCGGTTCTTTCCCCTGGCCCCTGGTGTGGTCCTCTCCTTCAACCGGATTTATACCCAGGTCTGGCCTCTGGCCCAGACAGAGGCGGCCAATATCCTTCTGCTGAACTTCTGCCTCAATGGGCGGTGTGAGGTGAATCTGGACAACGGACAGTTCGCTTTCCTCTCCCAGGGGATCATGGCCCTGGGCACCCAGCAGGCCAAGGAAGCCTATCGTTACCCCAGCGGCATCTACGAGGGGGTGGAGCTGTTTCTGGACCTGGATATATTGGCACAGAAACCCTACTGCATGTTCCAGGAGGCAGGCATTGATCTGTCGGCCTTGATCCGGCATTTCCAAGCCGCTCAGAAACTCTATCTCGCTCAGACCCCGACTGCCACACAGGGGATATTGTCCGAGTTGTGGGAATTGCGGGATACGGAGGATGTGGGAATGATGAAACTTGGCTCTGTCCGGTTACTACTGGAATTGGGGCGGCAGCCCTATGTACCTCATCCGCGCATCCGGTATTTCACCTTGTCCCAAGTGGCTATTGCCAAGGAGGTTCGCTCCATTCTCCTATCCGATCTCAGCCATAATCATACGGCACAGGAATTGGCGGAGCGGTTCCAGATCGGGGAAACCAGTTTGAAGAATTACTTTCGCGGGGTATTTGGAGAAAATCTCTCTGTCTGGCTCCGGGAGGCCCGGATGCGCCGGGCCTCGGAACTGCTGCGGGGCACGGATCTGCAGGTGCCCGAGATCGCGGCACAGGTGGGCTACGAAAATCAAAGCAAATTCGCGGCGGTCTTTGTCAAACAGTTCGGCTGTCCGCCGTTGGAATATCGCAGAAGGGCACGGCTCGATTGAGCCGTGCCCTTTTCTGTCCGGTTTCAGAGAGCGTTATGCCTCCGCGCTGTTCAGCCGCCACTGGGCGCTCTCGCTCTGAAGCTCCACCATGCGGCGGTAGAGGCCGCCTCGCTCCATCAGCTCCGCCGGGCTGCCCTGCTGGGCCACACGGCCGTCCTCCAGTACCACAATGTGATCCGCCCCCGCCACGGTGCGCATCCGGTGGGCTATCACCAGCACCGTCTTGCCCTGAAGCAGGCGGGACAGGGCCTCCTGCACCTTCGTCTCATTCTCCACATCCAGAGAAGCGGTTGCCTCGTCCAGCAGGACGATGGGTGCGTCTTTTAGGAGTGCCCGGGCGATGGAGATCCGCTGCCGCTCCCCGCCGGAGAGTTTAGCGCCGTTCTCTCCAATCGGCGTGTCATAGCCCTGGGGCAGACGGCTGACGAACTCGTCGCAGTTGGCGGCTTTGGCCGCGGCCATCACATCTTCGTCTGTCGCGCCCCGCTTGCCCAGGCGGATGTTCTCCATGACGGTGTCGTCAAAGAGCACCACGTCCTGAAAGACCATAGAGTAGTCGGTGAGCAGCACCTCCGGGTCCACGGCGGCGATGTCCACGCCGCCCACCCGGATAGTCCCCTCGGTGGCGTCCCACAGCCGTGCGGCCAGCCGGACGCAGGTGCTCTTGCCGGAGCCGGAGGGGCCCACCAGGGCCGTGACTTCTCCCTCTTTGGCGGTGAAGCTCACGTCCCGAAGCACCTGCTTTTTGTCATAGGCAAAGCCCACATGGTCAAATACGATGTCATGGCCCTGGGGATGGAATGTCTCCGTCCCTTTGGCGATGGGAGTCTCGTAGATCTCGTTGATGCGGTCGGCGGACACCTGGGAGACGAACATCTCCGCGATGAGGGCCAGGCTCTGGTCAAAGGGGGCGTACACCCGGGTGATGACCAGCAGGAACAGGAACAGCACCATGAAGTCGATCTGACCGGACAAAATCAGGCTTGCCCCCGTCAGGATGGTGGTGGCCACCCCCAGGCGCATAATGACGCTGGCGGCATTGACAAACAAGCCGGTGGTCAGCTCGCCCCGGATGGTGACCTTCTCGTGCTGGTCGATCTTCTCATGGAGGCCGGCCAGATACCGCTCCTCTTGGTTGGCGGCCCGGATCTCCCGGACGTTCTCCAGCGCCTCCTGGATGCCGTCGGAGACCCGAAGGGCGGCTCTCTTGGTCACCTCAGAGTTTTCGGCGGCGATCTTCCGGCTGCCAAACAGCAGTCCGAAGGCCACCGGTACCCCCCACAGGCAGGCGATCATCAGCCTCCAGTCGTAGAAGATCAGGCACAGGGCGATGATGGCAGTGGAGATGTAGGCCCCGTACAGATAGCCCAGCACATGGCTCCACACATGCTCCATCCGGTTCACGTCCCCCATGATGGTCTCGGTGAGGTCCGCCAGGTCCCGCTTGCCGAAGTAGCCCAGGGGGAGCTTCCGCAGCCGCTCCGCCAGACGCAGGCGGGTAGTCTTGACCTCGCCGTACACCAGGCCGTAGGTGGCTCGGTATTGCTGGAGGTGGGTCACAAAGGACAACAGGACGAATCCCACCGTCAGAGTCACCGGCAGTGCTGCTCCCGGCAGAGGCGCGCCGTCCGTCAGGGTGTCCATAAAGCCCCCCATCAGCAGGTACAAAATGCCCATGCCGCCCATGACCACCAGGTTGGTGATGACGGTCCAGAACGCGCCGCTTTTGGTGTTTTTCAGGCCCTGATCGGTCAGGGCGTATTTGCGCTGAAACGCTTTGCTGAACATTTCCCTTCCCCCTTTCTCACCGTTCGCTGGTGATCTTCCACTGGACCGCCCGGTTGTAGTCCGCCCACATCCTGGCGTACAGCCCGCCGGCGGCGGTCAGTTCATCGTGGGTCCCCTGTTCCACTATGCGCCCCTGGTCCAGGACGAGGATCTTGTCCGCCCCCACCACGGTGGACAGGCGGTGGGCGATCATGATGACCGTGCGGCCCTTCGTCAACCGGGCGAAGGCTTTCTGAATCAGGGCCTCGTTCTCCGGGTCGGCAAAGGCGGTGGCCTCGTCCAGCACCACGATGGGGGCGTCCTTCAAGATGGCCCTGGCCAGGGCCACCCGCTGCTGCTCTCCGCCGGAGAGGTAGGTGCCCTCCGTGCCGATCACGGTATCCATACCCTTTGGCAGCTTTTCCAGAATGTCCCCACACTGGGCGGCCATCAGAGCTGAGAGCACCTGCTCCCGGGTGGCCTCCGGCCTGGCGGCCCGGACGTTCTCCAGGATGGAGGTCTTGAACAGGCGGCTGTTCTGGAACACAAAGGCGATCTGATCCATGAGCGCATGGGGGTCCATGTCCCGCACATCCACGCCGCCCACCGTCACCGCGCCGGAGGACACGTCCCAGAACCGGGGGATCAGGCTGGCGGCGGTGGTCTTGCCGCCGCCGGAGGGGCCCACCAGGGCCACGGTCTGTCCCGGCGCTACTGTAAAAGACACATGGCTGAGAGCGGGCGTCTCCGCCCCGTCGTAGGTAAAGCTCACATCCCGGAACTCCACCCGGCTGCCCTGGGGCGTCCTGGGGCGCTCCGGTGCTTTCAGCTCCGGGGCCTCCATGACCATGCGGATGCGGCCTAGGGCGGTGCCGGCCAGCATGATGCCGGAGGATGCGAACATGATCCGGGCCAGCGCCGTGGAGATGATGGCGGAGAACACCGCGTAAAAGGCGAAGTCGGTCACAAACCCGGCGAAACTCCCGGCGGCCAGGGCCCCCGGGGCCAGGAACAGGGCCGCCGGCACCAGGAACACGAAGGCCCCCTCGGTGACGGTCAGGTTGATGGACTGGGGCACCCGGCACACGTCCGCCTGATAGTGCTCGGCCTTGGCGCTGTACTCCTCGATGGCCTGCTGGAATGCCTTGAAGGAGTAGACCGTCTGCTGAAAGATCTTCACCACCGGGATGCCCCGGACATACTCCGTGCCCGCCTTGGTCATGCGGTCCTGGGCCGCCTGATACTCCGCCATGATCTGAGCGTTCTTGCCCCCCATCATGGAGAACATGGTGAGGATGGAGATCACCGCCGCCAGCAGGCAGGTGCAGCCCATTCGCCAGTCAAAGACGAACATCAGCACCAGCATGGCAAGGAACAAGGTGATGGTGCCCACGATGTCCGCCAGATTGTGGGCCAGCAGGGTCTCGGTGTCGGCCGCCGCCGCGTCCAGCCGCCCCCGGATCAGGCCGGAGGCGTTGGCGTCGAACCAGCCCAGCGGGGCGTTCATCACATGGGCCACGCCCCGCTTGCGGATGTTGGCCGCTGTGCGGAAAGCCGCCAGGTGGGTGCACATCAGCCCCCCAAAGTACAGTACAATGCCCCCGAAGGCGGCCCCGAAGGCCAGCCACCCGTACCGGGCGACGCTCTGGGCCTGCGTCCAGTTTGGCGCAACTTCGATCAGATCCCGGGCCGCCAGCCAGATACAGAGGTAGGGGATCATGCTGCACACCATGGACACCGCCGACAGGCCCAGCCCCAGAAAGGTCAGCCCCCGGTGGCTCCCCGCGTAGTCCAGCAGGGCCGCGATGTCGCTCTTTTTCTTTTGCTTCATGGAAAAACCTCCTTTTGAAGGTTAGCAATAACTAACCATTATCCAAAAAAGACAGGGGTCATCCCCCCATCAATTTCAGCCATCCTCCGGTGTAAAACTGGCGGAACTGTTCCACGTCCCGCTGTGCCTGCTCCCGGGGCATATCGTGGACCACGATCTCAAAGAGGCCGCTGAACATCCCGCTGGCGATGATGTGGCACAGGGACCGGCTCAGTTCCGGCACATCCCGCCCCAGATGCCGCAGCACCTCCATATACTGGAGGGTGGATTCCACTTCCACCTCCACCATGTTGTGAACGAAGTGCTCATAGCTAGTGCCCTCCGCACAGCACAGGAGCAGCTTCACCGGCTCCCGGTGGGCGCAGATGTAGTCCACCATCCATCGTACATAGGCGCCGGACGCATCCCCCATGTGGTCGGGCTGCTCGTCCTCTGGCAGCTCGGCAAAGGTGGTCTGGGCCTCCATGAACCGGCCCATCAGCGCCTTGGCGTGGGGCTCCACCAGGGCGTTGAACAGCGCCTCCTTGCTGGAGAAATAGCCGTAGAAGGCTCCAGTAGTTACTCCGGCGTTTTTCACGATCTGCCTCAGGGAGGCCCCCTGAAAGCCCTTGTCCAGAAACTCTGTCAAAGCGGCCTCTTGGATATTCTCCAGGGTGGCGGTAGATTTTTCTTCCATGGAAAATTCTCCTTGTAACGATGTTATATAACGCTGTTATAATACATCCAATGAAAGCGAATGTCAAGATGAGGATACAAATTCTTTTTGTTCCGGCGGTTCCATCTGGACAAACAGAACGCCTCCAATTGACAAAGGGGGTTCCCTTGTATATAATATTACATATACCCCTAATGGTATGGAGGTGCCAATATGAGACAGTGCATGGATGCGGACAATCTGCACCGCAGGCTGAAGAAGATTATCGGACAGGTGCAGGCCATCGACCGGATGATCGACGAGGACATCCGTTCTGGCTCAGATCAACGCGGCCAAGTCCGCCCTTCACGGGTGCGGCAAGGTGGTGCTGGAGGGACACATCCAGCACTGCGTCCGGGACGGCATCCAACATGGGGACGCGGACAAGACCATCGAGAGCTTCACCAAGGCGGTGGAGCGGTTCTCCAACATGAGTTGATGAAACGGAAAAGGCAGCCCGGCGGGCTGCCTTTTTTCTTGACACCTGATACCCCAACGGGTATAATATACCCATACCCTATACGGTATAAAGGAGAGGCGAGTCATGAAATCACTCATGGAAAAATTGGAACATCTGCTGGAGCTGGGCGGCATCAAAAAGGATATTGCGCTGCTGGTCATCTCCGGGATCGCCGTGGTGCTGAGCCTGCTGGGCGTCCGGCCCTTTCCCTTTGACATGGCGTGGGTAGCCATTGTCCTGTGCGGCGTCCCCATCATTCTGGAGGCCGTCATCGGCCTGGTTACCGCCTTTGACATCAAGGCGGACGTGCTGGTATCCCTGGCCCTCATCGCCTCGGTGGCCATCGGCGAGGACTTCGCCGCCGGCGAGGTGGCCTTCATCATGCAGCTGGGCGGCCTGCTGGAGGAGTTGACCGTAGCCAAGGCCCGGGCGGGCATCGAGAAACTGGTGCATCTGACGCCCCAGACCGCCCGGGTGCTGCGGGACGGACAGGAGCGCATCATTCCCGCCGAACAGGTGCAGGTGGGCGATCTGCTCCGGGTCCTGCCGGAGAGGGGGTGCCGGTGGACGGCGTCATCGTCTCCGGTCAAACCTCCATCAACCAGGCGGTGATGACCGGGGAGTCCCTGCCAGTGGACAAGACCGTGGGGGATGAGGTCTCCAGCGGCACAGTGAACCAGTTTAGAGCCTTTGAGATGCGGGCCACCAAGGTGGGAGAGGACAGCTCCATCCAGCGGATGATCCGGCTGGTGCAGTCCGCCGACGCAGGCAAGGCCAAGATTGTGGGGCTGGCCGACCGCTGGGCCACATGGATCGTTATCATCGCCCTGAGTGCGGCGGCCATCACATGGCTCGTCACCTCGGAGATCATCCGGGCGGTGACCATCCTGGTGGTGTTCTGTCCCTGTGCCCTGGTGCTGGCCACCCCCACCGCCATCATGGCGGCCATCGGCAACGCCACAAAGCACGGCTTCCTGGTCCGGGAAGGGGACGCCCTGGAGCGGCTGGCCCGGGTGAAGATTATTGCCTTTGACAAGACCGGCACCCTGACCTACGGCACCCCGGAGGTAGTGGAAGCCGCAAGTGTGACCGATACTTACAGCAAAGAACAGATCTACCTGCTGGCCGCTTCCGCCGAGCGGTTCTCGGAACACCCCCTGGGTAAGGCCATTGTACGCTGCTGCAAAAAGGAGTTTGGAACCGAGCTCGTCCCAGCCGATGGCTCTTCCATGCTCCCCGGCCGGGGCGTGAGCGCCCGGGTGGAGGGCAAAGAGATCCTGGCCGGAAACCCGGAGCTGCTACACGAGCACGGCGTGTCCATGACGCCCCCGCCCGGGGCGGAAGAGGCGGTTCAGAAGGGCTGTACGGTCACCTATCTGGCGGTGGACGGGGTGTTCGCGGGCTACATCGTCCTCTCTGACACTCTGCGGGAGGAGAGCGCGGACATGATCCAGAAATTGAACGGCTTGGGTGTACAGCCGGTGCTGCTCACCGGCGACCATGAAAACGCCGCCCGGACCATTGCCGGGCAGCTGAAGATTCCTTCGGTGCGGGCCAACTGTCTGCCGGAGGACAAGCTGAAGGCCATCGACCAGTACCAGGCCGCCGGTCAGCCGGTGTGCATGATCGGCGACGGGATCAACGACGCTCCCGCCCTGAAGCGGGCCGAGGTGGGCATCGCCATGGGCGGCGTGGGCAGCGACATCGCCGTGGACGCGGCGGACGTCGCCCTGGTGGACGACGAGGTGAAGGAGCTGCCCCACCTCATCGCCCTGTCCAAGCGGATGATGACCACCATCAAGGTCAATATGACCTTCTCCATGGCGCTGAACTTTATCGCCATCGTCCTGGCCATCAACGGCACCTTAAACCCGGTGGTGGGGGCCCTGGTCCACAATGCCGGGTCGGTGCTGGTCATCACCTGCTCCGCTTTCCTGCTGAAGTGGAAGAGGAAGTGACCGTCAAAGAAAGGCGGACGGGACCAGCGAAGATCACTGGTTCCGTCCGCTTTATGCGCTGAGCAAATTCATGGTCCTTTTGCGCGAGAGCATTCAGGGCTCTTTTTTCTCAACCGGCAGAGCGCTCATGCTGTGGAGGCTCACGCCCAGAGTGGACAGGTTGTGGAGCATGGCGGAAGTGGCGGGGGGCAGGATACCTGCTACGCCAAGGCCGATGAGCGCCCCGTTGAAGCCGATGACAAACCGGTAGTTGTTCTGGATGCGGCGCATAAGGGCCATAGCCAGCTGCCGCAGGCGCACCAACTCCCACAGGCTGTCGGCGGCGATGGTGATGTCGGCGATCTCCCGGGCGATGGCCGCCCCGTCGCTGATGGCGATACCCGCGTCCGCCTGGGAGAGGGCCGGGGAGTCGTTGATGCCATCCCCCACCATGAGGACGGTGCGGCCCTCTCGCCGGAGGGCGGCCACATAGTCCGCCTTGTCCGCCGGGAGCACCCCGGCCCGGAAGTCGTCCACCTCCAGCTGCGCCGCGATGGCGGCGGCGGTGCGGGGGCTGTCCCCGGTGAGCATGACGGCGTTCCGCACACCCAGGCCCCGCAGGGCGGTGAGCACGTCCTTTGCCTCCTCCCGCAGGGGGTCGGAAATGCAGAGCACGGCGGAGAGCACCCCGTCGATGGCCAGATACAGCTGGGAGTACTCCGGGGGCAGGGCGTCGAACTTTTCCTGCTCCCCTTCGGGGATCACACACTTTTCATCCTCAAAGATGAAGTGGGCGCTGCCGATGCGCACCTGCTCCCCGTCCACCGAGCTGGCGATGCCGTGGGCCACCAGGTACTCCACCCTGGCGTGGCGCTCCTCGTGGGTGAGCCCCCGGCGGCGGGCCTCCTCCACCACGGCGTTGGCCATGGAGTGGGGGAAGTGCTCCTCCAGGCAGGCGGCCAGGCGGAGCATCTCTTCCTCTTCTTTCCCATTGAAAGGGACGATCTTCGCCACCTGGGGGCAGGCATGGGTAAGGGTGCCGGTCTTGTCAAAGACGATGGTGTCCGCCTTGGCCACCGCCTCCAGGAATTTGCCGCCTTTGACGGTGATGTGTTCCCGTCCCGCCTCCCGCATAACGGAGAGCACCGCCAGGGGCATGGCCAGCTTCAGGGCGCAGGAGAAGTCCACCATGAGCACGGACAAAGCCCGGGTCACGTTCCGGGTGAGGGCCAGACTCAGCAGGCTCCCGGCGAAGGTGTAGGGCACCAGTTTGTCCGCCAAGCCGGACGCCTTGGCCTCGGCGGCGGACTTCAGCTGCTCGGACCGCTGGATCATCTCCACGATCTGGTCGTAGCGGCCCTGGCCGGTGGCCTGTTTCACCTCCAGGACGCACTCACCCTCCTCCACCACGGTGCCGGCGTACACCGCGCCGCCGGAATGCTTGGCCACAGGGACGGATTCGCCGGTGAGGGATGCCTGGTTGACGGTGACCTCTCCTTCCGCCACCACGCCGTCCAGGGGAATGACGCCCCCGGCCCGAACCACTACCCGGTCGCCGGGTTTGATTTGGCCGATGGGGGTAAGCACCTCCCCGCCCTCCGTTTTCAGCCACACCCGGTCCACATGGAGGGACAGGCTCTCCGCCAGGTCGGCCACCGACTTCTTCCGGGTCCAGTCCTCCAGCAGTTCGCCGATCTCCAGCAAGAACATCACCATGCCGGCAGTGCCGAAGTCCCGGCGGCCCACGGAGATGCCGATGGACAGGGCGTCCAGTAGCTCCACCTTGATTTTCCTCCGGCCCAGACACCGCAGGCCTTTGCGGAGGAAGGGCGCCATGTGCCACACCACCCGGGCCGCCCGCAGAGGGGCGGGCAGGAACAGGGCGGCCGCCCCCTTCATCAGCACCTTGCCCGCCAGCTTCTCCTGAAACTCCCGGTTCAGCGCCCGGGTACTGTGGCCGGGCAGGGTGACCGTTTCCTCCGCTCCGGCCCAGGTGAAGCCGCCGATGGCGGATAGCACCGTCTCCCGATCTCCCGCATAGGTCACGATGACGCAGCCGGTGCGCTCATGGACCACGACCTCTCTTGTCCAGGGCTGTCCCTTCAGCCAGGTCTCCAGCAGGTCTGCCTGCCGGAGGGTCATATTTTTCTGCCGGAGCCGCAGGCGCATCCGGCCCCGGCTCTCATGTACGATGGTCGCTTTCATAGTTGATCTCTCCTCATGGAAAAAGGGAGCCGCTTACCGGCTCCCTTCCGCGGTTTTTCAGGCCTCCTGGCCCTCTACCTGAGCCTCGGCTTCCTTGGCGGCCCGGGCCTCGTTGATGTCCTTGGCGGCGGCCAGGATGTCGGCGGCATTCTCCTGAAGGTCGGTAACGGTCTCCATTACGCTGTCCTTCATCCGCAGGCCGGCGGCGGTAATGTGGGTATAGGCCTTCTTGGCGTCCTTGCTGGCAAGCAGCTTCACGCCGGCGGAGCCAAACAGAGCGCCGCCCACGAAACAGGCCAGTTTGACATAGTGTTTCATCATGGGGGTTTCTTCCTTTCTGCTATGTACTTATTTGTGTTTGTAGCCCGTGATCATCACCATGATCATGCAGATCACAGCGCCCCAGGCCCAGAAGCGATGCTGTTTCATCAAGATCTTCCTCCTGTCCGGAAACAAACATGTCTCTTTGCGTATTGAAGTATTATAGCAGACATCCCGCGCAGCCGCATTGCCAAATCAGCCGATCAGCCGCCTATTCAGACATTTTTTCGGTATTGGTCCGGAGTCACTCCATATTGCTGACGAAAAGCGGCGGCGAATTGGCTGACGCTGCTGTAGCCCACCGCTTTTGCCACTCCTTCCAGATTTAATCCGGGCGTATGCAGTAATTCCGCTGCCCGCTCCATCCGCCGTAGCCGCAGCCAGGTGTGAACCGGAAGCCCATACAGCCGGCGGAATCCCTCCTTAAACATAGTGGCGGAGAGACAGGCCCGGCGGCTCAGGGCAGGGATGGTAAGCGGCTCATCCAGATGCTCCTCCATGTAACGGCGGGTCTCCGCCAGTAACCGGGCAATATTCCGATCCGGCATCGGCCCCGGGAGAGTACTCATCCCCTGTTCCTCCTGGGCGGAGAGCAGATAGAGCAGTTCCACCGACTTCCACACGCACCAGCGGGCTCGCTCGCTGGGAGGCAGGCGA
This sequence comes from Lawsonibacter asaccharolyticus, assembly GCA_003112755.1. Classification (NCBI taxonomy): domain Bacteria; kingdom Bacillati; phylum Bacillota; class Clostridia; order Eubacteriales; family Oscillospiraceae; genus Lawsonibacter; species Lawsonibacter asaccharolyticus. Next base: position 2,686,700 of record BFBT01000001.1, on the reverse strand, counting down.
TCCAGGTCGGCAAAGGCCGCCCGGCTCCAGTGGGTGGGCCCCTCCACGGCGCAGCCGCCCCGGCTGGTCATCCACCGCCGTACCCGGCCAGTGTCCAGTGCCAAGCCGCCCAGCAGATTACATATGGTTTCCAAACTCTTCCGGGCGCCCCGGGCGTCTACCGCCACCAGGACGCCCTCCAGGGGGGCGTCCAATCTGGCCCCAATCAGATTGGAGAGGTCGGTGAGGATCAGCACCTGCCGGGCGCCGGCGGTCAGGGATGACCCGTCCCGCCGTGTCAAGGTCACGGATCCCCGCAGACAGAACAGGGTCTCAAAGTGCAGGGGGGCCAGTTGGAGAAGCAGGTGGAAATCCCCCTCCTCCAGAGAGAACAGGCAGGCCCGTGCGCCGGGCATTACCTGGGTCCAGTCTCCCCGATCCGCCAGAAATTCCGCCAGCAATGTTCTGCCCCCTTTCCGTCTGTCTGTATCCCGGCTCTTTACCGGCCGAACAGCCCCTTCTTTTCCCAAGGCTCCTTCCGGATCTCCCCCACCTCATAGCCGGTGGCGGAAATAGCCGCGCGCAGGGCAGCTTCGTCCAGTTCCGTCTCTGCGATTACCGTGGTCTCTTTTTTGCTCCGGGAGGAGGTGACCTTCTTCACCGGAAATGCTTTCCGCACCGCGTCGTTCACATGGCTTTCGCACATGCCGCACATCATGCCGTCCACCTGGATTGTGTATTTCCACATCGTCTGAACCTCCTGCCAATCGATCTGTTCGACATGGTTAGCAATATCTAACCTCTCGCTGTATTATAACATGCCTCGTTCACTTGTCAAGACAGGCAGCGTTTCTCACCCGCATCAAACTCGGAAGCTCAAACTCCAATTCAGGAAGTCAACTCCTGCTGCCAGTAAAAGCCGAACTACCGACACAGTGATAGCGCTTTCCAGCATCTGAACGCACAGCTTCTAATGGGTGTCTATTTTCGCCCCACCAGCATCCGGGACTCGCCCAGCATCATCATGGCCGCCCGCCGGTGGGAGCCGAAGGCCTCCTGCGCCGTGTCGATGAGCCGAACCTCCGTATAGCCCATGTCCCGCAGTTCCTGGGCAAACTCTTCCATGTCTCCATACATATGCGGCTTCATCTCGTCGTTGAGGGCGAACACACCGCCCTTTTTCAGCACCCGCAGGGTCTCTAACAGCAGCGCCCGCTTGTCCGCCCCCGTGATGTTGTGATACACATAGTTACTTACCACGGCGTCGAAGCACTCGTCCGGGAAGTCCAGTTTCCTTGCGTCCCCTTGTTGGAACCGACATCGGTTCGCCGTACCCTCGCTCCGGGCGTTTTTCTCGCACATGGTCTGGCCGTAGCCATAGGGCGTGCCCCAGTAATCAATACCTACCACCTGGGCTGAATGCCAAGTAAGCGCCGCCCGGATGGACAGGGCCCCGGAGCCGCAGCCCACATCCAGGAGTTGTCCCTGCCCGCCAAAGTCCAGGTGGGAGAGGACGACCTGATGGACCCGCTCCATCATTCCGCCACCGTTGAAGGCATACTGCCGCCGAATCCAGGCACACCAGAGTAGCAGAGCCAGTAGCAGGGCCGCCGTAACAGCAAATATCGTCCCCGTATGAGGAAAATAAAAGGCAGTAAAGCAAAATACCGTCAGGGCTGCCATGAAAACAAACATTCCTCCTACTGTGTAGAGAATTAGGTTCGGCATCCAGTTGCCGTAATCCTCACCGTGGGTGCCGAGACGGATCTCCGTCTGTTTCATATCCTCCGCTCCTCCTTCCGAAAAACCATCCGCACGATCTGTAATTTCAACAGCCCGTCGGTAAGCCGCACCAGCAGGCAGTGGGTTGGCCGGATACCCGGCCCCCGGAGCTTCTGATAGACCACACCTACCGCCATTCCCTTAGGACTGTTGTGAGGGGTAGCGGCTACCATGACGCCGGAGGCAAACCCAGTCAGCCCCGCTGCACCCGATCCCCCAGGCCATTCTTTAGGAAAAAGACGCAGGCAGCACCCAGCGATGTACCGGTAAAGGGGACCAGCAGGCCATAAATTACAGGTGTTACCATTGTCCAGACCGGCTCAGGCTTCCTCCCGCTTCTGCCCATGCTTATGCCGTCCGCAGCAGTGTCCGCCGTTGTGCTTCCCACAACAGCAGCCCCCGTCCGGGTTGGTAGGGTCCAGGTGCAGGAGATCCACTTTGTCGGCGTTCTCCTGAGTGTTCATTTGATTCATCAGTTCCAGCATGGCGCGTCCTCCTTTACGTTTTTGTGTTTCAGTAGAATGGCAGATTGCCAGAGGTTAGCAATAACTAACTACAAAGAAATTATATCGCCGTACGCACCCATTGTCAAGGAAGAAACTGCTGCAGGACGGCAATTACTCCTGCGGTAAGGCGCTGTTTCCTTTTTGTTTTTCGGAGAACTGTGCCAGGCCCAATTACCGGAAAGGTATTGCTTTCTAAATGGCTGATCCACGCTGTGCGGCCTCAAAAGTTTTCCCTTATGTTTCCCTTACCGTGTTAACACCACGCGGGAAGAGAAGGAATAAACTGGACAATAAAATTTAGAAAAGCAGATGATTTACAAAGAAATAGCACACTTTATGACTGAATAACAGGAATAACCATAATTCGAATCCTGTCACTCGGACCATCTCTCTTAGAAAAACCGCCTATTTAGGCGGTTTTTCTGCATTTTTTGTTCGGTTTTTGCAGTTTTGACGATTGTTGTTTTGTGGCGGTTCAAGGGGCAAAACAGCGGCAGGCGCATGAGCGAGGATAACCGCCGAAACCGCCAAATCCCTAACCCATCCCTAACGGGAGAAATATCGCGCTTTTGGGTGTAGAACAGTCAATCATCATGTTGCTTTCATAGTAGTTACATGATAGCATAAGGACAAGACTGTCATATTATGCCGATAGCCTGTACAGGATTCTCGCTTGTATAGACTATTAGGAGTGTTTTACAAGGAGTTTCACTATGGATGCACATAAAGCAATTATCACAAATATTTTCAATAACTCTACGCTTATAGAAGTACCCTTCTTCCAGCGATCCTATGTTTGGAAAGCGGATCTTTGGGCACGGATGATTGAAGATATGGAATATATCGTCAAGACAAATAAGCCTCACTTCTTTGGATCTATCATTCTGAAAGAAGGTCGCAGACCACATCCTGGCGAAAATTTTACTGACTGCAGAACGATTGTAGATGGGCAGCAGCGACTGACAACCTTTCTTCTTTTTATGAAAGTTCTGTGTTTGAAACTCGGCCAATCTACGACTTTTGATTGCCAGTTTAGAATTATGGGGCAGTCAATTGCTTTGCGCCACGGGAGAAATGATATTGAAGCTTTCGAAAGAGTTATGGCTTCTACATCCACAGATAAAATAGATAACCCTGCGCCTCAGTCCAGAATTATTGAAGCGTATAATTACTTTGTTGAGCATATTGATGAGAATAAGCTCAACATTATGATGGTCATGATGAATGCCCAATTCGTGCGAATTGATTTGAATGCAGACGAAGACGAACAGCAAATTTTTAACACAATCAATTCTCTTGGCGTTAATTTAACAACCTCGGAGCTGCTGAAAAACTACTTTTTCAGCAGAGATACCATTAGCGAATATGAGGCAAAATGGGCCTCTGTTTTTGAAAAAGATGATGATGCAAAATCCTATTGGGATACAGAGATTGAAACTGGTCGAATGAAGCGTGCCATCATTGACATCTTTTTTGACTCTTTTTTCCAGATTTTTATTCAGGACAAGCGATACAATATCAGCAATGACGATAAGATCATGTATGCCAGAGTTGATAGTTTGGCACAATCCTATCAACATTTTATCGACCATTATTGCGGTGGAGACAAAAGCGTTATACTTAGCCAAATGAAAGATTATGCCATCTGTTTTAGAACCATATTTAATCCAGACACCTGTGAGGTAAGTGTTCCGGGCACATTTGGTATTGAGCGTTTAAATATAATAATCTTTGGGTTAAAGACATCTACGCTCATTCCCTACACACTGTATATCGCCAAGAATGTGTATAGTGGGGATGAACGAAATGCCATGTATGGCATCCTGGAAAGCTATATCATGCGCAGAATGGTCGTTCATTCACTAACAAAAAACTATAACAACCTGTTCACTGCTCTGATTCGTAATGAGGTTTTGGATTCCACCTCTTTGGTAGCCAAGCTCCACAGCGGAAATGACGCAACAACATACATTCCTACTAATGAGGAGTTATTGGACGGGTTCCAAAAATCTAAGCTGACCAACCTGCAAACCAGAGGTATTCTTTACCTCATTGAAAGCTATATCCGCCCTGCAAATAGTGCAACTTTGCTTCTTGGTTTTGATGGGTATAGCTTGGAACATCTCATGCCAAAGAAATGGAGAAACAACTGGTCCGCCTGCGCCTCAGATGAAATTGCAAAGCAAAGAGATTCGAAGCTACTGACATTAGGAAATCTTGCGATCATTCCTCAAGCGCTAAATGCGTCAATACGAGATAGTGATTGGACTACAAAAAAGTCTGGAAAAGGTGCAAATAAGCCAGGGCTTGAAGCCTGCGCCAAGGGACTGGTTACCTTAAATGCTGTTTTATTGGAAGACGAATGGACAGAGGAAAAAATTGATGCCAGAGCTAAGTGGCTACATGAGATAGCAGAAACACTTTGGAATATTCAACCCTAAAACAAAGCATAGCGCCAAAGAATGGTAATACCCCCTTTGGCGCTATGCTTGTTTCTTATCCCACCCTCTCGAACGGTATCACCTTGCACCGGCTCTCCTCCGGCGGGTCAGGCGGTTCCGGTTTGGCCGTAGCCGTTTCCATGAAGCCGCCGATTTTCTCAGCAGCACCTCTCTGCATATCATTAGTGATGTGCGTATAGGTATCAAGGGTGAAACCGGCGCTGAAGTGGCCCAGCATACTGGACAGCGTCTTTACATCCACACCGCTGGATAGGGCCATCGTAGCGAAAGTATGGCGCAGATCATGGAAGCGAATATGCTCCTCGATGCCCGCCTTCGCCAGCAGTTTCCGGTTGATCCTGGACACCGCGTCCGGGCTCCAGTAGCCACCGGTGCGGGGTGATGGGAACAGGATAGGATTGTCAGGGTGCTGTTCATGCTCCCGCACCAGCATATCCACCGCTTGCTGAGACAGCGCCACCTTGCGGACAGAGTTCTTGGTTTTCGGCTCTGTCACCACCAGTTCACCGTCGATCCGAGTGACTTGCTTGCTCACCGATAAGATCCGGTCTTTTACATTCAGGTCATCCCACTGGAGTGCCAGCAGCTCCCCGCGCCGCAGGCCGCTGAATAGCTCCAGGAAGAACATGGGCAGGACACCGTACTTCTCCGCCTCGCCAAGATATACCCCCAGCTTCTCCGGCAGGATGATGGCCATCTCCTTTTTCTCCTTGGGCGGGATGCGGCAGTTGTCGCAGGGGTTGTATGGAATGATCCGCTCCTTGACCGCCTGTTTCAGCGCCGCAGCCAGCACCATGTGGATGCGCCGTACCGTACTTCCGGACAATTCCGTGTTGGTCTGCTTCTCGAAGCGCTACACCCGCCCCTTGGTTTTAGAATCATTGTACATCTTCTGAGTGGTTCACCGGGATGCCCCGGTTGTCCCGGATGGCCCGGTCCAACTTCTCCTTGCACTCAGCCCGTGTCTTGGCGGATACGCTTTTTTGAATGGCGCGGCCGGTGCTGGGGTCGATGCCCTGGGTGTATCGGCCCTCCCAGCGGCCGTTGGGCTTTCTGCGGATGCTGCCCTCGCCGTTTGCTCGTTTCTTTGCCATTGTTCATCCCTCCTTTGGCAACACAAACAAATACCACAGAATCTTTGAAATAGCCACTAAAATATTTCCGTTTTTTTGGCCGACTGCTCATCGATCCACGCCATGAACTTATCACGGGGGACAATGATCCGGCTGCCCAGGGTGATGGTGGGGAAATCCTGCCGGTGGGCTACCTCGTAGGCGTGGGCCAGCCCGATGCCCAACACATCGGCCACATCCTGCACGGTCAACATCAGGGGGAGTTCATTGAAAGAGTTGTACTTGGATCGTTTCATTGGATTCCTTTCTACCCTTCTTGTGGAAGGGATTTTATTCTTTGTTTTGCGGCTCATTTTCTGCGCCGCTTACATGGTCATTTCAGGCCACTGCTCCTCATGGTCATCCGGCTTGTGGCCCATCGCAATCTTCTTCTCCTGGATCTTCCGCCTGAGCTTTCGATCCACCTGCTAGCCCGTCGGGACGGTGGATGGCACGGAGTTGTCCTGGAAGATCCGGCTCATGTGATAGAGCAGCCGGGTGACCGCCAGCATCACAGAGGGCGGGTGGAGATCGTTTCTCTGCTCCAGGAAGAACTGAGCATACTGATTTCCCTGGGCGGCGGAGCGGCTGAACCACACCATTGCCTTGGCCTGATCCCGTGGCTGCCCCTGTCCCGTCAGGCACAGCTTGCCCAGCATGTACTGAGCGTACTGGTTTCCCGCCTCTGCTGATTTGGTGAACCAATCCGCCGCTCTTGTGGTGTCCTTGCTGACGGTGTTTCCATCCAGATACTCTTTGCCCAGGCGGTAAGCGGCGAAGTGGCTTCCGTTTTCCGCCGCCTGTTTCAGCCAGCGGATGCCCTCGTCCGGGTCCCGCACCTCCCAATCGTCAGAGAGGAACAGTTTGCCAAGGGCGTACTGTGCTTCCGATAACCCTTGTTTCGCCGCCTGGGTGAGCCACTGCTTTGCTTTGCGGTTGTCCGGGATCAGCAGAGGACCGTCCCGGTAGAGTTGTCCCATCCGGTATTGCGCATGGGCGTCGCCGCACTTTGCCACCTGTTCCAACTTCTCTGCCGCCCGGTCACGGTAGTCCAGAGAAATGTCCTCGTTCCGAATGATTCGCCACAGTTCCCGCCAGGCATTGGACTCACGACGCGCCGGTTCCGGCTCGTCGTGCTCAGCCAAGTCATCATCCTCGAAGGAGATCGCACCCAGACGGATGCGCTCCGCTTCCTGGATGACAGCGTTTTTGATCTGCCGGAACTCTTTCTCCTGGGACAGCTTTTTCCGTTCTCTGGGTTTGTCGTGGTAGTAGCTCTCCACCTCGCCCTGGAGCTTGCACCACCGGTCGTAGCACTCACGCACTACCGGCAACTCCTCCAGCTTGTCCACTACCTCATCCACGGTTTTCTTCACGGACTTGGGGAGGTAGCCATAGCATTTTTTGTCCTTGACCGTTTCCAGTTGTCCGGCCAGCTGCTCCATCTTCTGCTCGATCTCGGGAGCCGTACAGATGCTTCGTGTCATCTCCTGGGTGAGCTGCCGGATCGCACGGCGAGCCTCCCGCACCAGTTCATCCCTCGACTGTGACTTCTGTTCGTAGGTGTGGAGCATCTCCTGTTTGAAGATCTGATTGGTAAGCGTGGATTTGATATTGCGGATGCCGTCCCGCGTGAGATATGCCTCACCGGGCACCGTCGACCACGCCATCATGTACACATGGGGATGCTTCCCCTCATCGTGGAAGGCAGCATACCAGCGGAAGTGATTCGGTTGGATGTTCATGACGGCGGCAATTTCATTGCGATTTGCTCGGAGCAGGTTTCGTCATGCTTTGGCATTGTCATATCCAAGACGCGCAGCGTCCTCCCGCTTCAGTGAGAGGATATGCGTCCACACATTCCCGTTGTACTGATCCAGCTCTCGCATGGCCTGTTCCAAATCCACAGTCTCCTCATCACCAAAGAGCCCGTGGTCACCAAGCCGCTCCGCGCGAGGCCGAGTAGCGATGTACTTCATGTAGCCATCTGATTGCTGCACTTGAGACCAGTTCTCCTCCAGTACTCGGGTGATAAAGACCGAGGCATTGGCCTTGGTTGGCTTGTCTTTGTAATCGGAATACTCACCCAGCTCCTTGGCCTCCGGGAAATCCTTGGTCAGTTTGGTGATGAGTTGCTCCTGCTTTCGAGTGGGCGGACGGTCATCCGGAAGGATCTCCACCCGTTCTCGTGTACCGATATACCGCAGATAGCCGCTGACCGAACTGCCGCCTCCGCACTTGAGATAAGGGCTCTTTACGATCAATCCTGCCACTCATCGTCCTCCTCCTAAGCATCACGCACCCGTTGCTCCAGCGAGATGCGGCCATTGGTTTTCCGCACATTTTGGACGCTCTCCGCCCGCCGTCGTCGCAGATCTTCGCTGCTGAACTGATACGCGTCGGCAAGGATACCGGCCACCATGTCCTGCTCCACCGCCTGCCGGAAGGCGATGGAGGACAGCCGCTCCTCCAGCTGTCCCATCCTTCCGTCCAGATAGGACTTGATGGAGGTGGGGAGAAACAGTCCGGCGCTGTTGGCACTGAGGTAGTCCAGATAAAAGTCCACCGCCCGTTCAATGAAGGCGGTGATGCTCCGGCTCCCGTCCTCCTGATACCGGCGCTCCAGGATGGCCTTTTTCTCCGGAGAGAGGTAGAGTGGGAATTTCTCTTTTTTGCTCATATTGGCTCCTTTCCGGGGGTTGACCTCTGTTTTTTCCTTGTGGCAGTAGGCTTTCGGGGATTGTGACCTCAGAGATGATATCACGGCCCGGATTTTGACCCCATTTCCAATCCCCGCAAAAGCCCCCGCAACTGCCCGCACTGCGGGCAGAGGTGCTTCTGACGGGGGCGCTTGCGACCCCGTCGTTTATCCTGCTTTTTCTTTCGTCCCCGGGAGCGTCTCCGAAAGTGGGCCAAATTGGGCCTCCACCCCCGGGGCGGCACTGGGACTCGCTTCCGCTCCGAAAGGCGCACACAGGGCGTTCTGGGGGCTTTCACGGGCCAATTCTGCGAGGCGTTCCGCCGCTCTCTGACGGGCGGCATCCTCCTCCAACTGCTGGAAGTGCCGCTCGTAGAACAATTCGACTGCCGCCTGGATCGGACGGATAGTGTAGATCAGGTTTCCGTTGAGGGGGCTGTCGTCTTTGCTCCGCACCATCGTCGGCTCGGTGCGGATGAGGCCTTTCTCCTCCAGGCTGCGCACATACTTGCTCACGGTGTTCTCACTCATACCCAGCGCCTTGCCGATGGTCTTGTAGCTGGGGTAGCACTGGTATGTTTCTCTGTCCTCGATGCTCAGCAGATAGCAGTAGATGGAGATCTCCGGGTAACTGAGACCGATGTGAAATACTTCATTGGGGACCTTGAAATAGTTTTTGTCGGGATCTCGTTTAGGCCACTGTTGGAACTTCATATAGCACCTCCCGTATGCTCCTCCATCCACTGAATGTACTTTTCTTTCGGCACTACCATGCAGCTGCCCACACGCAGTACCGGGAAATCCGGTTCGTGCATCAGTTCATACCCACTGGACGGTGATGTGCCCGGCACCGTTGCCTCGCCGTAGTTCTTGTAGACAGATTCTTTCATGTTGACCATCTCCTTCTCAAAACTCCCTCTACTTCTTTAGCCGCGAACATTTGCGTGTGACATAGATTTGACATAATGTTTGGATGGTGTCCGAGTTGCCTCTCTACTTGTATTGGGGAAATCACATCCTATTGACATACATTTGACAGAAAAACGGAGCGTCTGCTTTGTAGCAGGCGCTCCGTTTTAGGTTGGATTATTTACTTATGTGCTGGTTTCCGCAGTCGGCATGTACCCTCCGCCTCATCTCGTTCTTTCAGCAGACGAGCCAGGGCAAAGAAGAATTTCTTTTGCTGATAGTCCACGCTGCCACGGTTCAGTTGATGGGCTTCTGCCTACTTGCGAATGGACAGGCCATCCACGAACCGGTCCCCGGAAGCCTTCTTCCTCCAGCCGCTCTATGGCTTCCCCTGAGATCTTCATATTGAGCAATCGCTTATACTTAGCTTTCCGCTCGCCGTTCACCTCGATAAAAGCGCAGAAGGACTTTTGCTGGAGGTGTAGTACTTGGGAGCATCTGCGAAGGGATAGGTGGTCCAGATGACACTTTCCTCGCCGGTGTCGACGTCGGTGGCCAGCGAGGCCACATAGACCACCTTGCCATCGTACCGCCGGTAGTACCCGGCACGGATTTTTCTTTCTGTCATCTGGTCACCCCCTATTTGTCTTCCTGCCCTCAGTACAGCGGAGCACGGAACCGTTGTAAATGGAAGAGGCTTTTCTTTGTTTTATTCCCCCGTAGAATTTGAGGGTCACATTCTATTACGCCTGCGGTTCTAACTAAGGAACAGGTCAAGAATCTCTGAGCTAATGAAGACCGACTCTCCCTCTTTTTTATTCCTGCGGCTTAATCTATGCCGCGGCGTTGGCATTGATCCGGTCGATGACACTTTTGATCCCAGCCCACAGGGACAGATCTGTGAAAATCTCCACGATACTTCCACGATCTGTGAAGGGCGGTTCCTGAAGCACAGACAGATCCTTCATGACTCCATTATGGACAATATACTCCACAATCTGGTTGACGAAGTAGATCTGCCGGCTGTCCAGGTTGACATCGTTTAAGTATTGGGCGAAGGCCTCCTTGGCGGCGTTCATGTCCATGCCCACGATCTCCCGGACGAACTCCCCCAGAGGCTTCTGCCCCACCTCGGCCTCATAGTCTTGTCTGGTGCCCACCTCACTCCAGAGGATGGACTCCAGCTCCTTTACATCCTCCGCCGTCAGCGGCACATTGGAGCGCAGCTTGGCGATAGCGGGCTTGTCCTGATGCTGGCGCACATAGAACTCCGCCTTGGCCTTGTAGTTTTTCAGGTCGTCGTTCTCCAGCTCCGACTCCTTCCACTCCACGGAGAGGATATCGTCCGTAAAATTGGTGTTGTAAATCGCGCCGTCGTGGGGCAGATACTTCATCAGATTCCGCAGGCACTCCCGGATATGCTCAAACTCGTTGATCCCGGCGTTGTCCAGATAGTCGGTATGCAGGATCTTCTCGATGAGTTCCGATTGGGCCCGGATCTCCGGGATGTTGGCCACGCTGGCCACGCCGCTGACCTTCTTCACCAGGTCCTTTCGGGCTTTCTTATAGGTCTTGCCCACCAGATAAGCCAGCTCGATCCCGTACATCAGCGCGTCGAACCGCACGGCGCTGGCCTCGTCCATATCCGGCTGGAGCAGGGGGGCCACTTCCTCTTTCAGATGAAGCGTATCCTCATAGCTGAGGGCCTGGTAGCTCGCCGGGTCGGCGAACTTCTCCACATACCGCAGGTGCTGCCGCACGGCGAAGTTCTCCCGGTCCAGCTGCTGCACCTTGGCCAGCATCTCCTCCACCAGCTTCTCCCGGAATGGAATCAGGTCTTCAGTCTGATAGGCCAGGTCCTGGAGCTTGTAGACGATCTGGGCTTTCAGATAGAAGATGGCACTTTGCAGGGCCATCTGGTTGGCAGTGGCCTTGCCCTTGTTCATTCGGAAGAACTCAAAGTTGCCGCACAGGTCGAAGATGTAGAACTTGGTTTTGTCCTCCCCGTCTATCAACCCCGGACACAAACGGGTACCCCGGCCGATCATCTGCCAGAACTTCGCCTTGCTCATAACCTTCTTGAAGAACACCAGGTTCAGCACCTCGGGTACATCAATGCCGGTATCCAGCATGTCCACGGAGATGGCAATCTGGGGCAGCTTTTTCGGGTCAGAGAATTCGTCGATGGCGCTCTGGGCGTAGGTCATGTAGTTGTCGATGACCTTGGCATAGCCGGGCAGGTGTGGATACTCTTTGCCGAAGACCTCCAGAATTTTTTCGGCGTGGCGGTGGTTCTTGGCGAAGATGATGGTCTTGCCCAGCTTCTCCCCGTAGTCGATCTTCAGGCCATTGGTCATCAGCAGGTTCAGGGCCAGACGGATGGTGTCCTCGTTGAACAGCCACTCGTTGAGGGCGGAGGACTCAATCCGCTCGGGCAGCTCCCCGTTCTCGTCAGTAAAAGTGGCCTCATACTCCGCCTTTTCCTCCTCGGACAGGTCGGCGTAGGAAATGCCCTCCTCCAGGAATTTCAGCTTGCTCTCCACGGTGAGGAAGTCCACCAGAAAACCGTCCTTTACCGCCTGGGCCAACTCGTAGCCGTAGGTGGGCACGCCGCTCTCCAGTTCAAAGACCTCATAGGTGTTCTTATCGATCTCGTCTTTAGGGGTGGCGGTGAGGCCCACCAGAGGGGCATCGAAGTAGTTAAAAATGTCCCGGTACTTGTTGTAGATGGAACGGTGGGCCTCGTCACAGATGACTAGGTCAAAGTGGCCTACGGTGAACAGCTTGCCCTCCTCGTCCTCCACGGTGTCGATGCAGTTCATCATGGTCTGGTAGGTGGAAAACACGCACCGGGCGGCGTAATTGTCTTTTTCCTCGCACAGGTTGGTCACGGAGAAGTCGGGCAGCAGGTTCACAAAGCTACGCTTGGCCTGGGTGACCAAGGAGTTGCGGTCAGCCAGGAAGAGGACATTCTTTACCCAGCCGTGCTGAAGGAGCACCTTCACCAGGGCGATGACCGTGCGGGTCTTACCGGAGCCGGTGGCCATGACCAGCAGGGCCTTCCGGCGGTTCTGGGCCAAAGCCTGACAGGTGGCTTTGATTGCCCCCTCCTGATAGTAGCGGCCCGCAATGTTGCGATCCACTTGAATGTACTTGAGGCTTGTCCGCATAGCACGGAGGTTAAATAGCTTCTCCAGGTCCCTCTTGGAGTAGAAGGCGGCCACCCGGCGCTCCGGGTAAGCCCCGTCGTCCAGGCGGGTGTCAAAGCCGTTGGTGAGGAAGATCACCGGGCGGCGGCCATACTTCTGCTCCAGCAGATCGGCGTACAGCTTGGCCTGCTGGCGGCCTTTGGCCGGGTCCACACAGGTACGCTTGGCCTCGATGACGGCCAGGGGGCGGTGGGCGTCGTCGTAGAGCACATAGTCGGCATAGCCCACCTCGCTCTGGTTGGGCATACCGGGCAGCTCCACCTCGTTTAGCCAGTCCTTCCCCTCCGTCCAGCCGGCGTCGGTGAGCATGGCGTCGATGTACAGCTTGCGGGTCTTGTACTCGGAGAGGTCCAGGGGCTTGGGGGTGTAGCTGGGCTGCTGGGTCTCCCGGCGGGCGGTGAGCTCTGCCCGGAGAGTCTGGTTTTCCGCCATGAGGGCGGCCAGATCCACCTCGGGCGCGGGAGCTGGAACTGGGGCGGCGTTCTGCTCCTCCAGCAGAGCTGGGTCAAATGCTCCGGGGGTGTAAGTGGTGCCGTAGCAGCAGGCGATAAAGTCCATGAAGTACCAGAGGTTTTCCAGGCACAGCCGGGCCTGCTCCGGGGCGATCTTCTTCCCGGTGTGGGCGGCGGCATTACCCGTCTGGCGGATGTACTTCAGGCGCTGCCACAGGTCCCGGTTCACAATGGCCCGGAAATCCTCGGTGTCCATGAGGCTGGCAAGCCTATCATCGTAAGGCATGACCAACCCGCCGTCCACGGAGTACATCCATTTGACGGCAAACTCCACACACCGGCGGCAGTTCAGGGCACAGGCCGCCGGGTCGATGGTATAAATTTTTTCCGCTGCGATGGCGACCTCCCCAAAGGTGGTAAATTGGGTGTCGGAGAGGAGAAAATCGAAGTTGGTCATGGGGTGTCACCTCGTTCAAATCAAATCGGCAGTTTTCTTTTCATCTTTTTAAGGATATTCTTTTGCTGAAATTCATTTAAAACTGCCTTGATCTCTTGATAAGCTTGCATCATTTCTTCTTCTGTGTATACCAAAAAAGTCATTCGAAAAATATCATATGACGAGTAGAGTTTTCCAACCTGAGTGCTTATATCTTCATTGTAGAATATTTTGCAGTTCTCAACCAAGGAATTGCTTAGGTATTTCGATATGTATGTGTCCATATATTCAACAAGAGCATCTGTGCTTTCGTTGCTGGATAAATTAAGATATTTCTCTATAAGCTCTCCTTCATCAGTGTTGAAACCAAATAGGATTGTTGCAATCAAACTTTTTTGTCTTTGGAACTCTACTTGAGACGCTTTTCCCATGATTTTTTTGTATTGGCTATAAATGGTCTGCGTTTCAACATAAATTGATAGTCGATGTTCAAATACAACACCTCTGTTCTGGGCAGTAATTGCATAAATTGAGATAAATACAGCAATTACAGAAACAAGTAATGATAGAGTGTTAATATCAAATGTAATATTATCCATGATATTCCTTCACCCAAAATATTCCTGCATCAAGGATTTCCTTAATGTCTCCAGTTTATCAAGGCTCTGCTGAATCGTCAATTTTGATTTATCAATTTGCTCGACAAAGATTGCGAATTGTTCCTGCTCTGCGATCGGGACTTCATAAACCAATAATTCCTTCAATGCTGATATGGTCAATGCCGCATAAGCTGTGCCTGAAGACATTTCCAGTTTATAAGCGCCAATCAATGATTCCAGCAAATGTTTCAAATAGATGGGTACAAATTTTTCTGATGTAACTACACGCAGCAGATTACCGTCTTTGAAATAAAAGTCATTTTTTCCATCGACAATCCAAATTACGCCTATGGTCCCAACTGCTGATATAAGTAAATCACCAGTCTGTGGTACACCGTATTCGCGACTGATTTCATCATATCGCTCTCTTGTAATAAACAGTTCAGTTGTAATCCGATTTCCTTTTGATAATTCAACTATCTCCTTTGTTCGATAGAACGGAACACCTTCGCTGACATATTCTTTTTCAAAAATTCTTTTGCTTGACCCAACCTCTGCTAAACTACCCAGTGGAACTTTTGGATATTTGCCGCTATCTAAAAGTGGGTCCCCAAACATCTCCACAAACCGGGCTTTGACCAGCAGATCCAGCTTGTCCAGCTGCGCTCGGCGCTTGGCGATCAGGTCGCTGACCTTGTCCAGCAGGGCGGCAATGCGGCGCTGTTCCTCTAATGGAGGGAGATAGAACGGCAGAGCATCAAAAACAGGCTTTGTCAGATGCTTCATTGTTGCACCGTGAGCTGATGATGCGGCTTTTTCTAAGATATTCTGTACTTGATGTACAAAAAAACTTTTATCAACCTCACATTTATCAAAAACTACCTTGAAAATGTGCTGATTGAGCACAGCTCTTTCGCCTGTCCACACATAGATACCCAAACTCGCCGACCAGGAAATCAATACATCTCCTGGAAGTACTTCATATTTTTTGTCATATTCTCCACTATATCTATTTGCTTGATAGCTATTACCTGTTAAATCCTGTATGCGAATAATGGGAACACCAGAATCGGACCAGTCGGATGGCTTAAAGGCAAATCCATTGATATAAGTTGCAATATCCCCCAATCTCGCCATCACACCATCTCCTCCAACTCCGCCAGACCCTTGGTGATCTCCATCTCCAGCTCGTTGAGGTCAGCCAGAATCTCCTGGGTGGAGGGGTACTCCACGGGGACATACTCGACCTTCTTGTACTTGTTAATGGAGAGGTCATAGCCGTTGGCGGCGATCTCCTCCCTGGGCACCAGGAAGGACTGCTCGGTGCGTTCCCGCGCCTTTTCCCCCTCACGGTTGTGGAATCGGGCCACAATATCGGGGATGTCGTTCTCCTTTACCTCGGTGCGCTTGTCGTCCAGGGAGAAGCCGTCCGCTTTCATGTCGTAAAACCACACATCATCCGTGCCGCCGTGGACACCCCGGCGTAGGGCTTAAACACCCCGCTGGGCATGGAGATCACCGCCTCCAGCCGGTTGCCCTCCACGATCTCCTTGCGAATATCCTTGTGGGCCTTGGAGGAGCCGAACAGCACCCCGTCGGGCACGATGACCGCGCACCGCCCGCCCACTTTGAGCATCCGAAGAAAGAGGGCCAGGAACAACAGCTCGGTTTTCTTGGTCTTACACACCTTCAACAGGTCGGCGGACACGATGTCCGCGTCCAGACTCCCCTTGAAGGGGGGATTAGCCAAAATGAGGGTGTACTTCTCCCGGTCGATGTTCTGGTCGCTGAGGCTGTCCCGATACTCAATGTAGGGGTTGTCGATGCCGTGGGTCATCATGTTCATGGCCCCGATGCGCAGCATGGTGCGGTCCATGTCGTAGCCATGGAACATGTGGTTCATGTAGTGGTCCTTCTTCACCCGGTCGTAGAAGATCTCCTCTTTGCGGTTCTCCTTCAGGTACTCCCCCGCCGCCACCAGGAAGCCGCCGGTACCGCAGGCCGGGTCGCAGATCACATCATCCGCCCGGGGGGCCATCATGTCCACCATCATGCGGATGATGTGCCGGGGGGTGCGGAACTGGCCGTTAACCCCGGCGGTGGCGATTTTGGACAGGAGGTATTCGTAGATGTCGCCCCGGACATCGGCGTCGTGGATCTGCTCCGCCTGGGCGTAGATCTCGTCCATGGCGGTGACGATCTTGTCCAGCATCAGAGGCGTGGGGATCTTGAAAATGGCGTCCCCCATGTACTTGGCGTAGGCGCTGTCCTTGTCGGCGTGGAGGTTCTTGATGAAGGGGAACACCCACTCCTGCATGACGGAATACATCTGTCCGGCGGGAAAATCGTGGAACACTGACCATTTGAGCTGATTGCCCGGAATGGTCCGCTCCCCCACCTGCACCTCGCCGGCAAAGATGCTCTTGTGGGGCAACCCCAGCATAGCGCTCTCCTTGGCCCGCTGGTTGTCGGCGGCGTCCAGGTCGTGGATGAACATGAGATAGGTCATCTGTTCCACCACATCCAGGGGGTTGGTAATGCCGCCAGTCCAGAAGGTCTCCCAGAGGCGGTCGATCTTGTTTTTCAGTTCACCAGTGATCATGTTCTCTTACTCCTTTTCCCGGTTCCAAATATAGGCGGTATAGCGCCCGCCGCTGAGTTTCAGAATTTCCCCGCTCTTCTGCAGGTCGGCCAGAGTGCGCTGTATCGTGATTTTACTAATATCGGGACACTGCTGGATGATCTCTGCCTTGGTAACCTTCCCACGGGTACCCTTGATGATCTCCCGGATACGGTCCGGCTTGCTCATGCCGCTGACGGCCAGGACCTGCACACGGGTGGAAAAGTCCCGGTAGGCCGCCGCCACTACGCCCAGGGTATAGCGCACAAAGGGGGCGTAGTCGCTGGTTCCCTCGTGCCATCCCTGGGAGCTCTGCTGGAAGGTCTCATAATAGGTTTCCTTGCTCTCCTCAATGAGTTTTTCAATACTGATATATTTGCCCACGATATAGCCTGCCCGGTAGAGCAACAGCAGGGTCAGCAGGCGGCTCATACGGACGTTACCATCGTTAAAGGGATGAATACAGAGGAAGTCCAGAATGAACATGGGAATCAGCAGCAGCGGATCCATGTCACCCTTCCCCACAGCCTCCTCGTAGGCTCGGCAGAGGCTGTCCACCGCCTCCGGCGTCTCCCAGGCCGGAAGGGGTTGAAAACGAATGCTTTTATTTCCCTGAGTATCCGTCTCGGCGATTACATTGTCCGCTGTTTTATAGTGCCCGCCGTAGGACGCGCCGCTGAATTTATAGAGATCACGATGGAGCTGCAGAATCATAGAGGCTTTGGGTGGGATATAGTCAAAGCTCTCATGGATGGTGGCCAGCACATCCCGGTAGCCAGCGATCTCCTGCTCGTTCCGGGTGCGGGGGGTGGTCTTGTCCTGCACCAGCTTTTTCAGGCGCTCGTCCGAGGTATAAATGCCCTCGATTTTGTTGGAGGCCTCGGTGCTCTGGATCTTGGCGATCTCCACCAGTTTGGTCAGGGTATCGGCCTTGGCCTCGATAAACAGAGCCTGTTCTCCCTTGTATTCATGAATCTGAGTCAGCAGGGCCACGATATCCGGGACAAGCAGCTTTTCATAGTTTTTGGTAAAATCGTAGGTGCGCATCCTGTACCTCACTTTAGGTCAATTTCATCATTTTGCTTATAATGATACAATTAAACTATATCAAGTAATCTTGCTCGTGTCAAGGTTCAACTATATCATTTTAACGAAAATGATATAGTTGAACCTTTGAAAAGTAGTTGTTGCGGCTGTTGGACCTGTACGGGTATCTCTTTGACCGCCGCAGCTTCGGACCCATACAGTGGCCCACAGGGCGAAGCTGGCGGCAAGTGCCGTGACTGTAGGTCGGATGTTCAGCAACCGACTGTCTGTGCTCATCGCACAGCTTGCTTGATCGCTCACTCTTTCAAAAACAAGCGGCAAAGTTGTTCTCGCCAGAAAATAAAAGGCAGCATTAATTTTGTAACAACTCGTACCGATGTGCGTCATATAGGCAGAAAGCGAGGTGATGTGGATGGATTTCGATCAGTTGTACAAGGAGCAGTTCCCAGTGGTGTACCACTATCTGGCAGGACTCTGTGGGAACCAAGCGTTGGCGGAAGAATTGACTCAGGAGACCTTCTGCCGCGCCATTGAACACAGCGCCTCCTTTCAAGGAAAATGCCGGCTGTCCGTATGGTTGTGCCAAATTGGGAAGAACTGTTGGCTCTCCTACTTGAGAAAGGCAAAGCGGCAGGCGGGAGATGAGGCTCTGGAGCAGATGACCTCCCCTCAGAATGTAGAAGAGGATTTGCTCATCCAGGAAAATGCCCGCCAGATCCATCAGCGGCTCCATGCTCTGCCAGAGCCATACCGGGAGGTGTTTACCCTGCGGGTCTTTGCGGAACTACCTTATACGCAGATCGGCGAATTGTTCGGCAAATCTGAAAACTGGGCCAGAGTGACTTATTATCGTGCGAAACAGAAAATCAAGGAGGGGTTATGATGAAATGTGATATCATCCGCGACCTGCTGCCCCTGTACTGCGACGGGCTGTGCAGCGAGGCCAGCAAGCAGGAGATCGAAGCCCATGTGGCACAATGCCAGGAATGCCGCGCCTGTTTGGCGGAAATGAAGGAGGAGGCTCCTGTCCCCTCGCTCTCTCAGGAGTCGGAAACGGAAGCCCGTGTTCTCCAGGGAGTGAAGAAGAAGTTTTCCCGTGGGCGCCGACGGGCGGTTCTGATCGCCGTGGCGGTCATGCTGATTTTTTCCATTGTTTTGGCGGGTGCGGCCGATGTTCCGCAGCCGGTATCCTATACGGACGGTCTGGTGACGGCAGAGCTTGCGGTGGATGAGGTGATCGACCTCTACTATCACGGCGGGAGCTACGATTCTTTCCACGGCTTCAGCCGGGAGGTGGACGGACGGAATGCTGTTTTCCTCTATTTTGACCGTACCCTTCGCTCGGATGTGATGCCGAACCGTGAGGGACATTTGTGCATCGGCAACGGGCTGCTGACCGACTTTGAGACAGCCACCTATCAGGTGGATCGGCAGGTGGATGCGGTCTACTATTTGGTGGGAGATTATCTGGAACTCCCCGGTCTGGCGCAGGCCGAATTTGAGCAGGCTGTGGCGGATGCGGTCCTTCTGTGGGAACGCTGAACCAAGCCTACAAGCAGAATGCCTGGGCAGCTTTTCGAGGGCTGCCCAGGCTCATTTTATATTTCGTCTTCCCATACACAATGAGCGCCCGTTCTCCTGGCCCGACAGGAGAATGAGCGCTCGTTTTCTTCATTTTGCAGTTCTATTGAGAGCCTCCACGCCAGTTCAAAGCCGGCAGTAAAACTGTCGAGGGAGGTCTGTTCTATAATCAAGTTCTGGGCATCAATGATTCGTAACACCAGCTTGCGTTCCGGCTTTGCCAGCGCCTCGATCAATGCTTTGTGGCACTCCTCCACTTCGTTCTCCTGTTCATCAAGCTCCGGGCGGACATAAAAGTAATCATACAGCTCTTTGAGCAGTTTGTTTTCCATCGTCATCATCTCCTTGTGCCCCAAACATATACCACATCTTCCGCAGAATATCCATCAGAATTTCAGAAGATTATCGAGAATATTTGCTGCTTCCCTGAGATCTTCCGTGGATGCTTCATTGGGCTTGTTTTCGCCTTTGGCGGCAATATGGGCCAGATAGGGGGCATAGTTCTGCCGTGTCATTGCGGTCCTGAAGTGGCCCAGCATCTGAGAAACCTCTTTCGTATCCATTCCATTTTGCAGCGATAGGACGGCGCAGGTGTGCCGGAGATCTGCGAACCGGATATGATCCAGCCCGGCCTCTTGGATGATCTCATTATGCAGCCGGCGCACCATCTGGGGTGAGTAGGGCCTCTGGGTGGCCGGGTGCATGAACATGAGCGGACTTCCTGGGTGTTTAGCGTGTTCCAGGCGCAGGAGTTCAACCGCTTCCTGGGTCAGACTGACGATCCTGGTGCCGTCTTCATACTCCACCAGCTCCCGTCGCTCCACCGAGCGATTCTCAGTGATGGTCAGCGTCCGCTCCTTCGTGTCCAGGTCGCTCCATTTTAGGGCAATCAGTTCGCCTTGCCGAAGCCCCGCCGTCAGCGCCAGCAAGCACATGGAGAGGTGGCCCAGCCGCTCCGCCGCGTCCAGATAGTCCTCCACCTCTGTCGGTGTCAGCACATTGGCGCTGACCTTCTTGGGCTTTGGGTAGTGAAACCTACGGGCGGGGTTGTCCGCTATCAGCCCATCTCGGATCGCCTGATCCAGACATTGCTGGAGCAGGCGGTGGATGTGCCGCATGGTATGCTCCCCCAGCCCTGGGTATTCGGGGCTTTCTGGCCGGTGACCGCCAAAGCGCCGTCGCTCCTCCAGAAAATTTCCCACCTGCTCCACGGTCAATTCAGAGAGTGGGATCTCCCCCAGTCCGGGGAGAATGTGGTTCTTGAAAACATAGCCATGAGCTACGTAGGTAGTCGGCCCGCTCTGGTTCTTGTCATAGACCTCCTGCCAGAGGAGGATATAGTCTTTCAGCGTCATATTCCCACCTCCCTGCACTGTCGCTGCAGATTCCGGAAGGCCACCCACGGCAAGCCCGCCTGTTTCAGTATCCGCTTGTGGAGGTAGTAGAACTCGTGGAGCTGATACGGCGCTCCGGTCTTGGGGTTGAGGAACACATAGCGGCCGGTTTCCGGTATCCGATCCAGGAGATGCTCCGCCCTGCTGTTGAGGGTCAGCAGCCGCTGGCCCTTGAGAATGTACCGGCAGCGGATATGAAAATCGGCCCACGACAAGGTGATAAGTTCACATTGCCGTAGGCCGCTGGAGAGTCCTGTGTAAATGAGAGGGAATGCGCCAAGCTGTTCCGCGGCATTCAGATACCGCTGGAGCTGCCCCAGGCGTAAAGGGGCCGTTATGTTCTTCTGCTTGTGGCTCCTGGCAGAGCCGCACCGGGTTGTAGTGAATGCACTGGTCGCGGGCCGCCTCATCCATACAGCGCCGCAGGAGCAGATGGACGCACCAGACACTTCTGGCGCTGAGTCCCTGGCTTTGCAGGCTGTCATAGAAGCTGGTGACGGTGTCTTCGGTCAGCTCCGCCAGCGGGACGCCCTCGATTCCAGGGAGGATGTGGCGGTAGATCAGGTTGCGGTATCCGCCCACGGTGCTGCCGCTCCATCTGCCCCGGTTCTCGCAGAACCAGCGGTTGCACCACCGGCCTACCGTGAAGTCCGTTTCTTTCTGCATATTGTCGCCTCCTTTCGGCAACCGAACAATACCACAGAAAGAGGGAAATAGCCACTACTTTATTGCCCCATATATGCTTTTATTGTCTTTTGTACGGCGGCATGGTAGAATGAAATAACTTTGGGGAGACAGCCGTTGATTTGCGTGGAGACGAGCTGCACTCAGACTGCCGGTGGGACGGGCCTTATTCTTTGTTTATGCGGCACAGTTTCTGCGCCTCTGTTTTGAGGTGATTGGCCTGTCATCACCCCCATTAAACCGGGCGGAACATCTTTTAATACACAGAATCCAATCCCACACAAATCCCAAAAGACGAAAGGGTTTCTTGAAACAAGCAGGGCAAAAGAGTGTTAAAGAGGAACTGCCCAAGCAGAGGAAAGGGCCAAAGAGGACGGAAGAGTGCCGCCTGAAGGTTCAGACACACATTTGGGAGCAAGATGCCGGGAGTTCGAGTCTCCCCACTCGGGCCAAACAATGATAATCTGAACTACATTGTCCAAGCGGGTAATGTGATCGGATTTATCATTTCTATCGAAATGTTCTTTAAAACATACAAGGGCAGGGAGGGCCCTGTCCTTGTATGTTTTATTCCCCATGCTATAATAACATTTAACATCTCTCTACAAGACCATTTTATTGGGAGGATTGTGAAACCAGAATGAATTATAAGTTTTCAACACCAAAGACAATTTCCGTAATTATTGTATATTTTTTGCTGTTTTTGGCCGGTGATTTATTGGGAAGTCTAATTTTTGATTTCCTATTTTCTATCATAAATCTTCCAGTCCGTGAGTTGTATCCTATTATCAGAATGCCGGGCTATCTGTTGCTGACACTAATCTTCTTTTGGCTCTATACAACAAAAGTTCTCCATCTAAAAATGGAAGACTTCGGGATTTCATTTTCCGTTAAATGGTGGGGAGTTAGTTTATCTGTTTTGTTACCTGCTTTTGTAGTTACTATCTTTCTAATCATTGGACGGGCACAAGTAAATGTTTTTTCCACTGGTGACATCTTCTTAATTATTATTTCATCTATTCTTATTGCTTTGAAAGCGGGGATATTGGAAGAAATACTATTCCGTGGTTTCATTATGAGACTGCTCGAAAGTAAATGGAATAAGTACATCGCTGTGCTTGTCCCATCTGTTTTGTTTAGTTTCGCACATCTCCCATCAATGGAAACTTTTACAATCGGAGGTGTCTTTCTTTTAATCATCAGCGGTACTTTGGTAGGCACTATGTTTTCGCTTGCCTCCTATGCAGGAAATTCTATTGGTAACAATATTCTAATGCATACGGTATGGAACTTTGCGATAGTAACGGACATTCTGCATATTACAACATCGGAGGGTGCTTATGGCGAACCTATTTTTCAACTCATTATACCATCAGACAACATCTTGTTAACTGGAGCAGGATTTGGTATAGAGGCATCTTTAATTGCCATCATTGGATATACTCTCGCTTGTTTAACACTGGCTTTTATTTACAGAAGAAATCACGTTGGTATTTTAGAGGGATAAAGGAGGCGGGAGTGTATAAAACACTCCCGCCTCCTTTATCCCTTAGACTTTCCCTGTTGTGCTTTCCACTCAGCAAATTCCCTTTGCCCCTCCTCGCTCTCGAAAAAGGCTTGTATCTCCGGGAACAGGAATGGGCCAGGGCAGTGAGGAACTTCCTTTGCGGGCAGTCTGCGCTGCTTTGGTTGATCTGGTAAGCCTCGGCATACTTGCTCATGGACAGTCCGCAGTCCGTTGCCCAAGCAGCTTCATAGAGTTCTTCTTTTGTAACTACTTCACCTGTGAGCTTGCCGACCATACATGGGGTTCAATGCCTCTTTTTTTGAATGTGACGCAGCACACAGAATACGGCAGCCAGAAGCAACAGGCAACCTGTTCCGGCCGCGAGCCAGACAAGAAGGCTGCTGGACCGCTCTGTAATACAGAAAGTGATCTCCTCCGTCTGACTGGTGAGCAGCAGATACTGTCCGTCGATCTCAAAATCCGCTTCTGACCAGCCGCTTTCCTCCTGTACCCATAGCGCATAGTGTTTTCCAGAGTCCGGCAGGCGGTAGTGAACCGTATAGGACACCTGCTCTAAATCCGGGTCGTCCACTGTGACGGTATAGGCAGTGCCGGTGTGCGTCTTTCCCTGGCGATCACTCCAGGTCACATTCTCAATCGTGTGTGAGACTTCTGCCCGGCTGCTGAAACTACCGTCCACAAGGATCTCCGGCAGTTCCCCACCGTCCGAAAGGGCGGAGGTATAGGGAGTATATTCCGCTTCCAAGGTTTGACTGGCATTCAGATGGGTATAGTCCAGATCCGGCCAGGCGGCGGAGTACCCCTTTTTCGCCGGAATCTCCGGCAGGGATTCGATCCCTTCCCCATACTGGAAGGGGACCACGGCTACGGTGATGCCATCGGCCACGAAGGTCAGCTCCAGCTGAGAAAACAGCTCCGGCACGCCCTCCGTGCTGCACAGGGAATCGAAATCCACCGGCTCCGCCTTCCCGGCATAGCTGATACCGTCCAGAGCGCCCAGGTTCTCGCTGGTAAAGGTGTTGCCGGATACGGTGCCGTCGCTGTCCACATCTCCCGCTACCGCCCCCAGATAAGCAGAGCCCTCATCGATGGTCACCAGGGTATGACAATTTATCAGGGTAGCCCCTAATCCAGCCGCACCGCCCACATAGTCCCTGCCAGACAGGCGGCACTTGCTCCAGCTGTCCCGGACGCTGCCCCAGGAGGCGCCGGCAATACCTCCCACATAGTCGCCGTTGCTGCTGGATACAGCGCCGTAATTCTCGCAGTTTCTAACCCGTCCCAGGTCCATCAGACCGACAATACCGCCGGCGTAGTCCTGCTTTCCGGTGATTGCTCCTGTATTGATACAGGATGCGACAACTGCCTTGGTCTGATATCGGAAGTCCAGGGAGCGGTCGCCTTCCCGGATCAAATCGTCCTCCGGGTCAAAGTCGTATTCAATAGCCATAGAGCCCACGATCCCGGCCACATTAACATCGCCCTCCACCATTCCGTCATTCCTGGCGTCAGAGAGATAGCCCGTATCTGTAGTTTCAGGCGCTTCGTCCGACACATCCTCAAACCGATCCTCAAATTTCTCATCAGAACCATCCAGAATATCCCGCATCAGGTCGGTAATGACACCGAACTGCCGGTTGATGGCGTCCAGATCGTCCAGCAAAATGTCCGTATTGCTGGACATGGACTCCCGAAGAGCATCTCCGCTGTCGATCAGGTCAGTAAAAATACTGTCCAGAGCATCCCCCTGTTCCTTGATCTCGCTGCTGATGGGACGGATGGTGATGGTGGGCATCTCAGATAGTTCTTGCAGCACATGGGAAAGGTCTTCCATGATGTCTGCAGTCAGAGAAGACAGTTCCTCCATGGTATCTCCGGCATCCCTCAGTTCATCTATGGCATCCCCGGCCTTCTCCAGCAATTCCCGCAGTTTGCGGACGGCACTCCCGCCGCTGTCCACGCTGCGGGCCAATGCGCGCAGTGCGGAGGATAAACTATCCCTGGCGGCCTGTATCTCCTGTCTGGCGGCCTCCAATTCCTCGATATTGATGGAGGGCACCACCAATTTTTCCGCGGCTGCGGCGATCTCCTGTGCAGATAGCTTTGCGCGCTCCAGGCTGGTACGGATGGCCGCCAGTTCGACCTGGAGTGTCTCAACGACAGTCTGGGCAGATTCGATCCCGGCCAATGCTGCGAGGGCATCCTCCGCCTCTGCGGCGGCCAGCTCTGCGGCGGCGATGGCAGCATTCAGTTCGTCCAATTTCACCTGCAGATCCCGCTCGGCTTCAGACGCGCCTAAATCTTTCAGAATGTTTTCTACTTCCTCCTGTGTGTCTGTAAGCTGTTGGGACGCATCCTGTAATTTTTGGTAAGCGGCTGTCAAATCCGGTCCCTGTCCAGGGGCGACATTCATCAGCGCCTTGGCCAGTTCCGCACCCGCCTGCCCAAACGCCTGTCCGGCGGCCAGTAGATCCTCTGCAGCACTTTTCAACTGCGCCAATGCTTCCGGGGCAGCGGTCTCCGACCCGATCACCTGAGCAAGCGCATCGTTGACCTGGTCCAAGCAGTTTGGCAGAGCGGCACAGGCAGACTGAAACGCCCCCAGCTTTTCCAGAAGAGCTGCCCATTCCGGCCTCCCCTGAAGCACACCATCTGCACCCTGTAAAATTTCCCATATTTGTACAAAACAGCTGTCAATATCCGAGAGATCCTTGGACAGTTCAGAAACTTCCGTCTGTATTTCCGCCAGAGTTGTGTCCGTATCCGGATTCCCCAGTACATTCCGCAGGTGCGCCATAGCCGCTTTTAGGTGGTCTGCCGAGTCCCGGCCATGCCGGGCAGCGACCCTCAGATCGTCCATAACCTCCTCAAACCGGTCCGCTGCATCGGGGGCCAGATCGCCGGCCTCCTGCGCCTCGTCCATCACATCATTCATCTGACCAGCCAACTTCTCCATCAGATCCAGCGCGTCTGTGGCATCCTCCATAATGGGAGACAGTTTATCCGTGAGCCAGGAGATCCGGGCAGACATGCTGTTGACCGCATCAATGTTTTCATTGGCCCAGTCTGTGGTGAGATCTGCCAAGCCACTGATAGCCCCCTGGACCTCCCCCGCCCGGTCGGAAATAGCCTGCATCCGCTCAGAGATCTCGTTGGAGGCGCTGCGGGCATCATCATTGGTCCGGCCGATCAGGTCTCGCAGCACGTCCAGTTCATCCAACAGGTCGCCAACCTGGCTCTCAGTGTAGAGCAGACGCACCTCCGGCACCAACTGTCCGGTAATGCCGCCCACATCCTTCCGGCCCAAAATCATCCCGGAATTGGTGCAGCCGTTCAGATATCCGGACTGCTGCCCTACGATGCCGCCAATGTTATACCCCTCATGGGCATACCCCACCGCCCCGGTGTTGACGCAGCTTTGCAGGATGCCTGAGGAAAACCCGGCGACGCCGCCAATGTCAGTACACACAGGTACATTCTCCGCAGCATTGAGCTGCTCACGATTCAAAGCGTCCAGATCCAGTTCCGTGTCCACCTCTGTGGTGTTGATGCTGCCGCTGTTTTCACACTGGATGATAGAACCGTAGTTCTGTCCGGCAATGCCGCCCACATAGTGCTCCCCGGTAACAGAGCCGGAGAAAGCACAGTTGATGATCTCCCCCTGAGCTTCGTTGATGCCTGCGATCCCGCCAATACTGTCCAATCCGCTTACCGTCCCGGAAAACGAACACATCGTGATGGTCCCCTGGTTCTTCCCTGCCAGGCCGCCCAGAACGTTTTTGCGGTCAGCGGGAGAGATGCTGCCCGAGACGTGGAGATCCCGCACAGAGCCGGTGGGCTGTATGTACCGAAACAGTCCCCGCACATTGCCGCTGCCGGTGATGGACAGGCCGGAGATGGTGTGTCCCTGTCCCTCAAAGGTGCCGCCGAAGGTAGGGATGGGGGCAAAGTCCACGCCGGTCAGATCAATGTCCGCCTCCAGATAGACGGTTTTCCCCTGAGACCAGCTGTCCAGGGTGCAGTTCCGGGAGAACCCCGCCAGATCCTCTGCCGTGCGGAGATAGATGGTATCGGCGGTCCCAGCGGCCAGAGCAACGGGAGCGATAAGGGAGAGGAGCAAGACCGCCGCCAGCAGGAGACTCAAGAATTTACTGCTTTTCCGTTTCATCTGCTTTTGGAACCTCCTTGGTCTGGTAACTTCCAGTCTCCAGCATCCCGGAGACGTCTCCGTAGATCACGCCTTGGATGTGGGCGTCCACCACACCGGACACCCGGCCCCGGACCCGGCCATTTACATAGACGGTGCCGCTGGCGCTGTGGCTGACCTCCGGAACTTTGATGTTGAAGCGGGTCTTTTCCACGATCTTGTCTCCCACGTACAGGATCTGGGGCAGGATAAACATGACTAAAAACATGGAAATCAGCGTTCCCCGGCACAGGCACTCGCCGATGCCCACAATGGCTGGCTCCGTAGTGATCTGGGAGATCAGGAACCCGGCGGCAGATAGGATGCTCCCCGAGGTCAACACCGTTGGAAAGGACAGATCCAGCGCCTGGACGATAGCCTCTGACCGCGGCATCTTCTCCTTCAGTTCGTTGTACCAGGAGGAGATCACAATGGCGTAATCGATGTTGGCCCCCATCTGGATGGAGGTCACCACCAGATAGCTCATAAAGAAGATGGGCTGCTGGGTCACGCCAGGGAAGGAGAAGCTGATCCAAATACTGCCCTGGATCACCAGGATCAGCAGGAGGGGCAGGCCCACCGACTGGAATGTGAACAGCAGGACGATAATGACAAAGGCCACCGACAGCACGCTGATCATCACATTGTCTCTGGCAAAGGACACAGACAGGTCATAGTCACTGGTGGAGTCCCCAACCAGATAGACGTTTTCGGCGTCATAGTATCTCTCCGCTTCGTCATGGATGGTCTGGAGGAAAGCAAAAGTCTCCTCCCCCTCCTCTGGCAGATCCAGACTGACCAGCATCCGGGTGTAGTCCTCTCCCAGCAGCTGCTCTCGGGCGTCAGAAAGCTGTTCATAGAGAGCATCCAGATCCGCCTGTTCCTCCTCGTCCAGATCTACATAGCCCTCCTCCACCTTGTCATAGGCAAAGAAAAACATATCCATCAGCGGAACTGTATAGTCATCCAGGCCGCCCACGATCCTTCCGTACTCTTCGCCCTCCGCTGCATAGGCGGCATAAACAAGACATACCAGCTCGTAGTCCAGATCCGTCATCTCGGCAAACTGCCGGGGCGTCAGGGCGTCCGTGAGCATATAGCCGTCCATGACCTCCACATTGGAAAGGCCCATGGCGTAGTCCACCTGGTCATAGGTCTCCAGCCGCTCCAGCAGGGCCTTTTCACTGATATAGTCGCCCTTTGGCACGATCAGCGCCATTACGTTCTGAGTGCCGAAGGTCTCGTTGACCTTCTTCTCGGCGATCTGGGTCTCATTTTGTCGGGCGGTCTGAATCTGACTGTAGCCGTAGACATAGGGGCACTGATTGGACATCAGAAAGCCCGCCACAATGGCCGCTGCGAACAAGGGCACGCCTACATAGCGCAGTTTCAGGGTAAACTTGCCCCAGCGGTCGATCTTTGGGACAAAACTGCGGTGCTGGGTTTTTGCCATGGCCTTGGAAAAAAGCATCAGCAGGCCCGGCATCAGGGTAAAGACCGAGAGCATGCTGAACAGAATGGCCTTGATGAGGATAATGCCCATGTCAAAGCCTATCCGGAACTGCATGAACATCATAGCGGCCAGACCCGAAATGGTGGTAAGGCTGCTGGCAGAGATAGAGGGAATGGCGGCGCTCACCGCTGCGATGCAGGCCTCCCGGTCCTCGGCGTACTCCCGCTCCTCCAGAAAGCGGTGGAGCATGATGATGGCATAGTCGATGGCCAGCGCCAGCTGCAAAACCACGGTCACAGAGTTGGAGACGAAGGAGATCTCCCCGAAAATAAAATTGGTGCCCAGATTCAGCAGGGCCGCTACGATAAAGGTGATGAGCAGTACCGGGATCTCCGCATAGGAGCGGGAGGTGAGCAGCAGCACCAGCACGATGATCACCGCCGCCACCGCTAGAATGGTCCCCATCTCGCTGGCCAGAGAATCCGCCTGTGAGTTGCCTACAGCACTGTCAATGTAATAGTCGTAGGGCTCCAGCAGTTCCCGGATGGCAGCCAGGGCGGCAAGGCTGATCTCGTCCTCCTCCTCGCCGTCAAAGGTCACGGAGATCAGGGCGTCAGCCCCCTTGAAATACTCCGTGATGTCCTCCGGTGTCTCCGGCTCACCGTCACCTCCTGTGTCCGCGCCAACGGTGCTGCTCCCGAAGGTGGCCGAGGTGACGCCCTCGATCTGCTCCATCTGCTCCGCCAGTTCCTCCGCGATCTCATAGGTCACATGGGAGACCATGACCCGAGCGGTGCCGAAGGTGGTAAACTCCTCCTCCATGAGGGTCAGTCCCTGGCGGGTCTCCGTGGTCTCCGGCAGATACTCTGTAATGTCGTTGCATACGCTGACCCAGTTTCGGGAAAACAGGCAGAAGATCAGGGCACAGGCATAGAGAAAAAAGATCAGGTTTCTTTTGTCGACGATGACTGTGGCCAGTTTCTCAAAAAAGGATGACTTTTCCGTTCCCTTGCTCACAGTTCCGATGCCTCCCGGGGTCCTTGATGGAGAAGTGCGCCTTCCCACCGCATCTGGGCGGATTTTGAGGTAGATGTTCCGCACAGGCTCCCTGCCTGCAGTCTTAAAACGGTCTCACAGGGAATGGTGCTCACCACCGTTTGGATGGGATGAAAGAGATGGAGCGTCCCATCCGCTGCCCGCACGCCCTGCACCTTGTTGACATAGCCCACCAGATCCAGTGATCCGGTAATGTAGCTCTCCTGATAACTGAGGGTCAGAACTCCCTCCCGCGGACCCAGTTGACCCTGTATGGTGACTTGATACTGCTCTGTCATCGCGCCGCGCTCCTTCCGGTTTGGTTTCTTTCAGCATAAAAAATCTCTTGGTGGAAAACAAGATGCAGAACAGGGGCAAATGTCAGATTTCTGACACTTGCTCCCAATCTGCATCTATGATAAGTCCTGGGATCTGTGCTAAAATAAAATCAAGAATTCGAGGAAAGGTCTGTGGTCGTTGGGATGAGACAGCGAACATACGAAGCCAGCGAGGCGGCCAAGCGGGAGATCTGCGCCGCACTGAAAACTTTGATGGCACAAAAGCCTCTGAATAAAATTACCATCGCGGAGATCATGCAGTCCTGCGGCATGGCTCGGCAGCATTTTTACTACCACTTTGAGGATATCTACGACGCAGTGCGCTGGATGTTCGACCAGGAGGCTGTGGCACTGCTGCGGGAGCATGAGGGTGTGATGCTGTGGCAGGACGGCCTGCTCCAACTCTTTCAGTATCTTCAGGAAAACCGGACGGTCTGCCTGTGCGCCCTGCACTCCTTGAGCCGGGAACATCTGAAACGCTTTTTTCAGACAGATATTCACGCTATCATACAGAGTACGATCCAGCGGATCGTCATAGCACTGAACTACCACGCATCCGATGACGAAGTTGATTTGCTGACGAAATTTTATGTGGGGGCGCTGGCAAGCATGATCGAGGAGTGGCTGCTGGGCGAGATCCAGGGAACCCCTGAAGAGCTGATCCGGTTTACCGACCAGCTTTTGAAAGATCATGTTCGCGGCGCTACCCTGCGGATGACGGAACCGCGCCCGGCCGCGGAGCAGATTTGTAAGGAGGATTCGTAACATGAAGATGCCGATCATTGCTTTGGGCCGTCAGTTCGGCAGCGGCGGCCGGGAGATTGGAAAACGGCTGGCAGAGAAACTGAACATCAGGTGCTATGACCGGGAACTGATCACTCTGGCCGCACAGAAAGCGGAACTGCGGGAGGAACTGTTTGCGGGCAGAGAGGAAAAAGCACCCAATCCCTGGCTCTTTACCGGCGTCTATGAGGGCGGACCTCAGGTGCGGAAGGGCCAGCCGGCGGAGGACATCCTGTTTGAGATGCAGAGCCAGGTGATCTTGGAACTTGCCCAGAAAGATCCCTGCATTATTGTGGGGCGGTGTGCCGATGCCATCCTCAAATCTGCCGGCATCCCGGTGATCAGCCTGTTCATCTGCGCTCCCTTCGGGGATCGTATCAGACGCCGGATGGAGATCGAGGGCCTCGGGCCAAAAGAAGCGGAGGACACCATCAGAAAAATTGATAAACAGCGAAAAAAATACTATGACACCTATACCGGCAGAAATTGGGGGGTTCCGGAGAATTATGATTTCTGCATCAACAGTTCTGTGATGGGAATTGAGGAGACGGCAGAGCATATCATCACTTGGACCAGAGGCAATTGGTGACACATTCGGTTTCATCTTTCGATTTTGTATAAGAAATTTGTCTTCCGAGCCTTTTATGGCATCCCTGGGAGTCTTCTCCCCCTGTTTATAGACCAGCAAATCCTGCGTTGCAGACAACAGGAATCATTTACACATTTTTTCTGACTGACCTACAACGCAGGAACAGCCGCATAGAGATACAAAAAACGCTCCCTGTCCGGGCCGCTGCATGACCTTCAGCCACGGGCAGGAAGCGTTTTTGACCACATTTCCAACCGAAAAACCATTCAAAAAGCGTCCCCGTTATTTCTGTGCGAATACAATATCACATTTTCACTGCTTGTACGTGGGAAAATGCAGCTTTCAAAATCCGCGATCTCGGCCTCTTTCTCATATGGAAAGGCAATGATAAGTTTTAGTTGATAATTTCCATGCAATTATGTATGATGGAAAAGAGCGATTTGACCCCATCATTTATGATAACGGCTTGCACTTTACGCATTCAATGATGTGCAATGCAGGCGGAAGTTTTTGGGAGATGCACACGAATCAGTCAAAAATAACTCTGTTTCTATATAAAAATGGATTTTGTTTATGGAGAAAATCACATCTGTGGGTGGATGTGACTTCTTCTTTGCGCCCTTTTCATGCTCTGCGTCAGCCTGTCCAAGTGACAGGGTCTCGCAGGGCGTTTTTTCTATTTTCTGAAAGGAGTCTGAGAATATGAATCTGAAATACGCCTGCCCCAGCTGTGGGACGCCCCTTGGGTATCAGGGACTATGTTGGAAATGCAAGTGCGAACAAGAGCGACAAGCTGCTCTGGCCTGGACGCTGGAACAGATTGCCGAAAAGCAGAGAAACTTGATTCAGAACATCCAGCGGCTGGCTGATATGGAGGACCCGGAATTCACCGACTTTTGGCAGTTGCTTGGCTGCCGGGACGCCATCCCTCTGGAGATCCAGCGGGCGGCGCTGGCCGCAGAGGTTTTCTGGCCTTCTGAACTTTACTATCGCGCCCCAGAGGATGTGCGGGACGGCTTGATCCATGCGCTGTTGTCCACGGAAAATTCCAGCGAAGCGTCTAACCTGATGTGCTGCCTTGCCTTCCAGGGGGATGAAAAGGCAATGGAGACATTGTTGGAGTTGGAGCGGAATCCCCGGCCCTGGCGCAAGGGCCTCTATGTGGACCCGTCCAGCTATGCGCAGATTGGCGGCTGGACCTTCGACAAGGAGGGCCAGAGAATCCAACTTAACTTTGACACCTGCTATCCCATGGTCAAGGGAACCAGCGGTGAGAAGTCTCCCGTCCGCATTGGCCGGGCACGGAAGGACACATGCCCCCACTGTGGCGGACGCATAGTGGATATGCTGGTGCTGGACGGACGGGATGAGCGGCTCCGGTTCCTGGGGCTGGACGGTATCCTGACCGCCACCTGCTGCCCCAGCTGTGTGGGATTTTTGAAAGGCCCCGCCTTCAATCACTTCACTTTGGACGGCGGCGTGGAGATTTTTCCCTCCGAGCTCTTTGACGGGGCGGAGAAGATGGACTGCTATGTCCATCCGGAGGACTACAAGGCCCTTACCGAAAATCCCTTCGTGCTGGGTAAGGCGCCTGTGCCCCTGTTTTACGGCGCAGCCTGCGAGGATGTGAACACGGTGGGCGGTTTTGCCAACTGGGTGCAGGACGCGGAATATACCACCTGTCCCCACTGTGGGAAGCCCATGAAGTATCTGGCCCAGATCCAGTGGGATACAGTGTTTGACTGTGCGGAGGGCACGCTCTATGTGGAGTTCTGCCCGGACTGCCAGATCGTATCCATGCAGCACCAGCAGACCTGAGAGGAGTGCATCAAATGAATTTACCAAAACGAAATAGTGCGGACGGGCGCTGTTACTGGATGAAGCCCGAGGTACAGGAGGAACTGCAACCGCTCTTTGACCAGTGCATCCAGGATACCATTGACGGGAGAATCACGCGGCTTGATTCTCTCTGGCCGCCGGTAGTAGTCAGCAGTCAAGGTGCGCCCTTTGAGGTGTGCGATCTGGTGAGAAAATGGATTGAAACCCAGCGAGCGGAAACCATGGATGCGGAAAAAGCTATCGCCTTCAGCGAAAACCTGCGCCGCCAGAGCCGCTGGGGTGAAATTGACTATTATTTGATTAACCTGCTGAAACGGGAATTACAAGAGAAGTATTTTGTCGGAACAGGCAGTGAAGATGACTACTGGAAAGAACAGGAATATTCCCTAAAACCGGGTATCCGTGCGGAGGATCTTTCAGAAGAGCTATTGCGCTTTGCCTGCTATGTGGCGGTGAGCTATAAGATATATGGAGCGAACTATGAATATTTTTCAACCAATTATCTCTTGGGCTTGGTAGAGAAAGTCCGTCCTGATATGGTGAAAAAGCTCCGGGAAAATGGAACCGGCAGGCTGCCGATCTCTCTGCAAAAGAGGAAAACAGAGCACTTCACTGCATCGGCCAACGATGCCTTTGCCGTGATCCGTATTACTGCCAGGGACAACACAGAGGAATGCTGCCATGAAGTGCTGAACTACCTGTGTGAGCTTCTGGAACAGGAGGATTTTCCCCGCAGCTATGCGGTGGAGTTCAAAGGGCCGGAAAAGAGTTATCTTCCCATCACAGGACTGCCCAAAAAGGGAGTAAACCAGCTCTTTGCCTGTGCCGTGCAGTACCCCGGCCTCCACCCCCTGATGGAGCGGTACGCCCGGCTTGCCATGCGGCAATATGAGCAGTACACCAATCTCAGCGATGAGCAGTGCGCTCTCCCCGGAAGTTTTGCCGTGTTCGCCCTGGGAATGCTGGGGCAAGAGTGGCAGCAGCTGGTATGGGATTATCTCGGCCTCTGTGATGATGAGCACTCCCACTTACAGGAAAAATTCCTCCGGGCGTATGTGAAACAGTTCGGATTTACCGCCGATACCGTCCCTATGTTTGTCCGGGGTGTGCTGTCCATGCAGAACATGAAGTATTCCAAGGACTATGCCGCATGGATGGCAAACGCAGAAAGCCTGGACGCTCTGCTGGAGGCAAAAATCCACCTGTCCGAGATCGTTCCAAGCGGTTTTTCCTCCGACGAGGATGACGATGATGACGAGGAACCCACCCTGGAAGCAGAATCCAGCCCGGAAGAAGTGCTGCAATACGCGTGGGAAACGGTCTGCTATGTGATCTGGGGCAAAGCCAGCGCCAAGGGTGGTCAGAAAGTGGTGGAATCAGCTCCGGAGGAACTGAAGGAACTTTACCCACAGATTTTTGTTCCGATAACGGCGAACCCGGAAGAAAGAGGCAGCCTGCTATGAGTTTACCGAAACGCGACGGCGTAAATGGCCGTTATTACCTGATCCATAAACCGGATACGGACCCCGAAGTGCTGAAACACGCAGATCAGTGCATCCAGGATGTGTTGGATGGAACTGCAAAAGAAAACCATTCCGGCTCCCCGCTGGTCGTTCGGAACCAAAGTGGAACGCCCTTTCTGCCCAGCCAGCTGCTGGATCGGTATCTGTCCAAACTGCCTTTGAAGGGATTCCCCTATGAGGAAGCTGTTATTTTCTGCGATGCCCTGCGGCGGTTGGCAGGCTGGAATGAGATCCGCTATCAGTTGGAGAAGTACATAGAAAAGCAGGTGCAGGAGCGGTACTTCCTTGTGGGAGAGCGAGAAGATGGGTTTACAGTGTTTCCGCCCTGCACGGTGTGGCCGGAATTGCGAGCGGAGGATGTGGACGAAGGGCTGCTGCACTTTGCCTGCTATGTGGCGGTCTGCCATACAGTGTATGGACAGAGTTTTGAATCTCTCAAAACCGAGCACATTCTTGGCCTGGTTTCCCAGCTTCGCCCGGACATGGTGAAGCAGCTGAAAACCAATGGCAGCGGCAAATTGCCAAAGGGTATCCAGCGGCGTAAGACGGAGCATTTCACCGCATCGGCCAATGATGCCTTTGCCACCATCCGAATCACCGCCAGGGACTCCACCGAGGAGTGCTATGCTGAAATCCTGGACTACCTGTGTGCGGTGCTCTCTCAGGAGGAATTCCCCCGCAGTTACTCGGTGGAGTTCCGTGGAAAGGACAAACTCTATCTGCCCATTCCCGGCCTGCCCAAGAAGGGAGTCAATCAGCTCTTTGCCTGTGCTGTCCAGCACCCCAAATTACACACCGATATTGAGCGGTATGCACGGCTGGCTATGCGGGAGTATGAATGGTACCAAAACCTCGCGGATGAAGCCTGTGCGATGCCTGGCTCTTTCGCTGTGTTCGCCCTGGGGCTGGAGGGAGAACAGTGGGCGACACTGGTGGCGGAGTATCTGGATCTCTGCGACGACGAGCACTCCTCCCTGCAAGGGAAATTCCTTCATGCCTTGATCCGGAAGTTTGGTTTCCAACCATGGACACTGGGGGTATTGGTGCGGGGCGCATTATCTATGCAGTGGCTGGAGCCTGCCAGGGAATTCCGCAGCCTGATTGCCAATGCGGAAAGCCTGGATGCGCTGCTGGCAGTTAAGCGCCGCTTTTCTGCTTATCTCCTACCGGAAGAAAACGAAGACCCGAAATTCCGGGCTATCGCTTGGCAGAGCCTGCTCTGGGCTATCTGGGGCCCGGCCTCTGAAAATGGCGGCAGCAAGGCCATCAAGACGGCGCCGAAGGAACTGAAAGAGAAATACCAGCAGGTATTTGCGTAAGGAGAACGCCATGAAAAAGAGAAAAGTCAAGGACTTTATTGCCCTGTACGCCCCAGAAGACGAGGAAAAGCTGGTACTGATTCAGGACGGTATCAGCGCGGACAAGACCTTTCTGGATACCTTCTGGACAGCGCATACCCACGCCCTTGCTATGGCAGATGTAAAGACCGGACAGGTGATCTCCGGCCAATGCTACCTGAGCTGGCCGCTGACGGACAAGGAGCGGGATGCCGGCGACTATTCCAAGCGGTTTGCCAAGGGCCAGATCTACCGGATCAAAGCCCGCGGCTGGAAAGGTGATGCCCTCTACGAACCTCAGTGGTATGTCACGGAGGTACTGGAGGAAGGCGTACCCTGTCCGGCACTGGAGGAACTCTGGGCGGAGTACACGAAGCCTGTTCTTCTGAAGGACGAAGTGCTGGGAACCCTCACACTGGATCGTGAGATGAGCATATTCGAGGGACCCTGTAAGTGGATGGGAAAAGAAGTCCGGATCTCGTTGGATGTGGAGATTGAAAGGAAAGCGTCCTGGACCCGCGTCACCAATGTGATGAAGAAGCTGCTGGCAGAGCAGGAAGCGTGGGACAAGTCCCTGCGGGCGATGGCGGCCCAAAAGCTCACCGCTCAGGCCAACGAGTGGCTGGCGGACAATGACCAGACCGACAGGGACCCGGAGAAAGACCCCATCACCAAGGATGAGTTTGCCCGGCGCATCCTGCTCACCGAGTTTACAGTATCTCCCGGCGGCCGTTTTACCGCCTGGTATGAGGACGACGATATGTTTTGGGGCCATGTGATCACTGTGGATGGAACGCTGAAAAAAGGCCCCGTTGACGCTGAGATACAGGGCTGACAACAACCGTTTACAGGAGGAGGCATCCATTATGTGCGAGCACTGCCGAACCATTCAAACATGGAGAAAATTTGATGCCCCCAAGGACTATCTGGCCTGTATTGCCTATATCCAGCAGTTGGTGGAACAAGGTGAATTTGAACTGATGGCAGAGGAATCCACCTGTTCGCTGGAGAAGGTAAAGACTGAGGATGGATGGGCAGATGAAATTATGGCTCACACGGTCCGATGCAAACACTGCGGTCAGATCTTTACCTGTGTGGTCAACACCTGGCGAGGCAGCGGACACTTCAAAAAAGGCAAAGGATGACACAGAAAAGGCGGCGAAATGATGAATCAGACAGAAGAAACAAAATTTCGGGAGCAAATTGACCAGTGGAATGATGCGGACGAGTTCTCACGATGTATTGAGGCTATCGAGGCTATCCCGGAACGAGAGCGGGGCTATTTGCTGACCGTCAAGCTGAGTCGGGCTTACAGCAATCTGGCGGTGCTGGGGGATCACAGCGCCCACGGCAGGGATGGTGAGGTGGATGGAGAACTCCTCGGACACGCCATTGATCTGCTGGAGTCCGTTCGCCTTCAGGGAGAGAACGACCCTTACTGGAACGCCCGGATGGGCTACTCCTGCCTGATGGCATACGGCTCCGCAACCACCGCTTATGAATACGCAAAACGCTGGCTGTCCCTGGCCCCGGATGACCCGGACGCTCAAAAACTGGTGCGGGACTGCGAGGAGTATTTGGAGGAGGAAAAAGCCTTGGAACTGGATTGGAACGAGCGGGAGGAATTTATTCGGCGGGAAACTCCCGATGATGAAAAGGGGGTTATCTGTAAATGAACAGCGAACAGATCACAGCTTTTTTGCAGGAGCATTGGTACATTGCCTCGGTGCTCATCGGGGCCGTGATTTTAATTGGGGCAATCCGCAACTGGAACTGGCTCTGCGACCCCACTGGTACGCGGGATGCCCACCGCCATAGCAGAGGATACCGGCGGGTGGTTTTCTTTCTGCTGGGTGTCCTCTTGATTGTGGTGAGCATCTGGGGATTTGTACTGAAATTGAAATAGGAGGAGAAAGACTATGATGACTGAGAAATATCCCACCTGGCTCACCGGCCATGTGAAAGAGTGGACGGAGAAGCGTCTGCCCACCGTGACACTCTGTTCCACCACCGGCAGTGAACTGCTGGAGGTCTGGTATTACGGAGATCTGCTCACGGTGAAGGGAGAGCCCCAATCTTATATTGTAGACAGCGATGAGGCCCCCGGACTGGTGGCAGCCCGTGACCCGGAGAACGGCGAGGAGTTCATCATCTTTGACGGTGGGCGGCATGGCTACGACAATCTGTTCTGCGATGAACACGATCCAGCCCAGTTGGAGCACCGTCCCCTCACGCGATACGAGATCCCAGCCTCCAAGCTGGTGCTGGATCTGGGTTACAGCATTGACTATGAGGACGAAAAAGCAACATTTGAACCGGATGAGGCAGATACCGTGGAACTGATCAACGGTGAGCGTATGCCCTGGGAACAAGTCAAGCGGGACGGCATCGACTATATCGCCCTTTACTATGTGAACGCGGAAGAGAAACGAGTCCAGATTTTGGACGCAGAGCTGGCATAGGTACAGCCATTCCATCCTTTGATGATTCGAGGAGGTGCCCCATGACCCAAGAAGAACAGATCCGCCTCTACCGGCTGATGGAAAAGCTCAACTGGTTTTTCCACCAGGAGATGCACTATCTGGATGGAGATATTGCGGAGCAGACCGCACAGGAATGTTACCCGGAGATCCGGGAGTTTACATATGATATTTTGTGGAATGATCTGCCCAAAGAGATGCAGGAGCAGCTCATGGACGAGGAGAAGCTGTAATGTCCATAACCGCTTATAAAATAGACGCCGTCGGCCATGACCGAACCGGCGAAGACTATGGCTATGTGAATATCATGTACCGCTATGGCAACAAGCAATCCTGCCCCCGACCGGATCAGTGCGAAAAGATGGAAGTCATGTGGGCGGACGAGAGCGTCTACGGACCTCCTGCCCCTGGCAGTAAGGTGGGCGACTTTATAAAGACATGGCTGATGGGCTCCTGGGACTGTGGGGTATTTACCCACCGGGAGATCGCCCAGCGGCTGATGGATACCTTCACCGGACTGAAATTCAAGGAACTGGCGTGGTTTGAGAACCCCAGGGAGAAAACGCTGAAAAACGGCAAGCCCCGTGCGCGCCAGGCCAAGTGGCTGCCGGACCGGGAGGTGGATCTGGTGTATCTCTACTCCGACTACTATATTGACGCAAGAGAACCTACTTCTGCCCAAACCGACTTTTTCACCGTCACAAGGATGGACGCCTGGGGCGTGAGCACCTGGTTTATGTGTACCCCACAGGCCGCCGAAAAACTGATCGCCATGGATTATGACAATCTGGTCGTCAAGGAGACCACCATTGTGGGATAGGAGAAAATGAATGATGACTTTGGAACAACTGCCCCCCAAGGGGGTCAAGCGAGAACAGGCCATTTTGGAGTTGGGCAAGGATGAAGCAAACGGCGAACTGCTGTTCCAGCTTGTGAATACAGAAAAGGGCAAGTGCAAAACGGCTGCTCAAAAGGTTTTGGCGCAGCTGGAGTATGCCCCTGCTGCCCCACTGTGGGCCAAGCTGGTCAAAGGTAAATGGATGGGCAGCAATATCATGTCGGATACCTGTTCCGACTGTGTATCGGAGCAGATCGCCCCAGTTATTCTGAAGACTCTCTCTCAGTTGCTGGACGAGGGGGACACAAAGCCACTGGATATAGAGCAACTGAACTTCTGTTTCCATTTGATGTTGGGGAAAGCCTCGCCTAAAATGCTGGAGGTCTACCGCTTCCTGGCGGAAAACACCCAGCGGATCGCCCAACTGAAACGCACGCCTGTTTATTCTCGTGATGATTGTACCTCCTGGTGGATTACGGACGGGCTTCGCATTTGGGATGCCACACCCAAGGAAAAAGAGAAAATTCCCGCTGTGGTGCTGACCGCCTCCCTGATCAGCAACCCGGATGAGCGACTGCAAGCATTGGCTGATGAGCTGAATGAACGCTACGGCGGCAGTTGGCTGATGCCGGTCTTTATGAATGCGATCATCACCCAGCCCAAGGAGCAGGTGTATGAGACCTATTCGCCCCTTCTGGATACGCCGCAAAAAGGCTATTTGTTCCATGCGCTGGGAATGCTCCATTACCGCTGTTATCCAGAAGGCTGGACCTATGAACGCCTGGGTCCGGATGGAATGATCGCTCTGATTTTCTGGGGTTATTATAGCTATGGAACCTATGATACAAGGTTTATGATTGAACGCTATGTGGATCTGGATGTGCGGTGGTTCTTTGATCTGGCCAAGGACCCGGAGGGCCGCAAGCCTACGGTGACATGGCAGACCTACAATCGGGGCGGTTCGCTATATGGGAGCTATGACGAAATGTTCATCAGTCTGCTGCCCCGCAAGGTGGAAAACCCGGAACTGAAGCTCGTTTTGCGGGACTACTTCCGCATCCGTAGCCAGAAAAAGAAAGTGGCTAAGAGCATCACCGTTTACCAGGATGCTGCGGAGCGGTTTGGCGATTAAGCAGGAATGGAGCGACTGGCATGATCGGGACAGATGAAAATCGGGCTGTGCTCCATGTAGAGGTCATCTTCTGGAGCGGCAAGCGAAAGACTCCCCCCAGCCTGGTCAGCGGAAGGTATTGCCCCCATTTTGTTGTCACAAGGACCACGGAATATCTGGGAGTATGCTTTCTGGACGGAGACGAGTGTGCATTTGATGAACCGGCTTTGGGAAATGCCCAGCCTCTCTATCCGGATACTGTGGACTACGCCCCGCTGGAAAACAATGCGGAATTTTTGATCTATGAGGGAGCCAAGGCCGTTGGCAAGGGCCGGGTGCTGGGCCGGACGATACCATATCGAGTGAAACAACAACGAAGGTAGGTGCCTCATGTACCAAATTGCATATCTTGGCCGCTGGGAAACTCTCCCGGAAACGGCCGCCGCTATTTATGAACACGATATTCCCAAGCTGGATGCAATGCTTCAAGGCGGGCTGGATCTGGGTACTCCCATCCAGCTCAGCGAATACATCAAGCTGATGCCGCTGGAGATCGCAGTTTTTCAAAACGATGTGTCCATGATCCACTTCCTGCTGGAGCATGGAGCTGATCCCGGTCTGGCAGAGGAACAGCCCCTGCTGCTCACCGCCGCACGCTGTTGTGGGCCGGAGGTGGTGGTGCTCTTTGCTGGACAGGCCGCAAAACTCAGCTCGAAGCAGAAAGAGCGGGCCTTCCAGGAAGTGCGCTGGGGTCAGCGAGCAGAGAATATCCCGGTGCTGGAGCAAGCCGGGATCACGGTGGCCAAGTTTGGCGGCGAGGCATTCCGGGCCGCTGTGTCCGAAGGCAATACCAAACTTGCCTGGCTGCTTCTGGAAAAAGGGGCGGACATCAACTACCACAAGCCGGACATGGTGTTTCC
The DNA here is from genome assembly GCA_003112755.1 of Lawsonibacter asaccharolyticus. Taxonomy (NCBI): domain Bacteria; kingdom Bacillati; phylum Bacillota; class Clostridia; order Eubacteriales; family Oscillospiraceae; genus Lawsonibacter; species Lawsonibacter asaccharolyticus. The sequence goes on along the minus strand of BFBT01000001.1, from coordinate 2,645,270 downwards.
GAACGCCTCCACCGCTGTCACCGAAGCGGCTCGGCATAAGAATCTCCCCATGGTGCGCTGGCTTGTGGAACAGGGGGCCGACATCACCATTGCTGACAAATACGGCGACCGGCCTTACACCGTGGCGGTGCAGAACAAAAATCAAGAGCTGGCTGACTACCTGAAGGCGCTGGAGCCGGAGGAATGGCACAACGAGCAGGAAAAGCTCCGGCAGCTCATGCCCTATAAGCTGCCCGCCAAGCTGGTGGAATATCTGAAGACCGGCCCCCTGCGGCTGGAGTTCTCGGAGCAAAAATGGGTGAAGTGGGCGGAGCTCTACTCCTTTATGGATGTGCAGGAGATGACCTGGAAACGGAAGAAGCTGCTCTCCCTGATGGCTGCTATGGACAATTACAGCGACTACCTGCTGCTGTGGAGCCCCAGAGACAAAAAGCTGTGGTATCTGGACATCGAGCATGAGGAATTCCACCCTCTGGCCAAATGGGATGACTTCATCGCAGACCCCGGCAGGTATCTGAACGGGATGATCGAGGGCGAGTTTGAGGAATAAGGAGCAAGGCCATGACATCCATAGACTTTCTGAACAAAGTACATAAAAGCCTGGACTCCCAGGAATACAACCTCTCTTATTCCCCGGCCAAGTCCAAAAACTTCATGCTGTACTGCAACGGCAATTTTATCGGCGGCCTGTTCGATGAGGAACTGTGCTTCGTCTATGCCGACAGTGTGAGCGAACTGCTGGGACACCCGGAACCCGTCTACCGCGGCTACTCCAGTACCGCCCAGCACAGGATGCTGGTGATTCCGGAGGAACACTGGGCGAAGGCGCTGAAACTGCTCTATTCCGAAAAATTTGACTGGAGCCGTTTGGTGTACGACATCACACACACCAGCATTGGTGCGGCTGTGGTGGAGGACTTCTACGACGAGAATGTGGTGTTTCTGCGCTTCTGCTTTGAAAAGGAGCTGTTGAAAAAGAACCCTCTGGACCGGCAGGGCCGTATTCTGCGGATGGTCTATCTCAATCAGGACCTGACAAAAGCGGGCAAATATCTATTCCCCAGACTGATGCAGAAGTTCCTTGTTTTTACAGACCGCAACGGAAAAACCAGTCTGGAGACCATGCTGAAACGGTGGTACACCCAGCTTGAAAAGGAATACCGCAGTTAGACAGCGGGATAAGGAGGAAAGCGACATGACAGAAGAAAACAGAACCTACATCACCCATCTCAAGGCCGCTGATATCCCGTGGCACCGGCTCACCACCGCCTATGGCCGGGGGACGGAGTTTCCCGCTCACCTGGCGGTGCTGGAGCAGATGCATGATCTGGCGTCCGTCAAAAAGTCCCTCTACGAGCTCACCGCCAACATGGAGCACCAGAGTACTCTGTGGCACGCTACCCCCTTTGGCATGGTGTTCATGTGTCGAATTCTGGAGAAGGCCCTTGCAGAGAGCAGCCAAAACCCCACGGCCCATTTCCTGGCTGGGGAACTGCTGGAATTCTTCGCCTGCATCCTCCAGTGCTTCCACGATGGAGACGAGATGGAACACGCCTCTCCCCTCCCCTGCTTCTCCGATTTGCTGAAGGAAGAATACCTGTGGTCGAAGGAATACGACGAGGAAGAAGATGAGATGCGCTACGAGGAGGACGAGGTCTTTCCAGATGACCTGTTTTACAGCTTCTATTACTACTCCTGGCAGGCGGTGCTGGCCTGCCGGGATATATTGGAGCAGGCCCCGGCGGAGTTTGCCCAGCCTGCCGCCGCAGTGCTGAAACTGCTGTAAAGGAGAATGATCTATGTTTGAAGAATTCTATGAGATGTACGAGCCTGAGGAGCAGGAAGTGGTCGCTCTGATCAATCGCTGCATTGGGGGCGGATATAACTGGAAAGGAAACTTTTGGGAAATGACCGTTGTGACGCTGGGCGTGGTGTTTTGTGACACCGGCAAGGTCAGCACCAAAGAGGAGCGGCTGGAGTGGCCGGTCACCGATGAGGAGCGTAACAGCGAAAAGGGCTGGGAACGCTTTCAAAACGAGCAGATCTGCCGCCTGAAGATCCGCCGGATGAAAGAGGAATGGGCAAAAGATCTGGTGGCATGGCCCTGGTGCATCTCCCAGGTGGTCAAGGCCCATGAGGACTGCCCGGAGCTTCAGGCGGTTCTGGACGAGTACCACAAGCCGGTGGTGATCCAGGACCAGGTGCTGGGTGAGCTGAAGCTGGACAAGGACTATGATACCTTCGAGGGAGAGATCCAGTGGTGCGGAAAGGATGTGCTCCTTTCTCTGGAGGTCAATGCTGAAAGCAAGCCCTCCTGGACCCGCGCCCGCAGTGCCGCCAAGAAGCTGCTGGCCGACTGTGAAACCTGGGACAAGGCCATGCGGGAGCTTGCGGCCAAGAACCTGACCGAGCTGGCTAATGAATGGCTTTCACAGGATAATGAAAATGCCCGCAACCCGGAAACTGATCCCATCACAGAGGAAGAACTTGTCCGGCGGATCAGCATGACCAGCCTGTCCGTCACCTCCGGCGGCAGCTTCACCGCCTGGTTTGACTGCGATGAGATGTTCACCGACCATGCGGTGACCGTCTATGGCTCTCTGAAAAAGGGCGTCAAGGATGCCTGCATTGAGGGGTAAAACAGTAGGAGAAAAAAGAAAATGCAGAAGGTTTATGTGCTATGGCACAGCCATGAATTAAAAGATGACCTCGGTTCCCACGATGAAATAAAAATGATTGGCATATTCTCCACGGAACATCGGGCCAAAGCTGCGATTGAACAGCTAAAGGATCAGGAAGGATTCCGTGACTATCCTCTCTCCTGCTTTGAAATATGTGAACAAGGGCTGGATCGAATCGGTTGGAAAGACGGTTTTTATGTAGCCAGATGGACCGAGTGATAAGAGGATATGACTATGAAAATAAACAGTAAACGCATTGATTTTGCATATACGCCCGGCGAGGAGATCTTTGCCTTTCCCGAAGACACGGGACTGCCCTTTCTCTTCGATGTAGAGGAAGAACTGACCGGCGATCCTGCCGCCATGGATGCGGTGGGAGAAATGCTGGATGAGGCGGAGAAATTGGCGGAAAAGGCCAAATCCGCCATCAAAGCGGCGCTGGCGGACGAGGACAGCCGCTACCATAGCGTTGTGACATTTTTTATGGAGTTCCACCGGGACGATGTAGGCCCGGATATTGCGGGGGAACTTTTTCCGGGAACCGACCCGGCCAAGCTGTCCTTTGCCGAGATGGCGGACTTTTTGAAGCTCAAGCGGTTCGGCAGCCTGGTGGATAGTGAGATGAATCAGCAAGTTTTCATTCTGGACCTGTCCTTCAATCCGGAGATCACCGACGAGCTGATGGTGGTCTACTTTGACTTGAACAAGGAGATTTTCTGTATCACACATGAGAGCTGAGGAACAAAAAAGAGAAAAATATCTGCCCACACTTCTGGTTCAGCAGATCCGCCTGCAATGGTATAAAGACTGCCGGGGCGGAAATGCGGCCGCACAGCGGAACCAGTATCCCAGAGCCATGCGGCTGCCTAAAGACTTCTTCTCTTATTATTCCTTTGGCCTGCCTACACACTTTGTATCGATTTTACAGAGGACTGATGGATTTCAGATCGACAAGGACTGCTGCAGGCTGATGGAATGGAAGCCGAATGGCACAATGCGGCTTCGCCCTTTTGAACTGATTCAGCAGGAGTCCGGAATCCAGGTGCGTTACCGCTATGATTGGCACATCGGGGCGATGCCGGAGCGATATACCTGCGATAAGACCGGGCAAAAACAGCCCCTCAATGAGCTGGCACTGGGTTTGATTCCTGGTGATTATGGTCGGGCTGTCTGCAATGGGCGGTTTCGGGACTGGGATACAGGAATCTGGTATTATGTGCTGGACATTTTGAATGTGATGCCGCTTGCAGAACCCACCGACTCATTGACCAGTTTTATGGACAGAGAACCCAGTAAGATATATACCAAGATCGACCGGCTGTGGTGACGAAAGACAGGAGGATACCCACATGATTTCCACAAAAGATTTATCTGGCCTTCCCAATGCGGAGCGCCTGAAAAACTTCTGCAAAGGGCTGGCAGCTCTGGACATCATCATGGTGGAGGAGGAATGGAGTTTCATCCGCCACTATACATACAACCCCGCATGGCGAAAAGGCAAAGAGGCATTCTTTGCCACTGATGGCAGTGACCAGAGCATGATCGTCATGTTTGCGCCGGAAGGCTGTGTAATCAACGGTGTTGATTCCGAACTCTACGACTGGGAGGAAAAACTTCCCCGTATCGAAGACCTGACAGATGGAATGCCCTCTGCTTTACAAAAGATCATGGGCAGCCGTGAAGTCAAAAAGATGAAAAGCACCTTCTGCGTCTGGACGGAAGATGGCACCACATGGCACTGCAATCCCATGGACGGCGAGGACGCATCCAAGGATCTGCTCTCCACGATTGATGGCAATCCGTTGAGCTATGTGGAGTACGGGAAGTGGTTTTATCCGGCCGATCTGCCTTTGGAAGCTGTGCGCCAGCTTGCTGACGGGGTTCCGGTGACAAAAGAACTGGTCACTGCGTTGAACCCGAAACGCAGCGAATGGGAAGAAATCAAGGCGGGCCTGGATAAGATTAGGTATCCACATGAACTTTGATTCACAGCAGACAGGAGATGAATTGAATGATCAAAGAACGCATCCCCATCTCCGGCAATCTCAAAAGCAAGGTCAGGCAGCTGATGGAGTACGCCGGATGGCAGGAAGGGCGAAAAGTGGACATCTCCATTGCGGAGCAGTATTACGCCGATCATGGTGTCCCGATGATGAAGACCACCCAGCGGTTTTACCGCAAGTATTTCGGCCTGTGCTGTGAGTGGTATCTGGAACAGAAAAAACTGAACTGGGCAGCTGACTTTCAATTCGCTTTGTTCCCTTACCTGGTCAACGGAATCAAAAACCATTTGGAGGACGCCTATTTCCGGGATATGTCCGGCTGTGAGCTGGCGGAAATTGAGCAGGCAGCTGGTCAGAAGTGCCAGCCCATCGGCCACGTCGGCTATTACTACCCGGCAGAGGTCTGGATCTCTGAGTATGGGAAACTGTATGCGAAATATGAGTATCAGGATGAGATCGAGTGCTTTCCAGATGTGTTTGCCCTGATCGAACGGGACCTGCGGCAGTGTAAATTTGATTCCGCTGCCATGAAAACGGTTGAGGCACTGGATGGAAAGCTGTAAGAACTCTTCAAGGAGGAACTGACATGAGCATCAAAGAGAAACTGGAGTCGTTGGGCAGAAACAGCATTCAGCTGAAAATTGCCAGAAAAGAAACATACAAACTGGGCGCCACCCGCTTCGGCGGGAAGCCGGATGTGCCGCCGGACTTCGTTTGGCCCACCTATGAGGGCGAGAGCTATGACCATGTGGTGAAGGATCGTCCTCTCACTTTCCTGGCTCAGTTCAACTGTGCGGAGCTGGCCCAGTTTGACAAAGAGCATCTTCTGCCCGATCACGGCCTGCTCTCCTTCTTCTATGAGACGGACACCCAGTGCTGGGGCTATGACCCCAAGGATCAGGGCTGTGCCCGCGTCTACTGGTTCGAGGACATGTCCGCGCTGTCCGCCGCTGACTTCCCGGCGGATATGGAGGAAGACTTCAAATTTCCTATGGTCAAAATCAAGATGGACTCAAAATACTCCTATCCTTCCTGGCAGGACTTCAGCGAGGTGTTCCCGGATGAGGAGGATGACGACGCTTTCGACGATGCATGGGAGGAACTGACCGGCGAGGACTCAGAGGACCCGGATGACCGTTCCCAGCTGCTGGGCTGGCCCGATGTGATCCAGAACAGCATGTTTGACGAGTGCGACCTGGTATCCCAGGGCTACTATCTGGGCGACGGCTGGCTCAATATCCCCAAGGAGGTTCGTCAGCGGGCGGAAGAAACGGCCCGTGACCGCTGGATGCTGCTGTTCCAGCTGGATACCGTGGAGCAGGGTGACTTCGAGTTGATGTTCGGAGACTGCGGGCATATCTATTTCTACATCACCAAAGAGGATCTGGCAGCCCGCCGCTTTGATCGGATATGGCTGGTCCTCCAGTGCTATTAAAAGTATGAAACAGAACTTTACTACTTGGCGCAATCAAATATTGCAGAATCCTCAGAACATTTCACCGTTGAAATTTGGAATGTCACAGGATGAGATCATGGAGATATTCGGCAAGCCCGATGCTGTTTCCACGATGAGAAGCGGCGGGAAGCCCTTAATTCTCAAATACCATGACATTGAACTGCATTTTGATGGAAAAGCCCATCATGGGCTCCATTTGATCTATAGCGACGATGAGATCGAGTTGAGTATCACAGCCGAGCACGGAGAAATGCTCCAACCGATCACCAACACAAAGCCGGTGGACAACGAGTTTTTCCTCAAGGATGGAGCGGTTTACTTCTCCGGCCTATATGAAAACGGCTTGTTGAAGGGTGTTGCGCCCAAAGACTTCTGCTGCTGGCGTTACTGGGGCAAATCCTCTACGGCCTGCTTTCTCGGCGGGATTCGCCTGCGTGGAGCAGACCCGGCATCGTTTCGGGTGTTAAACTATGCCTACGCGATGGATAAAACAGCCGTCTACACCACCAGCGGGAGAATCTCGGATGCAGAACTGGCAGCCTTCCAGGTGTTGGACAACGGCCAGAACGATTCGGGTGCGCCCCAGGGATATGCAAAGGACAGCCGGCAGGTCTACTTCCACAATGGAGACGGCAAGGTGAAGATCATCAAGGGCGCGGAAGTTTCCTCTTTCCGCTCGTTGGGCGATACCTATTTTGCCAGGGATGAGAAACGGATCTATGCCTACGGCAAGCAGCTTCCCAAGGCAGATCTGCCCTCGTGGAAATTGCTCAGTCACTGGTATTCCCGCGATGCCAGGCGGGTGTACTACCTCAACCGGGAGATCAAGGGGGCGGATCGGGACAGTTTTACGGTATGCACCCCGCTGGATGCACCTCCGCTCGCTGACCATTTGGCCCGCGATAAAGACCACTTTTACCAGAACGATGAGATAATGGAAGAAACACAGTGGCTGGAACAGCTGCGCAAAATGGCCCAAGAACCGTAAACGGAGGGAAACGACAATGGACTATTTGAAGATATTGCGTGAAAACCCTGATTTGGCAGAGGAATTTGATTCGCTGTTTGACTTCTTCCTGCTGGATGAGTTATCCCCACGGGATGACGCAGAAGGCCGATGCACCTTTTCCCTGCCCGGTATGGCCTTTGCCAGGGATGGCTCCGGCGGAGAATACCACCTGTTGGAAGATGGCTCCATTGGATATTACAGCAGCGAAGGTGAGGCAGGCCGTCTGGCCGAGAACATGGATGACCTCTTTTCCCTGATCGTGAGCTGTATCTGCTGGCACGACTGCTGTGACGCAAAGCACTATGTAGATTCCAAAACACTGGAGGAATACGGGCAGAGACAGCGCAACTGTAACTTGGAAGATATGGATATGGACAGCTGGCGGCGGGTGTCTGATGCTCTCGGCATCCCTGCCGATGAGCCGCTGGCTCCGGTTCTGGAGCGGTTCCGCAAAGCAACACAGAGTCAGCCTCTGTATCAGTGTATTTTCCATGAGGATGATGGCAGCCTCACCGAATCATACGGTTTGATGTTTGAATGAGAAAGGAGCAATTCCTATGAAATCATTTGACCCCAATTACAAACTGCTGGACGAGATGTATCAGGACGATTACTATCCTGCTTTTCTGGTGGACAAGGTAAAGGACGAGCTCCAGAAGGTCATCGATCTGCTGGAGAGCGGCGAAACCGCCACCGGAGTGGTGCAGGAGACACTGGACGAGGCGGTCTGCGGCATCAATGATCTCCAGGAGGAGTTTGACGAGAACGACAGCGAGATCGAAACGGTGGCACGGGAATGCATTGCGGCAGCCGTGGCCTATATTCTGGAGTGGTTCAATATCCCCATTGACACTGAGGAGGCCATCCGGGAAAGGGACTGGTGATACCCATGGCAGAAAAAGAACTGGTCATTTGCGATGAGTGCGGCAGCCTGTTTTTCAAAGGCTCCTCACAGATGATGGGGCTGTGTCCGGAATGTGCCCATATTCTCTATGGCTACCCGAATTGTCCCCATCATTTTCAGAATGGCCGGTGCGTGAACTGCTGCTGGGACGGCTCAGAAAGTGAGTACATTAAACACCTAAAAAAAGATTGAAAGAGGAAACTATCTGCGAAAGGAGCTGGTGACGACCATGGCGTGGGGAGAATGTCCGCGATTTGACCATATGGCTGTCACTGTACCCAGCAGACCAGAAAAAGAGGAGACTTGCTTATGGCTGACTTCAAGCAACAGATCGACGACGCGCTGGACATTCTGAAATTTGACGGAGCTGTGCAGGACACTCTGGCCGAACTTCGAGAAAAATGGAGCGCACAGGTCCCGGTGCTGCTGGAGGAACGCTTTGATGCCGTCGGCGTCCAGTATATGAAACTGCCCCACGAAAAGGGTGTGGACGCTCTGGGTCAGGAGCTGTCCGCCTTCGGCTGGGCACTATATAACCTGGATGCAGAGGACGAGTATCTGTTTATCCTGATCCCAGAGGAAGAACGCAGCGAACTGGAACACTTTTGTAAAAAGCATGGGCAATACTGCCGCCTGATGAAACAGCCCGGACGAAAATGGGGCGCCCATGCCAAAGAGCAGGACCCCGGGGCTCTGATGCCCTGCGAGGAATACATCCTTGAGACCGAGCACGACTATTTCTTCAATTCTCTGGCAGGGGACTTTGCGGCCGGGGAATGGAAAAGCATCCATTCCGAGGAATGGAAATATGGTTGTGTGGCAGATCTGCGCTGCCGTCCGCCGAAAGTGACCCGCTCCATGAGTCTATGCCATTTCGGGTGCATTTCCTATTCGAATCAAACCGGGCTGTATGCCGCTTCAAGGGCCTCCGCAAGTGGGGTGATTGGAAAGGCATTGCTATGCAAAAACCCCAATACTCTAAACTTTTTTGAGCCTTCCCCCATCGGATATGAGGGCGCACCGAAATCTTTTTTCTGGGCCGACTATTCCCTCTGGGTGGGCGATCCCACCAACGCTACACGGATTGAACTGACCGGCCGGGGCACATGCCAGGATGTAAAAAACTGGCCGCTACACAAGGATGGCTGGAGTGGCACCTACCACTGCGGCATCACGGCGGACGGGCTTGGCCGGATCTATTTTTCCAATGAGTGGTACAAGGGGCACATTTACCGCTGGGAAAATGGCAAGGTCACGGAGCACCCCTTCCCTTTGTACGGATACGACCACCTCTCCGAAGCAGTTCCCGTTCCCGGCACAGGCCGCATCTACATGATCCACGCCGTCAGCGGCAAGTGGCGGGTGAAGGAATGCCTACTGGAGCTGGACATGGACACCGGACGGTGCCGAATCGCCGACCTGCCCGGAATGGGAGAGGGGCTGAAACTTCGCTGGTTTACCGAAGATTGGCTGCTGGTGCAGGGAAACGGCGAGATCCTCTCTGATGATTTTGCCCAGCTTATCAACATGAGCACAAGGGAGGTGCTGCGCATCCGTCCAGGGATGTTCGGAGGCGAAAAGATGCAGCACATTGGCGTGCTCACCGATGGAACGGTGGTCATCGTCACCCAACGGAACGGCGTGGGGCCGGTGTTTCGTTACCCCACCGACTTCTGGGGTTTCCTGCGGACGGCGAACAAGCCCCGAAGGCTGGAGCCCTGGCGGGAGTATGCAGAAACTTATCCGAATCTGCCCTTCTTCCTCCCAGGGAAGGAATCCAAATTGCCACAGAAGTGTGCAGACAACCGGCTGGACATGGGAAAAATGCTGCTTCGTCCCCAGTTTGACCAGCTCTCCCCTGAGAAAAGACAAGCTCTCATGGAGCAGCTTTCAGAGCAGTACCACCTGGATTTTGTGCGGATAGAGCACTTTGACCGCTGGGGCCAGAGCTGCACCACTGGAATCTTCAGGAAAGATGGCCGGGAGTTTGTCTTTGTTCCCGGTGATACCGTTACCCTTGGCTGGGACAGGTTTGCCGTGGGACTGAATCAGGAGAGCCGGGCGGAATTAGAGTACCTGTTTCAAGAATGGGAACTGGAGCAGGACCCGGCAGAATTCATTGGAGAAAGCATGGCTCCCGTCCGGCAGGCGGCCATCGGCCCCATGCTGGTGGGCCGGGAGTTGGAGGAACTCTGCTGGGAGCCGGTTCAGATGGAAAATCCCAGATTGACTGCCCACCCTGACTGGCTGAGGCAGTTCCGTGATTTTGCCTGGAGCGGCCTTGACAGCCTTACCTTACATCAATCAGCCCGTATAGATCGAACAGAAACGGGCTTTCAGCTCTGGATCTATAACCGCACAGACTACCATGCGCTTCTTGAACAGTTGGAAAAGCAAGGTCTTTCACTGCCTACGGCGGATGAGTGGGCCTACCTGTGCGGCGGCGGGTGCCGCACCCTGTTCCCCTGGGGGGATGGGCTGGACTACTCCATGCGCCTGCGCTGGTTTGAGGACATGGATGAGGAGCAGGACAGACCCTATGACATGGAGCAGCCCAACTTCTTCGGTCTGTCCATCGCCTACGACCCCTACATGCGGGAAGTGGTGCAGGCTGACAAACTCACCACCTGCGGCGGAGACGGCGGGCGCAGTATCTGCGGCGGACTGGGGCCGTTCCTGGGGTTTCTGCCCTGTTCCCCGCATTGCAAGCCGGAAGTGCAGGAGGACAATGACCTGAACGGCGACTATGACTTTTACCGGCCCATCATCCGGGTGGACCCGGGACCGAAAGGAGATACCGATATGCCTACCACAGAATGGCTGAACAAATACGAATCTATCAAGGACAAGCTGGCCTGCAAAACGGACCTGGAAGCCCATTTTACAGAAAAAGTGATTGGGAACATGGGGGTGGATGTGCTGGACATCGGCACCGTCCATTTCCCCACCGGGCAGATATTCGCCTGCGATCCGCTGGTGGAGCTGGAGGATACACCGCCCTTTATACAGACCATTCCTGCCGGGACTTATCCCGTGAAGATCTGCGTGGTGCCCAGTGAGAAATACGGCGACCGCTACGCCTGCGTCAAGGTGGAGGTCAGCCAGGAAAAGCCTGTCCGCTATGAGCTGGGTATGACAGGCAGCGAGGAGCTGGACGCGGCGATTGGAGATGATGACTACTTCGGCTTTGGCGTAGACGCCGGGATGGGCTGTGTGGCGGACATCCAGACCCAGGCGGCCTTTAAGGCATACTGGACCAAGCGGCTGGAGGAGGACCCGGACATCGACCCCTACAATGACCTGTTCTGCGACTTGCTGGAGGAAAACGCCAAAGCCCACCCCAAGTATCAGGGGGACTATGGCGACTGGCTCAACTGGACAGTGCCGGACACCGACTGCAACCTGCCCATCTTCGCCTCCGGCTGGGGGGACGGTTACTATCCCGTCTACTTTGGCTATGACGCAAAAGGCGGGGTCTGCGCCGTGTATGTGCGGTTCATGGATATTGAAGCCAGCTACAAAGAGCAGGAATAAGGAGGTAGGCAATGGAATTACCAAAACGGGCCAGAACAGCAGACTGGGAAAACGGTGTTCTGACCTTAGACGGAGAGAAGCAGTTTGAAGTCCCGGAGCTGCCCCCGGAGATCATGGAGCGGCTGGCTGGTTACACCCTGGTGGGCTTCCATGTGAAAGGCTATCCAGTGACGGATGAACTGCTGACGCCCTTTGCCGGACATAAAAATATGGTCAATTTCGGTGTAGAGAACGGCGCCCTCACCGACGCCTGCTTTCCGGTCTTTGCCGCCATGCCCAAGCTGCGCTATCTGATTCTGGACGGCAACGCCGGAATCAACGGCAGCGGCCTGGCCGCCCTGCAAGGCGGCAAGCTGGACCTTCTGACCCTCAACCGCACCGGACTGGACGATGCTGGGCTGCTTCAGGCGGCCTCCATCCCCAAGCTCTCCCACATCCAGATGGACCATACCGCAATTACCTACGAGGGCCTGCTGGCCATCGCAGGCAACAATTACATCAAGCCGGTGGCCCATGTGCAGTTCACCCAGGAGCAGATGGAACACTTCTCCCAGCTCCAGCGGGAAAAGGCCAAAAAGCCCGTCCAGCTGGATGAGCAGGCGGCGGCGGAATGCCGCAGGGTGCTGTCCGCTTTCTTTGCCGAGATGACAGAATGGGAGCAGTACATGGAGCAGGCCGGGTTTGAAGACGCTGAGGCTGTGCCCCGCCTGCTGGCGATCTGGGAGAAGTATGTGAGTGAAAAGCCCCGTCCGGGCTACCGGCCCCTGGGCCTCTCGTACAGCGCTCAGGGCACTTACAAGGGGGAGCAGTTCCTGGACGCGGAGCAGATCACCCGGCACAAGCTTTACATCTACACCAGGGAGGAAAATATAGGCTTTGACCGCCGCTTTCTCATGAAGCGTGTGGGCGAGGGCTGGAGGATCGACGGACTGCAGGAGCGGCTGAACGGCTGGCAGCGAACAGGATTGTGAAGTTCATGAGAATCAGATTGGAGGTACAGGAAGATGGGTTCATGGGGTGTAAAAGCATTGGAAAGTGATAATGGCTTAGACCTAATTTTCCTTTTGAAATCAGATTATTTACCCAAACATAAGAAACTGACTTTAGGTGGATTGATAGGCTTTCTGAAAGAGGAAGGTTTTCTTGGAGAAACAGTGAACGAAATTGACTTTCTCTATGATAATACCGCCATCGCGCTCGCAGAACTTTATTCAGAATGGCAGGAAACAGGAAAGCTAAACTACGATGATGAGGATTCTAATGTTTGGTCAGCAATAACGAATTTCTCAGCTTCAGCTACTGCTCGAAAAGACCTTCTTAGGCGATTGAGGAGTATTAAAAATCAAGTTCCTGATGAAGATGGCGAAAGAGAAATCGTAGAACTTTGGAAAGAAAGTAATCACTGGGAATCGTGGGATAAGCATTTGGATTCTTTGATAGAACTCTTACAGCAGGAATAAAATTGTTGCTTTGTAGGTAAGTGCGTTGAATTGTGAGGCATCACATGGCATGGGAATATGAAACCTTTGGCCCAGACGGTCAATGCAAATTGTTCGGTGTGAACATCTTTGACTACGACTGGCAAACCACCGGCAAGCGAGTAAAAGTCAAAGACCCGATCTATCACCAAGACCATACCTTCGAGGTCTGGCAGGTGGAGATTGACGGGCAGATCCACCGCTTCGCCGCTGGAGAGTTCTCCAATGGCGTATGGGGATTCTATCTGGAAAAGAGCGGATGAGAGGAGCGTGGCGCCATGAAAGCCAGCACCGGAGAGGTCTATACGGTCTACAACCAATATCTGAAACGCTACACCGCCTGCCAGGTGGCCTATATTGCGCCGCCGGACACGGTGAGTGAGCAGCCCTGGGCGGTGGTCCTCTCTCTGGACTGGGTGGGCGACGCCCCTCTGACGGCGGAGGAACTTCCTCATCTCCGCCCGCTCTACAAGGACTTTATGTACTGGTCCCGTGACCTTCATTTGCTGCGGGTGCCGCTGGAGGTCCCGCCCCAGTACGCGCTGGTGGGTACACTTCCGCCCTTCACCGACCAGCCCTGCCGCTCCTACGGCGGCTGGAATGACGGCTATGATGTGTACCTCCAGGTCCGGTGGCAGGCCATCCCGGAAAAGCGGCGGCGGGCCTTCAAGGAGGCCATGGAGAGCGACGAGCAAACGGAGATCGGCGGCATCCCGCTGAAAGTCAGCAGCCATCGGGTGATGGATCAGTACGCACCATTCGATTCGGCGCTGGAACTAAAGGCACTGCCCTGCCTCTCCGACCTTATCTGTGAGCGGTGGCACCCGGATCTGCTGGAGTTTTTGCGGGAAACCCCCTTTGTTGATGAAGTGACTTTGCTGAACCACGGTCAAAGGACACTTGATCTGCGGGGCACCAGCATCAGAAAGCTGATGCTGGACATGACCGGGCTGGAGGAGCTGTGGCTGTGTGAGGGAACGGAGCTGCTCCTGTTCCAGAACAAGGGGCCGGACGCCTGTGCCATCCATGCCCCCGAAGATGGCAGCGGTTTGACCCTCCAATTTATCGGGGAATACCGCCCGCACACGGAACTGCCGAACCTTTGTGGGCTGCATGGCATCCAGCTGAAGGACTTTGATCTGACCGGACTGGCTGCTGTTCATCCCCACCTGAAGGAACTGAGGCTCTGGGGTGCGCCGGGAAACCTGGGGAACTTCTCCGCCGTGGGAGGGTTCCGGGAATTGACGAACCTATCCACCTTCGACTTGTTCGGTTTCGGGGCGGACGACATCCCCACCCCGGAGCAAATGCCGGAGCTTCGCTGGTTCTGGATGACCAGCCTGCCGGAGACGGCGGCAAAAGTGGCAAAGCGGCTCTGGAAAGGCAAGCCGGGAATGGACCTGCGGATCACCAAGCCCCGGAAACCGGAGTGGCTGGCGCAAAACCTGGATAATCCATTCCGAGGCTGGGACGGTGCGGAGCATATCCCCGCCTCCGCTGCGAAAAAAGCAGCCAATCAATACCGCAAGACCCGTTCCCAGCTGATGAAGCTGGCCGCTGAACCGGGCGAGGATGCCCAGGCCCAGGCGCTGGATGCGGTGACAGCCTATACCCAGACCTTCAACAAGATGGGCTTTATCGAAACCGAGGAGCGGGATGAAATTTACATGGCCCTGCGGGGTATCCTGGATGCCCTGCCGGGTGATACGCTCCAGAAAGATGCCCTGATTGAGAAGTTCGATGAGCTTCGTGATTTTTGAGGATGTGAGTTTATGATCCGAATCATCGATGAACCCTATTTCACCCACAGTGCCTACAGCGCCTTCACCACCGGTATCCAGGTAAAATGCCCCAAGTGCCATGGCGCGGGTGTGGTGACAGCGGATGAGGATGACGCCTATTTCCGCTGCTTGAGCTGCGGCCACCGGATGACGCAGGATCGGACGGTCTACCGCTATGATGTCCATAACCAATGCAGGAACTGCGGCAGGTACTATCGGGTGGATATTGAAGATGAGGCAAAGCAGCGCTTTCCCGTCCTCCATGTGGCCTGTCCTTACTGTGGGACAACCATGCCGGGTGAGGTACACAAGACGGTAGAGGCTTTCTCCTATGGTGCGGAGATTCAGGGCGGCAAGGACCCCTGGTTCGGCCTGGAGCTGTGGTTTTTGACCTCATTCCAGGGTAAGCCAGTCTGGGCCATCAACCGGGAGCACCTTGCATATCTGATCGGCTATCTCAGCGCCGACCTGCGGGAAAAGCCATTGGGAAGCCAGAAAAAGACCCAGGCCGATCATCTCCCCACCTTCATGAAAACCGCAAAGAACCGGGAGCGGATCGTGAAGCTGCTGAAGAAGCTGCAGGAGGGATAAGGATGGAGCAGAAAGTTATTTATAACGGCCAAATTCTTACTCTGACCCGGTTTTGGGCGACAGGAGAACCCTGCCTGTGGATCACCGACCCACAGCAAATCGGAATGCCAAAAATGGAGTTTGTAGGAGGCCACCCGGACGAATACTGCATTTTCCTGAAAAATCTGACGGAAACAGAGCTGTCACAGATCACATCTCTGGACGGTGCTCCACTGGATGTGAGAGAAGAACTGCGATAACACTGAACAGAAAAGGAGAACCCCTATGGCACTACAAGATAAGAAAATCATGCCTCCCCCTTGGCTGGCCCACCGGGAGATCGAGCGATACTCCATTGGCTGGCGCATGGGCTATGGGGAGGAAACCATATACCGATTTGGCGATTGGCTGGACACCCTCTCCCCGGAGGAGCGGACGGAATACCGCAGCCTTTTTCCCGAGCCGGTGACCTGGAAGGGCTGGTGGGATGACGAGGACAGCGGCGAGGTGCTGGAGCATGGTGACTTTTGGGTGGATGCGTGGCAGCCGGAGGGTCAGCCAAAGTACACCCGCCAGTGGCTCCAGCAGGAGTTTACCGCGGGGAGAACGCGGGAGCTGTGCCTGTTCTGGGGCCATCAGCCTGCCGAGGACGGCCAGCTGACAAAAAGCTGCCTCAGCCAGTGGTGGATGGAGGACTTCTATACGACGGCTGACTCCTACCTCTGCATGGAGCAGTATATGATGGCTGCCAAGGCCGAGCTGTTCGGCGACAAAGAGATCCGGGACCAGATTTTGAAATGCAGCGACCAAAAGCAGATCAAGGCCCTGGGCCGTAAGGTAAGAGGCTTTGACCAGAAGGTATGGGACAAGTTCAAATACGCCATTGTGCTGCTTGGCAACTGGCACAAATTCAGCCAGAACCGCGAACTGCGGGAGTTTCTCCTTTCCACCGGGGACAGTGTGCTGGTGGAGGCCAGCCCCTACGATGCCATCTGGGGCATCCGGCTCCCAGCCAGCGCCCCGGAGGCCCAGGACCCGATGAAGTGGCGGGGACGGAACCTACTTGGCTTTGCGCTGATGGAGGTGCGGGACGAGCTGCGCCGGGTGACACAGAATGAAACGCTTTGCGATTGGAGTACAGTATGGCAGAAATGAAACTTTATGAACTGGTCAACCACTATCACATCGGCACGGAACTGACCTGCGCCGAGGCGATGTTCCTGGCCTGCAATGAATATTACCACCTGAATTTGTCTGAGGAGACCCGGAAGATGTTCTCCGTCATGGGCCTTGGGATGCAGACTGAACAGTCCTGCTGCGGCGCTTTCACTGTGGCGGTGGGGATCATCGGTCTGATGACCGCCAAAGAGGGCCAGACCGATGTAGACAACATGGAAGGCTACCAGATGATTGCTGAATTGACGGATTTCATGCTGGGCTTCTATGGAACGCTCCACTGTGTCGAGCTGCAAAAGCTGGAAATCGTGGGGTATGAAAACCCATGCCACGCCATTGTGGAGGCGCTGGCCAAAAAGCTGGAGGAGCTGCTGGCGGGCCGCAGGATCTTCCGCCCGGCAAATATGGAACAAATCGGTTCATGATATGCCGGAAAGAGGTAAGTCCATGTCTAAACTATCACAGGAAGAAGTACAATCACTTCGCAGCAGGATCTGCCACAGAGACCAGGAACTGATTTCCACTCTGACACCGGAGCAATTCTTTGCCCTGCTGTCTCACGACTATGATACCGGTTTTTCTGCTGGCAAGGCCTCCGCACAGAAGGAGATTCTCTGTATGCTGGCGGCGGACGGGATGCCCGTTGAGAAGATCGCGCTTCTGTTGCAGATGAAGACAGAGATGGTGCGGGAGATCATGGCCGCCAAGCAGGCCCACATTGAGAAATGCAGAAAGAAACTGGAACAGGTGGTGAAGCAATGAAAGACCTCTCCCAATACGGAAACCGGCGGGAGGGCGAATGGGAGATCCTTCCATGGTTACCCGATCCGCGCCCGCCATTCAAAATCTGGGTGGAGCCGGAGCAGATCGCGCCATTTTTTCTCATTCCCCACCACCCCTATGCGATCTCCCTTCTGCTGAAGATCAGCGACGGATTCCGGACAGAGGAATTCCGACGGCTGGGACTGACCGGCAGCAGCGGAGACTGGGAACGGCTGGTCCAGGGCGTGATCCGGGAGTTTGAGGAAAACAACAGCGGAGAGGATCTGTTTCACTTTGACTCCGACGAAGATGTGTTCTGCGTGTACTCCCAATATATCGATGATTTGATGCTGCTATCCAAGATGATCCGGGCGGCCTGTGACAATGAAAAAACGATGGGGATGTATCTGAACATGAGTGAGGCTGCGAAAGCATGAAAGAGTTGACCACTCATAAAGGGATAACAGTAAAATGCAGTAAAACGGCCATTGAATTTTTCCAAAATGCTCAATCAGTGGATTTCTTTTCTGTGTTGGAGATTCCAGAGGAATTCCAAGGTATAGCGGTTGAGTTTTATGATTTGATTCTGGAAAACGATCATCCCACAGCTTTGCTGGGCTGTCAGGGCGATTATGACATTGCGGTACAGATGAATGAGTTGACCGGCACTATGTCGGGTTGGCATTGGTTCAAATGAGGGAAATGGAATGATCGAGTACATCAAACTCTTTTGGGAGGACGCACCGGAGGGAGAACCGCCGGTCATCTTCTATGAAGTGGATACCGAAAATGAGCGGCTGGCCCATCGCTCCATTGACATCTTTGCAGACGGCCACACCCGCAACATCCCCGACCTTTACGCCGGTGCTATCGAGATCACGCCGATCCCCACCGTAGATGAACTGAACGCCCATGTCTGGGGCGAGGAATTCCACGCCTGCACCATAGAGAAAGCGGAATTTGAGGCCATCTGGGAGAGCCGCACCTATAATGGAGAAATAAAAGGCCCGTGTCGCAGAGGCGGAATATGAGAAATAAGGAACCTGAGCTCGCATGGCAAAAAGTAATAGAAGCCTGCATGGAGGATGTGAAACACCACTTTTCTGACATCCAGCAGGCCGTTGAGTTTGGCTGGTACATCCAGCCGGACAACTACTTTGTGTCCTACATCTTTGCTACCGACGCGCAATTAGAGGCGGCGCGGCGGAGCGGCCTGACGGAAACCATCAATTCCTATCACAGAGAGCAGCTGACAAAGCGCCATTACCCCATTGAGGGAATCAAGGACTGTACCTTTGCCTCCCAGGAGGAATGTGACCGGGAATTTGGCGGGAATTGGTACTACTACTACAAATAATGGAGTTTGCATTATGACTTCATCGGCCATTGTGACGGAGATGAGTGGCCGGAATAAAAGGAGGCGTGACAGATGTATATCAAAAAATACTGGGGCAACTTTATTGGAGGCTCGGATGACAGCCTGAACCTTGTGGCCTTTTTAGAGGATCAGAAAAAGAAGGAAATCTCCCTCAGCGAGATTTTTGCCAAGATCGGTCTGGACAAGCAGAACTGGGACTTCCACCAGACTGTGGAGTATCTGGAGTTCACCCACTCTAATGGCGTGGAGATGGACTTTCACTTCGCCATTGATGTGGTCACCGACCTGGCCGCCATCCTGCTGGAGTGCAGCGTCAGCGGCAGTGTGAGCCTTCAGGATCTGGACGAGTACAACACCCCCGCCCGCCGTATCCGCATCACCGCCACGCCAGGGGAGCATGACGCCATGAACAAGGCTTTGGCGGATTTCGCGCAGAACCCACTGGAATATGACCTCAGTGAGATGATGGACGAGGGGGAGATCCAGGAGATGGCTCGGGATGTGGAATCCCTGCGGAAGGAACTGTACGACGCCGCTGGCCGCAACCGGGACTACCATGTGAAAGCGGAGGATGTGAAACATCTGCTTCCCGACTGGGAGGGTGCCGATGGCTGCATCGCCACCAACCGCATCACGGTGGAGGGCTACAAGGTTGGCTACTGCTATCGGGAGAAGCCGGACGGCGGCTGGGACAGCGGCTGGCGCTTCACCGCTGGTGACGAGAGCGAGGCGTACATGGACGACCCCAACAATGCCGGAATCTACAAGCTGAACACGATCTGCAACGACGATCCCGACATCATTCCGCTGCTACGCACACCCGCTCCCTGCGCCTTTGAGCGGGATGAAAATGGCGTGTTCCAGCAGATCAAAGACTGGAAACCGGAACAGGACGAGGAGGACCCGGATATGGATATTTTGAAGCAGTGCCAGAAGTGGCATGAAAACGACGAACACCATAAAATTATTGACACTCTGGATGCTATTCCTTCCGAGGAGCATACCCCGGAAATCGATATGGAGCTGGCCCGGGCCTACAACAATCTGGCGGACCCCAATGAGCCGGAGGGAAGGAAGCTGCTTCACCGGGCACTGGAATTGATGAAGTCCCACGAGGAGGAACTGGGAGAAACTTATTCTTGGAATTTCCGCATGGGGTATGCCTATTATTATCTGGACCAGGAGGGCCGCGCTCTGCGGTATTTTGAAAAAGCTCTGGAACTGCATCCCGGTGATGATCCTAAGCTCAACACCCGACAGGACATTGAGGACCTGATCGACTGGTGCAGGAAGGGCATTTCCCTGCCGCAGTTCTCGGAGTGCTTCCGAGCGCGGACAGAGAACTGGTGGGAAACCTTTGCCGAGATGGAAGCAGAATTGCGCCAGATGATGGACAACGACAAAGACCACACCCGCGGCGCAGAACTCGTGGCCCAAATGGAAGAAACCCTGAATCTGATCTTTGATGAGATCTCCTTCGAGATGGGCTTCAACGGCGAGAAGTACGAGCTGATCCTCACCCCGGAGGGCGACAAGGTCAAGCTGTTTGAGCTGGTCTACTTCCAGAAGCACGCCCCCAAGGAGGTGCTGGAGCACTGGAAAATCCTGGTGGGCCGTCAGCCCCTCCAGAACATCGGCCTGCGTACCGAGGATGGCTGGGAGATTTCCGGGGAGGATGTGCAGATCTGGCTGGAGGAGCAGGGTGAAAACAGCTTCGCCATCTTTGCCTACTGTGAAAAGCTGCTGCCTATGCTTCGGGAGGCGGAAGGCCGGGCCTGGTGGATGCTCACCACCCTCACTGACCAAGTGCTGGGCGAGATCTCCCACATGTGGTACATTGACGACTTCAATGTGCTGGAGGAGCCCAAGGCGGAGCCGTCCTTCCTCCTGTCCCAGCTGCCCGATATGCTGAAAGAAAAGGGAGCGACCCTCTCCACTGATCCAAATGCCTATCTGGAGAGCTATCTTGGCTACGAAATGAAACCCAATGAAGACCCGGAAGCCGACTGGCGGCTGGATGTGATGGCCGGTTCCACCAACTGTGTGCCGCTCATCAACGGCTATTTGAATGTCGACAATGATTTTATGGACAATCTCCACGCTGACGGCGCGGTGGCGGGCTTCTTCTGCTATCCCCTGGATACTCTGCGGGAGAAGGAAGGAACGGAGAAGATCTTCGACTTCCGGGACAAGCTGGAAGAAGTGTTCACCACCGGCGACGGCCCGGAGGTGCTCACCCTCACCGGCGGAGCCACCGGCCTCTACTGCGGATATGTAGACTTTATCGCCTGGGACATCCGGGCGGCTCTGGATAAGGCGAAAACCTTCTTCGAGGACAGTGACATCCCCTGGGCCAGCTTCCACACCTTCCGCCGGGAGGCTGGTACTGTGAGCCTGAAAACACCGCCCGAGGAGGAACCGGACGCTGAGGAGCAAGAGGATGAGCTGGACGAGGCGCTGACGGGCATGGACTATATCCCTTACACCCCAGAGAACGCGGAGGAGTTCTTCGCACAAATCGAGCAGTGGAACGACGAGGATGAGTACACCCGCTGCATCCAAGCATTGAACGCCGTCCCAGAGGACTGGCGAACCTATCGTATTGCCTATGCCATGGCACGGGCACTGGAAAACTATGCCATCATTGGGGATCACGATGAGGGGACCCCTAACTATAGGGGAGATAAAGCCCTGCGGCGGGCCATCGAGGCGCTGGAGTCCGTCCGGCAGGAAGGACAGGACAAGTCCCAGTGGAATATGCGGATGGCGTATGCCTATCAATATCTCTACGGACAGGAGGAAAAGGCCATCCCCTACGCCCAGCGTTGGGCGGAGCTGGACCCGGAGGATGAGGACGCCCCAGCGGTGATCCAAGCGTGTCAGGAGGAGATCGCAAAGCGGACCGAGGCAGAGACCGAGGACGAGAGTGACCACACAGGCGTCTTCACCGGCTTTGTGCTGCTGTCCAAGGGAGAATGGGACAAAGAGCAGTTCATCCGGGACATGAAGGAAAAATGGGACATCACCGTGGATGAATACGACGCCAGTGAGGAGAAGGATGACGACGCACTGGTATTCGAGGTAGGTGATATGCTCGCCGCTGTCAGTCTAGCGGCCTATCCCATTCCCAACGGCGAAGCGGAACTGAACGCCGAGAACAACTATATGTGGCCGGATGCGGTCCAAGTTGCCAAGGAACACCGCGCCCATATCATGGTGGCTATTCTGGGCAAAGAGGAAAAGATTCTGGAGAAGGGTAAGCTCTTCACCAAGCTGGTGGCCACCTGCTGCCGCCAGAAATACGCCACTGGCATCTACACCAGCGGTGTGGTATTTGAGCCTCGTTTCTATGAGGGCTTTGCCGATATGCTCAAAGAGGACGAACTGCCCATCTTCAACTGGGTCTGGTTCGGCCTGTACCGGAGCGAGGGCGGCTTGAACGGCTACACCTACGGTATGGATGTGTTCGGCAAGGAGGAAATGGAGGTGCTGAACACCGACGCCGAGCCGGAGGAACTGCGGGACTTTTTGGCAAGCCTTGCCTCCTATGTGCTGGCGTGTGATGTGATGCTGAAGGATGGCGAGACTATCGGCTTTTCTGCAGACGATAAGCACACCATCACCCGCAGCCCCGGTGTCAGTCTGCCGGAGGAGCAGATGACCCTGAAAATCTCCTGGGCGTCATCGGACGGTGACCTTGACGATGATGACGATGACCCGGACGATGAAGCACCCGAGGATGAAGAAACCGGTGTTCCCGAGGTCTACACCGAGGAGGAGATGGAGGCCGTCGAGGGGCACATTGATCAGTATTTCGGCAATGTTGAGAATGTGTTCCACGAGTTGGTTTCCCCCGACATCCATGTAGACATCTGCGTTGTTCCGCCTTCGGAGGAACGGGACTACTACACTCTGGTCACCATGGGTATGGGCGCCCACCGGATGAATGTGCCGGAGGAACTGGCGGAATATAAGCTGGAGCGGGCGGAGCTTGCCATCACTCTGCCTGCGGACTGGAAGCTGGATCAGGAGTCCATGAAAGACGAAAAGTGGTACTGGCCCATCCGCCTGCTGAAATCCCTGGCCCGTCTGCCCATCAACTGTGACAGCTGGTTGGGGCATGGTCATACAGTGGAGAACCGGGAACCCTTTGCAGAAAACACCAAACTGTGCACTGCTACCCTGATCGGTCCCCAGGATACGGAGGATGGCAGCGAGGTCTGCACCCTGCCGGGCGGCGAGGAGGTCAACTTCTATCAGGTCATTCCGCTTTATGAAGACGAGTTGGACTATAAACTGGAACATGATGTAGACGCTCTGCTGAACAAGATGAGGGGGATCAGTTTTGTCGTAAACCCCACTCGCCAGAATGCTATCACCCGTGGCACCCTTTCCAATGATGATTTTGACGGTGAGATGGATGATGCCTCCTATCATATTGAAAGCATTGAGGAGAAGGAGCTTCTCATTGACCCCATCAACGCCTACAACCACATGGCGATTTATTTGCGCTGGTGCATGGAGCACAACCTGATGGGTGAGGACTTCCTGAAAGAATACAGCGAAGTGGCCAAACAGGTCAAAGCTGATCCTGCCAGTGTGGATCTGCGGGCGTTTATCCGGGATGAGCTGGACGGCTGTCTGTTCTCTGTGCTGTTCAATCAGCAAGGCCGTGCCTTTGCAGGCTATTACTACGGAGAGGGCGACAGCCCCTACTATCCTGCCGATGTTGATGACAACGCCCTCCGCTTCTTCGGCCCTGAGCGGTATCACTCCGATGAGTTCCAGGATGAAGCCTACCTGTTCATCCCCTTTGACGAGGACTACTATCAGGCTATGGCAGAGGTGATCGGGGAACGCTTTGAAAACTGGCAGGGACAGGACTTCGACGGGGACACGCTGGAGCCTTCCGAGGTGGCTCAGGCCATCATGGAGTATCTGGACTGCGAGTGTACCTATTTCCCATCCATGGCAGACGATGACCCTATCATGTCGGCGTACAGCTATGCCAAACGGGGAAGTTTCAAAGAGGGCTTTATTCCCGTGCTCATCAAGGCGGATGACGAAACGCTGTTGGAGTGTCTGGTGATGAACGCCGACCCGGAGAATGATGCGGACATTTACGAATTTGACCTCAAAACGGTAACGGAGTATCGAAAGAAGATGCTCTCCGCTCCCGTCAAGGACGGAAAGGCGGTTTTGGAGGAATTGACCGGCCAGCGCAGGGAAGAAGCCGAGGACGACGATTTGGACTGGGAGGAGGAAGTCCTGGGCGAGATGGAGGGCGGCTATGACAATGACCGCTTCTCCTGCTATTGGGATTCGGACAGCCACATGACCTACCCCCTCATTTTGGCCAAGATCCCGGTAAAGAACCCCTGGGAGATCTTCGCCTACCTGCCCTTCGGCAACTGGAACGAGTGTCCTGACACCCCGGCCCTGATGGCAGTGGCGAAACACTGGTTCGAGCAGTATGGCGCCATCCCTGCCGCTATGAGCCACGATGAGCTGGAGTTCCTGCTCCCGGCTCCCGTTCTTGAGGAGAGGGCCATGGAAGCTGCCACAGAACAGTACGGCTTCTGTCCGGACATTGTGGATCAGGAGCAGGATGACCCCACTGTGGGCAATCTGGCGGATGTCCTGTGGCAGTCCACCGTCTGGTACTTCTGGTGGGATTGATGGGCTGTATCGGAATGACGGAACAGCAACGATAGGAGGAACGCTGTGAAAAACTTTCGGGCACTGATGATGTGCTGTTTCCTGGTACTGCTGACTGCCTGCGGGCGGGAGGGCGGCACGGCCCAAACCCCTGTTGCTTCAGAGGAGATCACAGAGAGCATCACGCAAATGCCGGATGAACAGGAGAGTGAAGCCATGCCGGAAAATATGGAATTGGGGCTGACAGTGAACGGTGTTTATTATCCAATCCCGATTTCTTTGAAGCAGTTGACCGACGATGGTTGGAAAATCAGCGGGCAGACACCCTATTTCCTGGAGCCGTTCGTGGGTGAAGAGTATTACGAAACGCGGGCAGATTGGTCCCTATCCAAAGATGGGCAGGAGATCCTGCCGGGTGGGTCCATCATCCGGCTCCTGGAAAAAGACGGGGTGTTGTTAGAGGTGACCATTACAAACCAGGTGTCCACAGGGTCGGATACGCCATCTCAAAAAATCGAAGATGGTGTGGTAGATTCCATGGTGGTTTTTTATGATGAGAAACACACCAGCATCAAATTGGATAATCAGGAACTGAACCATGTAACCCAGGATTATTTGATTGAGAGGTATCCTTCCAGTGATGGTTGGACTCATCTTCCCAACACATACAGCGATCATCCAGAGTTTGGGATTTCCACAGAATATACCATCGAAAATGATCTGGATCAGTACAGCAGAAGCATCACGATCGATTTTGATCTGGAGAACAAACCGTTCAAAGTAAGTGTATGTAATGAGACTCCTCTGGACCGTGCAGAACCCTCCCCACAGACTTGATAAGCGGACTTGCGTTTCCCAGAAACAGTCCGCCGTCTGGTACTTCTGGTGGGATTGATGGGAGATTTTGACCATGAACGAATACCTGAAGCAATATATTGAACTCCAAAAGCAGTTTCGAGAGACAGAAGGAAATCCGGACAGTGTCCGCGCCCTCTATGCCTTTAAGGAGGACCTGGAACACGCCGAGGACCGGCAGGCCAAGGAAGTGCTGGTGGATGTGTATGATCTGCTGGACTTTAAGAAGGACGCCTACGAACTGCTCTGCCAAATTGGAAATCGTTCCGATAAAAAGACCCTCAAGCGGCTGGGTACGCTGAAGGACTATGCGGAGAACTGGGGCAACCACTATGCCCTCCCCAGGCCAAAAACGCCGGAGGAAAAACAGAAAGAGAAGGAGCGGCAGGCCCAGCTGGGCCTGCCCACCTTCCGGTATCACCCCACCCCTCTGGAAACCGGCGCTTTTGAGGAGTCCCCAGATGGCGTTGTCTGCGACTGCTGCGGCAAGACGACTCATATTTTCTATACAGCCCCCTTTTACGCTGTGAAGGATATTGAGCATCTGTGCCCGGAGTGTATCTCCAGCGGCGAGGCGGCCCGGAAATATGACGGCAGCTTCCAGGACGATTTCTCTGTGGATGATGGTGTGGACGATTCTGAAAAGCTGGACGAGCTCATCCACCGCACTCCCGGCTACTCCGGCTGGCAGCAGGAATACTGGCGCGCCCACTGCGGCGATTACTGCGCCTATCTGGGCCCTGTGGGTTCCAGAGAACTGCGGGCGCTGGGTGTGATGGAAGATGTGCTGGAAGATCCTATGTGGGACGAGGAGCAGAAGGAAATGATTCGGGAATCTGTCAATGGCGGGCACCTGCAATGCTATCTGTTCCAGTGTCTCCACTGCGGAAAACACCTGCTTTGGATGGATTTTGATTGAGAAGTTTTTAAAAGGTGGGATACAAACGATGACAACCAAAACACTGACCATTCAATTCAATGATGAACAACTGCCCATCCTACCGTTAGAACCGAAAGCCCACCTCTCCTTTGCCACCCATGATGATGGAAATGAATTGGAATTAACGGGAAACCGGGCGGGGCTGCTTCTATTGGCGAAAGCCGCTTTGGGTATGGCAGAAACCGTGCGTGAGGACGGATTCCACATCCATCTGGACGACTTGTATAGCATCAACGCCGAGGGAAAAAGCATCCTGATCCGAAAGGAGGAAAGGTCGAAGCCATGATTGAAAAAACCTTCCTCAACCCCGCCACAAATAAGAAGTGGCGGATCGAAATTGACGGACATATCATCCGAACCTGCTTGAATGGCGGGAAGGTCAAGGAGATCCTGTGTGACTCCGCCTTCCAGGTCAAGAGCAAGGCGGCCAGCGCCATGATGGGCCAGATGCGGAAAGGATTTGTCTATCAGAATCCGGATGCTGTTGTTGGGCAGGCGCGGTGCCACCGGTTTGTTGGAAAGGACAGCAACGGTTTTATGCCCCTGGCTGCCGCCCTCACACGGGACGACTTCTTCCTGACGAGGGTGGCCGGAGATTTTGAGGACGAGATCCTCTATTACTTCAATGGCAGCGGAGAGATCCTTGAAACGGTCTCTCTGGGTGCCAGGCGGATGACCTATGAGCAGGTCCTCTGCCCCAATGATACTCTGCTGCTGAACAACAGCTATCTTCTCCAGCAGTTCTCACTCCGCACCCATGAAATCACACCCTTTGCCAACAAGAAAAACAGCATGAAGGCCATGCTGGATGTCAGCGGCAACTTGGCCCTGTGGTACACGGGCGAGGAGATCGTCGTCTTTGACTTTGTCAGCAACACGGAGGTGTGGCGGGAAACGGTAAAATGCAAGAAGTCAAAAGACCCGAATTTTGCCTATTACTGCTTCGGGATGCTCTCTCCCCGGCAGAGCAAAGCGGCCTACCGCGTCACCGAGGGTGAGTATGTGCTGGTCGATTTGAAGTCCGCCCAAAAAACAGTGATCTCCAATGAGAGCTGGCATCCCTTTTTCTCCCCGGATGACCAGTTTTTCTCGGTGGGCGGCAAGTTCTATCTGACCCAGACCGGAGAGGAGATAGCCAATCCTTTCCCATTTTCTGTCCGGCAGGGGCTGAATTTTTCAGACACCTGTATGGTGCGGACAAGGGGCAGCCTGATGGCCGTTCAGCAGGATCGTGGCAGCTCTCCCATAGAGCTGTGGGATACCAGCAGCGGCCAACTGCTGGCTGCCATTGACGACCCCTTTGTGGTGCGGCAGGTGAATTTTGCCTTTACCCAAAGCGGGCTTGTCCTGCACACCGATTACGGGGTCATGAGCATCTATTCCTGCGACCTCTGAAACGGAGAAATGAACTATATTTATTTTTCCTGTAAAAAATGGAGGGGGCACAATGAACTTTAACGAAGCAATGCAAATGCTTGGAAACAAGTTGCAAGGAAAGTACGGACATTTAGGCTTTAAGTATAAAAAATCCGACAAAACACTTACGAGGCACAGTAAAAATTTCACATATATGATTGCGTTTTCCTCATTTGGCGGGAACACAAAGGATAGCATAAGCATAGAGGTTTGCTATATAATCAACACCCGTCCATACGACCCTTATGGTTACGCCAAACCAAACATCAACACACAACCACTGTTTTGCAGTTTAAGAGACAATGAAATATATCTTGATATAGGAAATGAAGAAAAAATTGACAATACCTTTGAGATTGTTTGTCAGTGGATGGATAAATTACTGATTCCAAAAATGAATGAGCTTTGTGCTTCCGAGTAATGTGGACGAGGATTTTATTCATTACACTTATATCAATGATGATGGCGAAGCCATAGAATCACAAGTATCGTGACAGCTGAGAAAGAGAGTATGTACCTATGAACAAAGAATCATTGACAGTAAAACTCTTGGACCTGGCCGAGGGGCGGGAAACGCCCGAAACCTGGCGGAGCTGGTGGGACAAGCATGAGTCCGAACTGGAAACCCTGCTCAATCGCGGTGAATTTCTGAAACTGAAACCTTGCCGGCATGACTTTCAGTGGGTCCCGGTGCTTACCAGCCAAAAGGGAGCCATCGCCATTCTGGAAAAGAGCGGCACAGCATTTAAGGCCAGTGATCTCTACCAGGAGCGGTATCTGGCGGAGCTGGATGCGTTCTGCGAGGAGCAGAAGCGAGAGCAGCGGAAAAAGCAAACGGAATTCAAGGCCAGTCACCCGGAGTGGTTTCATCGTTACCCCAAGTTCTCCAAGGCATTGGCAAAGGTGCTTAACCTCTTTGATGAGATCAAGCCCGCCGCCACAGAGGAGCAAATCGCAGGACGAGAAAGGGTGCTGGATTTCACGCTTCCGGCCCAGGTGCGGGAGTTCTTCCTGCTGACCGCAGGCATCAATGTATCCACAGGTGTAATCGTTGAACTCTCTGGAACATTTCATCTGACCATCCATGGAGAGCGGTATTGTGTGCTGGGCGAGTTCTGGAAAGAAGCGGACGGCGACCAGCTCCTGCTCCGTCCCGGAGAGGAAACCATCTGGTACTACGCCCATGAGCAGGATAAGGTAAAGCGCCTCTGCAATGATATGACGGAACTGCTGGAGAAGAAATTGGCGAGGTATCTCAATGAGCAATAAAAACAGCGCAGCAGTTGGGGGCTGAACCGTAAATGAGTGAAGGAAAAATGACATTAGAAGAAATGTTCTGTGATCTGTACGACAAATATGGTAAAAATTTTAACTGGTATATGATCCCCTTCACACAGGCGGACGGGGCATTTGTTGCTGAACTAAACAAAGAAATAGGACAAGACCACTTCTTATACGGCAAAAAAATCCAGGCGGTTGCGAAGTGTGAATCCAATGATGATGTGTTATATGTTGTCAGAAACGGAATAGGAAGAGACATTTACTATCTGTTCCATTTGACTTACTCAGCACATAATGTGGACGGATTTCCCCGGTATGAGGAGTTTGCAGATATATTTGCAGTAAAAGAATTTATAGAACGATCATATATCGAGGATTATATGTAATCTTCAAATTTCAATTTATTAGGAATCAACCTTACCCACAGCGGCATCAGAAAGGAGGCGGCTATCATGTCAACTTGGAGCGGAATCCGCAACAAATTAGAGAATGATTACTTGTGCCCGGCGCTCCGGGGCCACATCCAGTATTTTGCCGCCAGTTACAGCAAAAGCGCCGACCATGAGGGCCGGGCAGCCATTCGCATGGACGGTGTAGAAGTGCTGCGGAGCAACTACTACACCTATTTTGAGAATGTGTGGACGAAATTTCATCATCTGCGGTCCACAACCCTGAAAGATCACGACTCCACAAAAGAGGCCATCGACCGGGCTCATGCCTATGCGCTGGAACAGGGTACCTTTGACCAAAAGGTGTTCTATGAGGCGTTTGGGATCTTTGACAACCAGAGCATCGAGAAAAGCCTCGTCAGCGAGAATCCCCTTGTCCGTATCTTTGCCCTTCTGGACCGCAGGCTGGGAAAGCGCCGCCTGTTGGCTTTGGAGGAATCTATGGAGCAGGAACTGTCCAACGGCGACTGCTCCGGCGCGGTCTATATGGCCATCTGGGACTGGTGTGAGAGCGAGCTGGATCTGGATGTTCGTTTTCCTGCTCCCCAGACGGAGGATACCCTGGACTGCGCTCTGCTGGAGGGAGAACCGGCGTCTAAACTGCTGGCAGCTCTGCGGGAGCAGGACCTCCCGGAGCTGGCCGCTGAAATTGCCCCAGACTGGGATCTGCCCACCGAGGCGGTGCAAAGCGGACTGGAAACGCTGCGCTCCCATCTGGAACTGGTGCAGGGCGACGCTGCCCTGCTGTATGAGATGACTTGACGGGGCCACGCCCCATAGAATATTGCGAGGAAATTATGATCGAAATGAAAGGAAAATACAATGAGGCCAAGATCTTCACCGATGTGGTGGACAGTGCCTCCATCGCACAGGTTCAGGAGCTGTGCAATCAGGAATTTACGGCAGGCAGCCGCATCCGGCTCATGCCCGACATCCACGCCGGGGCGGGCTGTACCATCGGTACCACTATGACCATCACCGACAAGGTGGTGCCCAATCTGGTGGGCGTGGACATCGGCTGCGGCATGGAGACCACCCGCATCCGGGAGGGACGGCTGGAGCTTCAAAAGCTGGACAAGCTGATCTATGAGAAAATCCCCTCCGGCTTCTCCATCCGGGATAAGGCCCACCGCTATCTCAATGAGATCGACCTGAGTGAGCTGTGCTGTGCCCGCCATGTAGATTTGTTGCGGGCGGAAAAGAGCATTGGCACTCTGGGCGGCGGGAACCACTTCATCGAGGTGGACAAGGACGATGAGGGAAACCTCTACATTGTGGTCCACTCCGGCAGCCGTCACTTGGGTGTAGAGGTGGCCAGCTACTATCAGGAGGCGGGCTACAAGGTGCTCAACCGCACTGACGATGCCTCCATCGAGGCGCTGATTCCCCGAATGAAAGCGGAGGGCCGGGAAAAGGAGATCCAGAAAGAGCTGAAGAAGCTGAAAAACCTCAAGCAGACCAGTATCCCCAAGGCCCTGGCCTATGTGTCCGGGGAACTGTTTGAGCAGTATATCCACGACATGAAGATCGTCCAGCACTTCGCCATGCTCAACCGGCAGGCCATGATGGATGAGATCGTCAAGGGGATGAAGCTCCATGTGGAGGAGCAGTTCACCACCATCCACAACTATATCGATACCGACGCCATGATCCTGCGGAAGGGGGCCGTGTCCGCCAAGGCGGGGGAGCAGCTGCTCATCCCCATCAATATGCGGGACGGGAGCCTGCTCTGTGTGGGCAAGGGAAACGAGGACTGGAACTGCTCCGCCCCCCACGGCGCCGGCCGCCTGATGAGCCGGGCGGACGCCAAGCAGTTCTTCACGGTGTCTGAATTCAAAAAACAGATGGCAGAGGTCTACACCACCTCGGTGAGCAAGGCCACCCTGGATGAGTGCCCCATGGCCTATAAGGGGATGCAGGATATTCTGGACAACATCAGCCCCACGGCGGAGGTGAGGAAGATCATCCGCCCCATCTACAACTTCAAGGCTGGGGATGAGGATTAAAAAACGGAGAGAAATGCCATGGTGAGAGATGGACTTGTGTTCAACGATGAGGATGGTCAGGTCATCTTCAACCAGTACAGCTTCTGCGAACTGGTGAAGCACCTGCTGGTGGAGCTGGTGGGGATCTCCTATGAGGAAGCCTCCCAGATAGTGGAACGCTCACCGCTGGCAGAGCCAGTGGCCGATGCCCTGGGAGTGGCGATATTCAGCCATGATCTGCCTTATTACTGGGCTATGTTTTTCTACTATGGGAACGGTTACTGGTGGGAAAAGGGTATTCCAGCGCAGCCAGAGGATATGGATGCCTATGAAGCTCTGGAAAATAAGATCATGGAGAAATACCACTTAAAGGAGCCGTTTATATGGACATGAGAGAGGTGTTCACCATCGACGGTCGCCGCTTTTCCAACATGGCCGGTTTTTATGACGAGGTGGAGCGGGTATTTACCTTCGGTTTGGACTGGAAGATTGGTCGGAACCTGGACGCCTTCAATGACATTCTCCGGGGCGGTTTTGGGCGGCATGAGTATGGCCAGCCCATCCGCATCAAGTGGCTGGCCTATGAAAAAAGCGTCCGCGATCTCGGAAAAGAGACTATGGACACCATTGTGGAAATCATTTTGGATACGGACCATTCCGGGCACGACTGTACCCTGGAACGGCTTTGACCAAGCAGAAAAGGAGGAATCACTATGGGACTTGATATCTATGCCGGAACATTGACCCGGTACTACTCCCACAACTGGAAAACCGTCGTCCAGCAGTGGGCGGAGGAAAACGGATACACCTTTAACCGGATCACGCCGGATGGAGAAGTTGCTGATAACGAGGAAGAAATGTCCCCAGCTGAAATCCAGGCGGCGGTGGAGAACTGGCGGGATCAGATCTTGAGCGCCATTTCTCAGCCGGGCCAGCTCCCCTGCACCCCCTGGCCTGAAGATAATGAGAAACCCTACTACACCGACAAGCCCGATTGGGACGCCTTCGGCGCTATGCTGCTGGTGGCCGCCTGCCATACGTACGATGAGCCGGTGCCCCCCACCGTGGAGAAGGACTGGAACTTTGGGGAGCATCCTCTGGTCGCCCGCCTTGCATCAGATGAGGAGCGGGTGTGGTCCCTGTTCCGGGGGACCACTTGGTGGCTCCCGCTGGAAGCCCC
This sequence comes from Lawsonibacter asaccharolyticus, assembly GCA_003112755.1. Lineage (NCBI taxonomy): Bacteria > Bacillati > Bacillota > Clostridia > Eubacteriales > Oscillospiraceae > Lawsonibacter > Lawsonibacter asaccharolyticus. The sequence goes on along the minus strand of BFBT01000001.1, from coordinate 2,612,774 downwards.
CCTCCTATTCAAGGCTCCCCTGCCCACCGACGATCCGGCTTTGATTGCCACTTTGGGCGGACTGCGGAAGGAGCTGGAGAAACTGAACCAGCTGGCGTGGCAGGCCGATGAGGACACCATCCTTGATTGGGCAGACACGGAGGGATACCCGGTAGACGGGACCGTGGGCCCGAATGGACAGTACAGCAAGGCGGACATCCCGGAGCACACCCAGTATGATACGGAATCTCTTGCCAAGTTCGCCTTCTCCATGTTCTGTCGGGCTATGCGGTTTGCCGAGGAACAGCAGGTTCCCATTTTACTGGATTACTAAGGAGGAAGTGTATGGGATACGATGTGAGTTTTCACCCGATTTCGCCGGAAGAAATGCAGAAATGGTATTTTACCCCACTTACCTGGGTCCAGCAGGGGCAGGAGGAAAAGGTGCTGGCCCTTGCCGCACAGCATGGGATAGAGGATTTCTATGCGGAAAAATATCTGGATACCCTGCGGGTCGGGGCGGGGACAGCACCAGACGAGCTGTTTGATAAGAGCCATGGCTTTTACATTGCGGTGATCCAGGGCTTTTTCCGGGATTACTATTACACCCGGGGGAGCGCATTTTCCTTTCTGGTGGAGGAGAAGCCGGAATATGCCCGGTATTTCACCCCGTGGGCACAGGTGGCGCCAGCAGCCTTTCCCAATCCGGCAAAAAATCAGATTGTTGAAAACTACTGTGCCGGTGTGTACCTGTCTCCGAAGCAGGTGGTACAGCTTCTCCGGGATCTGGAGCAGGACCCAAAGGTGCTGGAGGATCTGGAGGGACTTTGGAGCAACGGACAGCTTGCTGTGCTGAAAAAGGCCCTCACTGCCGCGGCGGAGCTTGGTGCCGGCCTGCTGGAAGCCACTGAGGTGGTGGAGCCCAATCCCATCCACCCCAATGGGAGTACCAGCTATTCCAACCTGTACCACTGCGACCGGGACGGAGTGTATCTCTACATAGACACGGTTAGCGGTCAATTAGCAGATGCGATCAGGAACAGCGAGGCACAGACATAAGCAGTTGGGAGGGGGATATGGTGGAACAAAAACACCCGGCGGACATCTTTGCGGAGGCTCTGGACTACCTATGGAACGGCCTGGGCCTGGAGAAAAAGGGCTGGAAACGGCTGAAAAAGGGCGACTTCAAAAAGAAAATGAAAAACGGGCTGACCTATCAGATCTGGTTTGAGCGGAGCCGCTACAACTACATAGACTACGAAATCGGCCATGGAAATGTGGAGGTAGGTTTCAGCTGTATCATTAAGCAGGAAGATGACTACCTCTACTCTTTCAGAATAGAATCGACAACAGGCGGTTCGTTCTTTCGGATGCTCACAGAAGATTTGCTGCTGAACACCGGGCTGCTGGACACCTTCCTGCCCCTGATCAAAGCCCACTACCTCGACTTTATCGACCGCTTTGAGGCGGACCCGGCAGAGGCGCTCCAGCCGGTCTGCACCCCCTTTACCCAGCCGGAGGACTACAGCTGGTACATCTATGTGCGGGAGCAGATGGTGGAACGGTACGGAACGGCGGAACAGCTGGCGGAATTGCGCGGAACGCCAGAACACAAGGCAAAGAACTGGATGGGTTCGATGTTGTTCCACTTCTCCTATACCAATGATGTGGATCACGCCTGGGCCTCAAGCCGCACCAGGGAGGAACTGGATCGGGTGGTGGAACCCTTTGTGCAGGCCAAGCGGCAGACAGGACAGTGGTCGCAGGAGGATGAGGCGGGCTATCAGCTCTACCGGCAGGAGACAGACCCGGAGAAGCGCACCTTTCGGGTATGGTATCTCATCGCCAACCCCCGGGGCCTGCCGAAAGAGTTTGTCCAGAAAGAACTGGAGTTCCGGTGGAAGCTGTTCGCTAACAGACCGAAAGAACGAAAATGAAGGAAATGAACGGTATAATTATTCTGATTTGCGGTTTTCTGCTTCTCATGGCCATAAAACCGCTGATAGAGCGTAATTTTATTGGACTGATTCTGTTTTGCGTGGCTCTTTTTTTAGTTTTTGGAGTAACTCCACACACAAAGCAGTGATTGTCCATTGCCGCATGATCTACTGCTATAAGGAGGAAATCGAATGAGCAATCAAGTGTTCCAGCAGAACCTGGATGACAAAAAAGGCCCCCAGCCCGGCGGCCCCTATCTCATTCAGATGCTGTTCAAAGAGCCGGTGGATATGCCGGACAAGGATGAGATGACCGCTGTGATGGAAAAGCACATCGGTGCCGTAGAGTGTTTCTGCCGTGATAAAAAGATGGCCGGCTTTGCCGCCTTGGGTCATATCGCTGAATTTCAGGATGGCAAATGCCCGGTGCAGCTGATGGTGATGAAATGCGACAAGTTCAAGGGCAAAGGCTTTGACGCCTTCCTGATGAGCCAGATGTGGGACTGCCAGGAGGACCGGGAGCGGATCTTCCGGGAATGCCGGTATCAGGTGGTAGCCACCGATATGCTGGCGGCGGCGCTTCCGGCTCTGGAGCGGGCCAACCTGGATGCCGACTTTCTGGCGGCTCTGGCGGAGCTGTATCCCACCTGTGAGGCGTTCTATTTCCAGAACTGCGGCAAACTGTTTCTGGCGGAGGATGTGCGCTCCCACCAGATCGAGGGGCCGGACCGTTTCATTCGCTTTGGGGTCAATGTCCGTTTCTTCAACATTGAGGGCACCGAAGATATGCTCATCGACACGGTGGGCATGAGCACCCTGTTCCTGCCGGACCTCCAGTACCACTTCCACGGAATGGACCCCAACTGGGTGGTGAACCATGCCTACAATGCGGCTTCCTACATTCTGGAGCATGACAACTCCATTCAGGACGGGGAAACCATAGACGGCATAGAGGACGGCCAGCTGAGCCGTCAGATCCAGTGGACGTGCCGGTATGAGGATGCCCTGATCCAGCCGCCCAGAGGGGTGCTGGACATACACATGGGCAAGTATGCTTCCGGAAAACGCTGATCAGATCCAAAACCGCCGGCAGAAGTGAAAGGCAGCTCTCTTCCGTGTGCATATCATGCATGAGAGGTAGGAGCTGCCTTGAAAATCCATTATCCATTCGAAAATAGGCCGCCGCCGTACGCTTATGACGCGTTGGGACCGTATATACATGAAAAGAGAATGCACCTGCGTTTCGTTGAGAAGCAAATAAAGATCGTCTTATATCCCGCTCATATGGGCATACTTAGTCCATTCCTCAAAGGAGGGCTGTAACATGCGTATGTCGGGACAAAAAGGTTTTGAGGGCTGGTATTTTAAGCATCAAAAAGGGGATGACATGGTAGCATTCATTCCCGGCCGGGCAGTGAGCGGCGATTTTATCCAACTGATCTCTCGAGAAGGTGCCCGACAATTTCAGGTGTCGGATCTGACCGTCTGTAACGGTATGATACAGGCGGACCGATGTTGGTTTTCGAGCCAGGGCTGCCATATTGAGCTGCCCGGCATCAGCGGTGAGATCGTGTACGGACCGCTTGCGCCGCTCTGTTCCGATATCATGGGGCCATTCCGTTTTTTCCCCATGGAGTGCCGGCACGGCGTTCTCAGCATGGCCCACACACTCCAAGGCAGCGTCCGAATGGATGGATATGTGCATAGCTTCGAAGGTGGTCTCGGCTATGTAGAGAAGGACAGCGGAACCTCTTTTCCCCGCTCCTACCTGTGGATGCAGTGCAACGATTTCCCGAGCGCATGTTCTATCATGATCTCGATCGCCCATATCCCCTTTTGCGGAAGTTCCTTCCGCGGATGCATCTGCGCGATCGTGTACCAAGGTAGGGAGTATCGTTTGGCAACCTACAGAGGCGTCAAAGTTCAAGCATTTACCCCGGAACATATCTGTCTGTCTCAAGGCAGCCTCCTGCTGGAGTTGGATATAACATCCCCACATACGGGCCACCCTCTTCGTGCGCCACAGTGCGGAAAGATGTCCAGCACCATTCGGGAAAGCTGTAATGTGCATTTGCAGGCAAGGCTGTGGGAAAGAGGAAAAGCAATATTTTCCCTTCAAAGCGACCATGCCGCCTATGAATTTGTACCAAATCATGGGACGTAAAAGAAAAGACATACTTTTCTCCTTTTAGACCACACTATCATCAGAATCATCATGGGGAGAAGTATATGAGATCACTACGGGAGCAAACTCGGAATCAGCCTAATTTTCAATCTTAGGAAAGAGATTGGAACACAAAGTAGTGAGCATCGGCAGCGGTGGCCCCGCAATGGGGGATCTGAAAAACTGAGGTGAGGATTTGAGCAATCATCTGAAATATCAGACAAGCCCATACCTTCTCCAGCATGCGGAAAACCCGGTAGACTGGTACCCCTGGGGCGAGGAAGCTTTTTGCAAAGCAAGAGCAGAGGATAAACCCATCTTTTTGAGCATTGGCTACAGCACCTGCCACTGGTGCCATGTAATGGCCCGTGAAAGCTTTGAGGATCTTGAAATCGCTGATATCTTAAACAAGTACTACGTGTCGGTCAAAGTAGATAAAGAAGAGCGCCCCGACATTGACAGCATTTATATGGCAGTCTGTCAGGCTTTCACCGGGAGGGGCGGCTGGCCTGTCAGCATCTTTATGACCGCAGAGCAGAAACCATTCTTCGCTGGGACCTATTTTCCTAAGACTGCCCGATACGGGGCCGTAGGACTCAAAGAACTGCTGCTCATTATTCAGCAGAAATGGAAGAACGAGCGGGACGCCCTTCTTCGCTCCGCAAACAAAATCACGGAGGCTCTCCATCAGCATCGTACTCCTGCGTCACAAGCAGATAAAACTTTACCGGACACTGCCCTGCAATGGTATCAGCAGAACTTTGATGCGTCATTTGGCGGTTTCGGCGGCGCACCGAAATTTCCAGCCCCCCACAATCTTCTGTTTCTGATGCAGCAATACGAAAAGCACGGGAACAGCCGCGCCTTAAACATGGCGGAAATAACCCTGCAAAAGATGTATGCAGGCGGACTGTTTGATCATATTGGATACGGATTTTGCCGATATTCCACAGACCGGTATTATCTTGTTCCGCATTTTGAGAAGATGCTCTATGATAACGCTCTGCTGATCCTCGCCTACTGCAAAGCCTATGATCTCACGGAGCAGTCATTTTATCTGGGAGTTGCAGAAAAGACAGCCTCTTATATTCTCAATGAAATGACCTCTCCCAGCGGCGGCTTTTACAGCGCCCAGGATGCGGACAGCGATGGCGAGGAGGGAAAATACTATGTATTCACTCCGCAGGAGATCATCGAGCTCCTGGGGCAAGCCGACGGCTCCGCCTTTTGTGAACGGTTCAGTATTACAAAAGCGGGGAACTTTGAGGGTAAGAGCATTCCCAATCTTCTCCACACAAAAAATTTGACAGATGCCCGTTTTGACCCTTTTCTGCCCACATTGCAGGAATACAGGCGGAGTCGCACCCGCCTGCATACAGATGACAAGGTTTTGACGGCATGGAATTCCCTTATGATCGCGGCGCTGTGCCGGCTGTACCGGTGCAGTCGGGATCCCAGATATCTGGACGCCGCAAAAAGGGCGCAAGGTTTTCTTGAGAACAGCCTGTGCGATCAGGATACGCTTTATGTAAGCATTCGGGGCGGCAAACTGGGGGCGCGCGGTTTTCTGGATGATTATGCAAGCTATATTTTTGCTCTGCTTTCTCTGTATGACGCCACACTGGAACGCACATTTCTTCGCCGTGCGGTACAGCTCACCAGAGAAGCTGTCGCCCAGTATCACGATTCGCTCCATGGCGGCTTTTATCTCAGCGGCACAGAGAACGAAGCGCTGCTTTTTCACCCGAAAGAGTGCTATGACGGGGCGATCCCCAGTGGAAACTCCCTCCTAGCATATGTGCTTGTACGTGTGAATGCATTGCTGCCGGATCAGGGTATGGAGAACATTCTGAACAAACAGCTTGCCTATATGTCAGGAGAAGCGGAACGATATCCTGCCGGATATTCCATGTTTTTAATGGCTCTGTCAGATTTTTGGGAGCCGCCGCTTTTGATCACCGCAGTCCCGAACGGAGAGCACTTGAACGACCTTCCATTTGTGCTGCCATCTGATGCCATAGTCAAGGTTTTGGAACATCCATCGGAAGAATATAAGCTGTTGAACGAAGAAACCACGTTCTATGTGTGCCGGAATCACTCCTGTCTGCCACCGATGAACAAACGGCAGCTAATGACAGAGATACGAAAACAATATCAAACTTAGGAGGTATTTCTATGGATACCAAAAATGGTTTTACCATTACTAACCGGGACCATGTGCTCAGGGCCTGGCAAAATTCAACTGAACTTGTACGGGACTATCAGGCCTACGCCCATGAACTCGAGGAGGATAACTCGGCGCTTGCCAAACTGTTTTCCGAGTTTGCGGAAGATGAAGCGGAACATGCCGCAAAACTGCTTGATCTTCTGCGCAGGTATGAAAAATAGGCATTTGGAAACTGTATAAATGGAGAACCCCATTGATAACCCGACTTCGGAGTTACAAATGGGGTTCTCCTCATAAATATGATTTTTATAAGGTTCAAAGCTCTTTATGTATGAGCCGCTTCCGTCTCTGCGATAAACTGCACATGGCCGGCATAGTACAAAAGATAGGTCCCGTCTTTGTGGTCATCATGATATCCTCACATCTGGCAAAGCTCCAATCGCCGCCGCTTTCTACCTGAGCCTTCGTCAGCGGCTCCTCCCACAGCCTGATGTAAAACATCAGGCCGCCTCTTCGATCCGCATCCAGACAGCTCGATGATCTTCCGGTCCTCCATAGCCCGCTTTCTTTCCGGCCCTGAGCCTGTAAACGTACCTTTCACCTGATAAGCACGATCTCTGTCCCCGCATATTGCGGATCATTCCGAATTTTATCGCACATACCGGAAAACACAACGCCATGCCGCGGGGCGGGGACTTCGTTCCCGTCCTTGTACTTTTCCTCCGTTTCGTTTATAATAGCCGTACCTACGCTCAACGGACGATTTTCCCATTGGGACCAGTAGGTCCTCCCCTCCTTTTGTCATTCTTCAACCCGAGGTGCGTCATGGAGCTCCTTGTCTTCTCTCTGTTCGCAGCGGCGCTGCTGGTGTGCGTCATCTTCCATATCTCCCTCCTGTTCGCCCTGCTGCTGGGATATGTCATTTTTGCCCTGTACGCCATCCGAAAGGGCTTTTCTCTCCCGGAGGTGCTGGGTATGTCCGCTCAGGGGGTCCGGGCCGCTAAAAATATCCTGACCACCTTCGTCCTCATCGGCATCCTCACCTCTCTCTGGCGGGCGGGGGGCACCATCCCGGCCATTGTGTGCTATTCCGTCCGGGTAATGGAGCCCTGTCTGTTCCTGGTGTGCTCCTTTCTGCTCAACTGCCTGGTCTCCTTCCTCACTGGCACTGCTTTCGGCTCGGCGGCCACCATGGGCGCCGTCTGCATGACCATGGCCGCCGCCCTGGGGGCCGACCCGTTGATGACCGGTGGTGCCATCCTGTCCGGGGTCTACTTTGGAGACCGGTGTTCCCCCGTCTCCACCAGCGCCCTGCTGGTGGCCGACCTCACCGGGACCGACCTGTTTGGGAACATCCGGCAGATGCTGCGGACCTGCCTGGTCCCCTTCGCCCTCGCCGCCGGGCTGTATCTGCTCTTCGGCCTGTCTTCCCCCGCCGCCGGTCAGGCGGCGGACATCGCCCCCCTCTTCGCCCTGGAGTTCCGTCTGGGTCCCCTCCCCCTCATCCCGGCGGCTCTGATTTTGGTGCTCTCCGCCCTGCGGGTGCGGGTGAAGGCGGCCATGCTGGCCAGCATCGCCGCTGCCGCGGTGCTCTGCCTCGCCTATCAGGGCGCCGCCCCCCTGACCCTTTTGAAGGACGCCGTCCTGGGTTTCTCCGCCCAAAGCCCGGAGCTGGCCACCATGATCGACGGGGGCGGCATTGTCTCCATGCTCCAGGTGGGGGCCATCGTCTGCCTCTCCTCCTCCTACTCCGGCATTTTCCAGAGGACCGGGCTGCTGGAGCCCATCCGGAGACGCATCGAGGCGTGGGGTGCGGTCCTGTCCCCCTACGCCGCAGTGCTGGTCACCTCCGTCCTCGCCAGCGCCATCGCCTGCAACCAGACTCTGTCCATCATGCTCACCCACCAGCTGTGCGGCGGTCTGGAGAAAAGCCGGGAAAAGCTGGCCATCTATCTGGAAAACAGCGCCGTGGTGGTGGCCCCCCTCATCCCCTGGTCCATTGCCGGGGGTGTCCCCCTGGCCTCCGCCGGGGCCCCCGCCGCCTCCCTGCTGACGGCATTCTTCCTCTTTCTGCTCCCCCTCTGGCAGCTGGTCACCGCAGGCCGGGGCAGGCGCGCTACAGTGTAGTCTTCCCCTGTATCTACTGTTCTTCGGCGCCTTTCACTTCAGCCAGACCATCGGCCTGAAGATCAAAAGATAGTCGGAGGCCGGATTTATCCGTCTGATTTGGCTGGCCAGCACCGCCCCCGGCGTGCCCTGCGGCACGCCAGGGGCCACTTGCGTGTGTCGGGCCTCATGCCGCACATCACCTCTCCCTTCTTTTGGGGGAAAGGAATTGAATTTTTCCCATTTCTGTGATACCTTGTTATTGAAATAGGCCCAAAGCGTGCAATGACAAGGTACGGTACAGCCAGATCAAAAGGAGGCACGGCATGCCATCAGAGGACTATCACAAGGCGATGCGCCAGGGACTCAAAGAGGTCAAAGCCGCCCAGGCCCTGGGGGAGGAGACGGGCCCCCGCACCCTGCCGGATGCCCCGGAGAAGCTGGCGGTGCGGCGGGAATCCCTGGGTCTGGCGGAGATCCCCGTGGAGCAGATCGACGGCACCTGTAACCACCTTCGGGGGGACGCTTTCTCCCGAGGGTTCTACCCTATCCTCCCGGCGGACACCGAGTTCGCCGCCAAGTGGAGCGCCCTGTGCCGCATCCACCTGGAGGAGGGCATCCGGGACCCTGTCAAGGTGGTGGAGTACCTCAACCACTTCTATGTGATGGAGGGCCACAAGCGGGTCAGCGTGCTGAAGTATTTCGGCGCTATTACTATCCCGGCCACTGTCACCCGCCTGCTGCCCAAGCCGTCTGACGACCCGGAGGTGGCCGCCTATTACGAGTTTCTGGACTTTTACAAGATGACGGGTTTGAACTTCATCGTCTTCCGCCAGCCCGGCGAGTACCCGGAACTGCTGGAAGCACTGGGCCGCTCCGACAGCGATGCCTGGAGTGCGGAAGACATCTACTCCTTCCGGGCCTTCTTTTATATGTTCCGGGACGCCTACCTCCGGGGGGATTGGGACTACACAGGCATCTCCCTGGCCTTTTTGACCTACATCAAGATCTTCGGCTATCAGGAGTCCTGCGGCAAGATGCCCTCCCAGATCTGTGAGGAGCTGTCCCGCATCCGGCCGGAGATCCAGAACCGGCTGGAAAATGCGGGGACCGCCCTGCTGCTGGAAGATGACGTGAAAAAGCCCCGCTTCTCCTTCTATACCCCGGGCCGGGTGTGCGCCGCCTTCATCCACGACAGCAGCGCCGCCGCCTCCAAATGGGTGTACAGCCACGAGTATGGCCGGCACATTCTGGAGAACTTCACCGACGGGCAGGTGCGCACCCTCTCCTACGAGAACGTCCGCACCGATGGGGAGGTAGACCAGGCTGTGGAGGATGCAGTGCGCAGGGGCGCCAACGTCATCTTCACCACCACCCCAAAGCTGCTGCTCTCCAGCGTCCGGCAGGCCGCTCTCCACCCGGATGTGAAGATCCTGAACTGCTCCCTGAACACCTCCTACCCCTCGGTGCGCACCTATTACCCCCGGCTGTACGGGGCCAAGTTTATCAAGGGGGCCATTGCCGGCACTCTGACCCGGGACGGCTGCATCGGCTATGTAGCCGACTACCCTACCTACGGCAGCATCGCCAGCATCAATGCCTTCGCCCAGGGAGCCCGAATGGTGAACGCCAACGCCCGCATCTATCTGGACTGGGCCCATCTCCGGGACGGCGGCGCGGTGGGACGTCTCCAGGCCCAGGGGATTGTCTATATCGACTACCTGGACCGGCTGGCCGCCAGCACGGGCACCCAGATGGGCAACCGGCATAACCTGGCCCTGATCCAGACCCACTGGGGCCGGCTGTACCAGAGCCTGGTCCGCCGGGTGATGGAAGGCAGCTGGAAGCAGGAGGACCAGGGCAGCAGTGCGGTCAACTACTGGTGGGGGATGGAGCAGGGCGTAGTCAGCGTGCTGTGCTCCCGACGGCTGCCCACCGGGCCCCGGCGGCTGGCCGGTGTACTGCGGGAGGCCCTGAAGGCTGACCGGCTGGACCCCTTCTACGGCGTACTGATGGATCAGAGCGGCCGGGTGGTCTATGGCGACGACGCCCCCATGCCCGCCGACCGCATTCTGTCCATGAACTGGCTGCTCACCTCGGTGGAGGGCCGCATCCCCCAATTTGAAGAATTTACAGAAAAAGCTCAGGAGCTCATCAAGCTCCAGGGTGTGGAGCGGCAGAGCGAGCCATGAAGATCTTAGCTATTTCTGACTGTGAATCCCGGGCACTCTGGGACTTCTATACCCCCGGCAAGCTGGAGGGACTGGACCTGATCCTCTCCTGCGGCGACCTGGACCCCCGCTATCTCTCCTTCCTGGCCACCTTCGCCAGCTGTCCCATCCTGTATGTCCACGGGAATCACGACGGCAAGTATCGGGAAACTCCACCCGCCGGCTGCTTGTGTGTGGAGGACCGCCTGTACGAGTATCAGGGGGTACGCATCCTGGGGCTGGGCGGCTCCATGCGGTACAGCAGGGGGCCCCACCAATATACTGAGCGTGAGATGTGTATGCGGGCTCTGAAGCTGGCCCCGAAGCTACTCTGGAACCGGGGGTTCGACATCCTGCTGACCCACTCCCCAGGCTTTGGCATGGTGGACTGCCGGGATCTGGCCCATACCGGCTTTCAGACCTTCAACCGCCTGCTGGACCTCTTCCACCCAGCCCTGTTCCTTCATGGACACACCCACCTCTCCTACAACAGAGGCATCCGGCGGGAGGAGCAGTATGGGAGTACCCGGGTGGTCAATTGCTATGAGCGTTACCTTGTGGAGCTGTGAGACGGACAAGCCTGCGGGCATAGATAAAAACAGGAGCGCCTGGGGGCCCACAGCCCCAGTCGCTCCTGTTTTTTCGTGTATTCAGCCCCGCTCCTGCTTGATGGCGTTGATCAGCACAGGGACCATCTGCTTTTTCCGGCTGATCACCCCCGGCAGGACCGCCATCCCGTCCGTCACGGTGGTGTCAAAGGCCTTCTCCACCAGGGATTCAGCGCCCTTGCCCGCCATCAGCAGCTCAGTACTGGAGTTGCGCACATCGGTGAACATGTAGAAAATGTAGTCCAGCCCCTGCTTTTCCAGTGCGGTCTGGAGGTAGGGACCGATCAGGGCCTCGCTGGCCTTCCGGTTCTTCTCGGTCAAGTAGCTGCCCTGGCCCACGCCGAAGCGGACCTCCCCGCTGTTGAAGATCTTGTAGTCGGTGTTGAATACCTCCTCTGCGGTCCGACCGGTGACGTCGCCTCCCGCCTCAAACATAGCATTGGCGTACTGTTCCAGGTCCACCCCGGTCAGTTTGGCCAGCTCCCGGCCCGCCTGCTCATCCAGGGGGGTGCAGGTGGGACTGCGGAACATGAGGGTGTCCGAAAGGATGGCGGAGAGCAGCAGTCCGGCGGTGGACCGGTCCAGCTCCACCCCGTTCTCCCGGTACATCTGATAGATGATGGTGCAGGTGCACCCAACCGGCACATTGCGGAAATAGACCGGGCCGTCTGTCTCCATGGAGCCGATGCGGTGGTGGTCGATGATCTCCAGGATCTCCGCCTGGTCGATCCCCTCCACCGCCTGGCCCTTCTCGTTGTGGTCCACCAGGATCAGCTGCTTTTTATGCAGGTTCATCATGTTTCTGCGGGAGACTACGCCGATGTAGTGCCCGTCGTCATCCAGCACCGGGAAGTAGCGGAATCGGACGGAGGCCATCACCTTGGTGGCGGACTCCACGGAGCTGTTCAGATTGAAGGTGAGCAGATCGTCCCGCACCATGTAGTGGCGGATGGGGGCGGCCTGGCTGATCATCTGTCCGGAGACATAGGTGCTGTTAGGGGTGCTGATGATCATACACCCCTGCTCCTCAGCCAGCATGCAGATGGTCCGGGACACCTTGCAGCCTGCGCACACCACCACGCAGCCCGCCCCCATCTCGATGGCGGTGAGCTGGCTCTCACTGCGGTTGGCCACGATGACGATGTCCCCTTTGGAGATGGACCGCTCCATCTGTTCCGCGCTTCCCGAGCCGATGACGATGCGCCCCTCCACCTTCTTGCCGGTGATGTCTCCCACCAGCACCTTGGCGTCCAGGATGTCCACGATGTTCTGATAGCTGGTCTCTGACTCCGCCAGGATGTAGGTGTCCAACACGTCCATGTTCGCCGTGGCCACGTCCTTCACCGTGATCAGGCCCTTCAGGTTCCGCTCCTTGTCCACCACGCACAGGGTGTCGATCTGCTGGTCCCGCATGGTGATCCAAGCCCGGCGCAGGCTCATCTCCCCATCCACGCCCTCCATCCGCCGGATGTCCACATCCCGGATCTGAGGGCTCACGTCCGTGTAGAGCTGGGGGTCTGGGACCTGAAAATAGTTCAGCACAAACTCCGTCTCCCGGTTCAGCAGTCCCGCCCGGCAGGGCTTGCAGGGGTGCTCTGGGTCCAGGGTGTTCTTCAGGCGGCTGTATGCAATGGCGGAACAGACCGAGTCCGTGTCCGGGTTCCGGTGTCCGATGACCTTGATAAAATGGGTATTCAGCTCTTGGTTATCCACAACTTACCTCACTTTCCTCCGCTCCGCTCCTCACGGATGTGGGCGGCTCTTGTCGTCTCTGGTCCCCATTATACCATATCCTGTCTCCGGGTGACAGGGGAAATTGTGATTTTTTCTGCCGCTCTCCCACCGGCATCTCCTGAATCTTCTAACAGCAAGGGCCGCGGAACCTCAGTTCCGCGGCCCTGCGCCTTTGTTATAGGGTGCCTCCTCCCCTCAGCGGTGCTGTCCGCTTCTGTCTGTGTAGCAGGTATGGAGCAGCTGGTGGGCCCGCTGACTGCCGGGCTGGTCCAGATAGTGCTCATAGACCTCCTGGATCAGCGGGCTCTTGTGGCTCTTCCGCAGGGGCATCTCCTGGTCCTCCTGGTACAGGGCGCCGGCCCGCATAGCGGACACACTGCGGAAATTGCGGATCACAGAGGGCTGGAGGGGCTGGCCGCCGCCGTTCACGCACCCGCCTGGGCAGGCCATGATCTCGATGAAGTCATAGGCCCGCTTTCCACTTCGGATGTCCTCCAGCACCTGGCCCGCGTTGGCCGTTCCGCTGAGGACGCACACCCGGACAGTCCTGCCTGCGATCTCATAGGCCGCCTCCTTGATGCCGTGGGCGCCCCGCACCTCCTGGAACTCCACCTTCTCCAGCTCCTTGCCGGTGAGCAGCTCGCTGGCCGTGCGCAGTGCCGCTTCCATCACGCCGCCGGAGGCGCCGAAGATATGCCCCGCTCCGGTTGCGATGCCCAGGGCCGGGTCGAACTCCTCCTCCGGCAGCTCCGCGAACAGCAGTCCGGCCCGCTGGATCATCTGTCCCAGCTCCCGGGTGGTCAGGGCAACATCCACGTCCGGGATGCCCGCGCCGCACTCCCCCTCCCGGGTGATCTCGAACTTTTTCGCTGTGCAGGGCATCACCGACACCACAAAGATATCCTCCGGCCGCAGTCCCATCTTTTCGGCGTAATAGCTCTTGGCCATAGCGCCGAACATCTGCTGAGGGCTTTTGCAGGTGGACAGGTTGGGGATGAAGTCCGGGTGGAAGGTCTCACAGTACTTTACCCAGCCGGGGCAACAGCTGGTGATCAGGGGCAGCGTGCCCCCGGACTGGACCCTGCGCAGGAATTCGGTGGCCTCCTCCATGATGGTCAGGTCGGCCGCGAAATCAGTGTCAAACACGCCGTCGAAACCCAGCCGCCGGAGGGCCGCCGCCAGCTTCCCCTCCACATTCGTCCCGATGGGCAGGCTGAACATCTCTCCCAGCCCCGCCCGGACACTGGGGGCCGTCTGTACCACCACATGCTTCTGGGGGTCACCCAGGGCGTTCCACACCAGGCCCGTGTTGTCCTTCTCATAGAGGGCACCGGTGGGGCAGGCGATGATGCACTGTCCGCAGTGGATGCATGCGGTCTCGCTCAGCGGGCTGTCAAAGCTGGGGCCGATGTGGGTGGCGAAGCCCCGGCCCGATGTGCCGATGCAGGCCACCCCCTGAGCCAGGCTGCACACAGCCTCGCACCGGCGGCACATGATGCATTTGGAGTTGTCTCGGACCATATGCACCGCGCTCGTGTCCGGCTCGTAGCAGATCTTCTCCCCCTCGAAGGCCATCTGGTTGTCCACCCCGTATTCCCGGCACAGGCGCTGGAGCTCACAGAGTCCGCTTCGGCTGCACGTCAGGCAGGTCTGATTGTGGATGGACAGGATCAGCTTCAGGTTGGTCCGCCGTGCCGCCTGGACCCGCTCGGTATTGGTGTACACCTCCATCCCATCGGCGATGGGATAGACGCAGGCAGGCACCAGGTTCTTGGCCCCCTTCACCTCCACCACGCAGATCCGGCAGGCGCCGATGGCGTTCAGCTCCTTCAGATAACACAGCGTAGGGATGGCGATCCCCGCTCCGTGGGCCGCCTCCAGGACGGTGGCGCCGGCGGGGGCGCGGCAGGCGATCCCGTTGATCTTGAGGTTCACCACATCCACTGTATTCACACTCACATGTTCCATTTTCACACTCCCCCTCATCCCCGGATCACCGCGCCGAACCGGCATTTTTCATAGCAGCTGCCGCACTTGATGCACTTGCTGGTGTCAATCTTGTGGGGATTCTTCACGCTCCCCTTGATGGCGTCGGCCGGACAGTTCTGAGCACAGATGGTGCAGCCCCGGCACTTGACAGGATCAATGGAGTAGGTCAGCAGGTCCTTGCACACCCCGGCGGGGCAGCGCTTCTCCAGGATATGCTCCCGGTACTCCTCCCGGAAGTAGCGCAGGGTGGACAGCACTGGGTTGGGCGCCGTCTGCCCCAGGCCGCACAGGCTGTTGCTCTTAATGAAGGCCGCCAGCTCCTCGATCCGGTCCAGATCCTCCATGGTGCCCCGCCCCTCAGTGATCTTAGTCAGCAGCTCCAACAGGCGCTTGGTTCCCACCCGGCAGGGGGTGCACTTTCCGCAGCTCTCGTCCACCGTGAATTCCAGGAAGAATTTCGCGATGTCCACCATGCAGGTGTCCTCATCCATCACGATCAGGCCCCCGGAGCCCATCATGGTCCCGATGGCGGCCAGATTGTCGTAGTCGATAGGGGTGTCGATGTGCTCCGCGGGGATGCATCCGCCGGAGGGGCCGCCGGTCTGGGCGGCCTTGAATTTCTTCCCGTGGGGGATGCCGCCCCCGATCTCCTCCACGATAGTGCGCAGGGTGGTGCCCATGGGCACCTCCACCAGGCCGGTGTTCTGGATACGCCCGCCCAGGGCAAATACCTTGGTCCCCTTGCTCTTCTCGCTGCCGATGGAGGAGAACCACTCCGCCCCCCGCAGAATGATGGGGCAGATGTTGGCGTAGGTCTCCACGTTGTTTAGGATGGTGGGCCGCTGGAACAAGCCCTTCACCGCCGGGAAGGGCGGCCGGGGCCGGGGCTCTCCCCGTTTCCCTTCGATGGAGGTCATCAGGGCGGTCTCTTCCCCGCATACGAAAGCCCCCGCCCCCAGCTTGATCTCCAGGTCGAAGGAGAAGCCCGTCCCGAAGATATCCTCCCCCAGCAGTCCGTAGCTCCTGGCCTGCTCCAGAGCGATCTGGAGGTGCTTCACCGCGATGGGGTACTCCGCCCGGACGTAGATATAGCCCTGGCTGGCCCCGATGGCATAGCCCGCGATGGCCATGGCCTCGATGATACTGTGGGGGTCGCCCTCCAGCACGCTCCGGTCCATGAAGGCCCCGGGGTCGCCCTCGTCCGCGTTGCAGCAGACATATTTCTGTACCTGGCCCCGTTCCCCGCTGGCAAAGCGCCACTTCAGTCCGGTGGGGAAGCCTGCTCCGCCCCGGCCCCGCAGGCCGGAGTCCAGCACGATCTGGATCACCTCGTCCGGCGTCAGTTCGGTCAGGCACTTCTCCAGTGCCGCATAGCCGTCCCGGGCGATGTACTCGTCAATGTTCTGGGGGTCGATGACGCCGCAGTTGCGCAGGGCAATGCGCAGCTGCTTCTTGTAGAACTCTGTCTCCTCCAGGCTGCGGACTGTGCTGGTGGCCTCGTTCTCGTTGTAGAGCAGGCGGTCCACCCGGCCGCCCTTGAGCAGATGCTCACTGACGATCTCCGCCACGTCCTCCACATGGACATGGCTGTAGATCGTGCCCTCCGGGAACACTGCCACGTTGGGCCCGCTGGAGCACAGCCCCAGACAGCCGCCCCGCATCACCTGGACCTCTTTACGCAGACCGGCCAGCTTCAGCTGGACCTCGAATTCCTCCGCCAGCTTCTCCTGCCTGCCCGCCAGCAGGGTGCAGTTGGGCCCCCCGCATATCATCACATAGCTGCGATACATCCCCTTCACCTCCCGCTTCTCACGGCCCCGATTGTGTACTCCGCCAGCGGGTTGCCGCCCCGGATGTGCTGTTGCACCACCCGCACGCCCTGCTCCGGCGTCATGTGCACATAGGTGGTGCGCACGCCTCCGGGCTGGTACACCTCCACCACAGGCTCAAACTGACAGATCCCTACACAGCCTACCGGCTCCAGGGTCACGTCCTCCAGCCCTAGTCGGCGGATCTCCTCCGCCATGGCTTCATAGACCTGCCTGGCCCCCGCGGCTAGGCCGCAGGTGCCCATGCCCACCACGATCCGGGCTCCCCGCTCCACCTCCAGGAGGGGCCTGGTCCGTTCCCGGATGGCCTCCAGGTCCTTCCGGCTGCGGATCTTAATGTTTTTGTGTTCCGTCTGCCCCACGCTCAGTCCCTCCTTACTCATATTTCGCCAGAATGGCGTCCAGCTCGTCGCCGGTCAGGCTGCCGTACACGTCCTCGTTCACCATCATCACCGGCGCCATCCCGCAGCAGCCCAGGCAGCGGCAGGCATCCAGGCTGAAGCGGCCGTCCTCGGTGCAGCCCCCGTCTCCAATGCCCAGCTTCTCCTGGAGCAGCTGATAGATCCGCCCGCCGCCCTTGATGTAGCACGCGGTCCCCAGACACACGCTGATCCGGTTGCGCCCCTTGGGTTCCAGATTGAACTGGGAGTAAAAGGTGGACACCCCATAGATCTCCGTCAGCGGCTTGTGCAGGGCGTCCGCGATCAGCTGCTGGACCTCTCGGGGGACATAGCCGTATATCTCCTGCGCCTTCTGGAGGGCAGGCAGCGCCGCCCCCGGCTTCTCCCCGTTCTCCTTCAGCCATGCCTTCAGCTGCCTGGCCTGCGCCGCCGTCCCGGGCAGCGCCCCCTGTTTTGTCTCCTTCATCCGTTTGCTCCTCCTGTCTTGTCCCGCGGCAGTCCGCGTTTTTGCAAGTTTCCCTGCTTTTTTGAAGTGACGCATTTCCTGCATCCTCTGTTAAAAAATCTACACTTCCCCAAATAACACAGAAAGCGGTCCTGGTCCCTTTTCTGAACCAGCCCGCTTTCTGTATTTTCACCAATCCAGGCGAAATACGACACAGTTTATATGTTGATATTACCATATTCCATTGTCGATTGCAATCTCTTTTTTGTCCACTCCCGGCCCCCCTTTTCCTCCAGGAAAAACAGCATCAGACTCAGGCAGAGCAGATCCGCGCACCCGCCCGGCTTCCGCGTGGCGGACATCTCATAGAGCAGGTCCTGCACCCCCAGGGCACCGCAAAGTGGGCGTTTAAGCTGCCCACACCGCTGCCGGTCAGCAACGGGGGCAGTGCGAATTGAAGCCGCTGGAGCGGCCCGGCCCATCTTCCGCGGAAAATCGATACAGCAAGGCCAGACTTTTTTGTTTCTGCGGTCGTAGACCTGTTTCGAATACAGGAGGGGCCCAGACTATGTAAAAACACAGTCTGGGCCCCTCCCCTTGTCTTACCTCTGTCCCTCCGCTTTTCCCGCGTTCCGGCACAGAACTTTTCTTTTTCTGCGGGTCTGCCCCTCCCGCTCCCTCCGGCAGGGAGCGTTTTTCTCCTTGAAAAAGCGGTCCAGCTGGCCCACCGCCCAGAATCCGACGGTCCAGACAAGCAGCGTCCCGCCCACCAGTACCAGAGCTTCCACAAGATCACTTCCTTAAAAATGATTCTACTACAAGCCCTGTTTGTGTGAGATTTGCAAATCATCCGCCGTATTAAAATTGTATTAGGAGCCAATTGTCCTTCTTTCTTTTTATCTTTTTTATTTCTTTTTCTTAATGCAAGTTTAATTCTCCTGTGAATACGTTAACCGCCTGCTAATCCCCTGCGTGCTATAATACGTCCGTTCCGGAAACAGAACTTTGGAAAGGATGGTTTCTATGAAAGACGTCATCATGATCGCGGTCTTATTGGTCTGCTTCGGATCAGTAAAGCTGCTGGCTGACTGGTGTGAGCATCAGTTCCACGAGGAATGAGAGAAGGTATTGAGTATGGGTATGATTTTATTAGGTGCGATCATCGTGCTGATGGGCGGCTATCTGGTTTACGCCCTGGTACACCCTGAACGTTTCTGACCCCAAATGTGTCATTTGTAAAGCGAGTTTCGCACAGGAGGAACAACACATATGTTACAGCTTGTCCTAACAGTGATCATCTTCATGATCATTGTCATCCCGATCGGGAACTATCTGTATCATATTGCTTCCGGCCAGCGCACCTTCGCCGATCCGGTGTTCGACCGGGTGGACGGCGGGATTTTCAAGGTGTGCGGCATTCATCCCGACAAGGGCATGAACTGGAAGCAGTATGCGCTGGCTCTTCTGCTGACCAACGCCGTGATGGTGTTTGTCGGCTATCTGGTCCTGAGAATTCAGTTTCTTCCCATCTTCAACCCCAACGGCATCGGCGCGATGGAGGAGACCCTGTCCTTCAACACGATCATCTCCTTCATGACCAACACCAACTTACAGCACTACTCCGGTGAGTCCGGCCTGTCCTATCTCAGCCAGATGCTGGTCATCACTTACATGATGTTCGTGTCCGCCGCCACTGGCTACGCCGCCTGCATCGCCTTTGTCCGCGGACTGGCTGGCAAGAGCAAGGACAACGTGGGCAACTTCTATGCTGATTTGGTCAAGGTGACCACCCGCGTTCTGATTCCTCTTTCCATCATCGGCGGCATGCTCCTGATCTGGCAGGGCGTCCCCCAGAATTTCGATCCCAACGTGACGGTGACCACCATTGAGGGGACTCAGCAGGATATCGCCATGGGCCCCGTGGCCGCGCTGGAGATCATCAAGCACATCGGCACCAACGGCGGCGGCTTCCTGGGTGCCAACTCCTCTACTCCCATTGAGAACCCCACCATCATCAGCGATCTGGTGGAGCTCTACTCCATGATGATCCTGCCCGGCGCCTGCGTGATCATGTTCGGCAAGATGGTCAAAGACCGCCGCCGTAAGACCGCCAGCTCCAGTGAGCACAGCGCCACCACCCAGGATCTGGTCAAGACCAGCGAACTGGTGAGCAAGCCCAGCTTCACCGCGAAGCTCTACGGCTCCGAGGGCCGCACCATCTTCTTCGCCATGGGCATCATCTTCCTCATCGGCCTGAGTGTCTGTTACTGGTCTGAGAGCCAGGGCAACCCGGCCTTGGCCAAGCTGGGGCTGGATCAGTCCATGGGCAGCATGGAGGGCAAGGAAGTCCGCTTCGGTATTGCCCAGTCCGCCATGTTCACCACCACTACCACCTCTTTTACTACCGGCACGGTCAACAACATGCATGATACTCTGACTCCCCTGGGCGGCATGATTCCCCTGCTGCACATGATGCTCAATGTGGTGTTCGGCGGCAAGGGCGTGGGCCTGATGAACATGATCATGTATGCTATTCTCGGCGTGTTCATCTTTGGCCTGATGATCGGCCGTACCCCGGAGTACCTGGGCAAGAAGATCGAGGGCCGGGAGATGAAGCTCACCGCTCTGTGCATCATTATCCACCCCTTCCTGATCCTGGCCTTCTCTGCCTTGGCGGTCTCTACCGAAGGCGGTCTGGCCGGCATCACCAACCCCGGCTTCCATGGCCTGTCCCAGGTCCTGTATGAGTACGCCTCTTCCGCTGCCAACAACGGTTCCGGCTTCGAGGGTCTGGCGGACAACTCCTACTTCTGGAACATCACCGCCGGTCTGGCCATGTTCTTCGGCCGCTATCTGTCCATCGTGATCCAGCTGGCCATTGCCGGTTCCCTGATGCGTAAGCAGTTCGTCAACGATTCCATTGGCACTCTGCGGACCGACAGCGCCACCTTCACCATCGGCCTGGTGTGCGTTGTTTACATCTTCGCTGCGCTGACCTTCTTCCCGGCGCTGGCGCTGGGCCCCATTGCAGAGCATCTGACTCTGTGGGCTTAAGGAGGGCTTTTGAACCATGAGTAAAAAGCAGAATACAAAATTTATCACCCCTGATATCCTGAAGGGTGCGGTGAAGGGTGCGTTTATCAAGCTGAACCCCCGCTACATGATGAAAAACCCGGTCATGTTCGTAGTGGAGATCGGATTCTTCATCACCCTGCTGCTCTCCTTCGTACCAGGTTTGTTCGGCGATGCCAATGCCGAGCAGCTGCGAATCTATGATATCATTGTCTGTGCGATCCTATTTGTCACTGTTCTGTTTGCCAACTTCGCGGAGGCCGTGGCTGAAGGCCGGGGCAAGGCACAGGCGGCCTCTCTGAAAAAGACCCAGAAGGATACCCAGGCACACCTGCTCCACGAGGATGGCACTCAGACCATCGTCTCCTCCAGCGAGCTGAAGAAGGGCGATGTGGTCCTGGTCAGCGCCGGCGAGATCATTCCCAACGACGGCGAGGTCATTGAGGGCATCGCCTCGGTGGATGAGTCCGCCATCACCGGCGAGTCCGCCCCCGTGGTCCGGGAGAGCGGCGGCGACTTCTGCTCCGTCACCGGCGGCACCACCGTTGTGTCTGACTGGCTGAAGATCCGCATCACCTCTGAGCCGGGCAACAGCTTTCTGGACCGCATGATCGCTCTGGTAGAGGGTGCCTCCCGGAAGAAAACCCCCAACGAGATCGCTCTGAACACCCTTCTGGTGTCCCTGACCATCATCTTCCTGATCGTGGTGGTCACCATGTATCCCTTTGCGGTGTACAACAATGTTCAGATCCCCATCTCCACTTTGATTGCCCTGCTGGTCTGCCTGATCCCTACTACCATCGGCGGCCTGCTGTCCGCCATCGGTATCGCCGGCATGGACCGTGTCACCCGCTTCAATGTCATCGCCATGTCCGGTAAGGCGGTGGAAGCCTGCGGCGACGTGGACACTATGATCCTGGACAAGACGGGCACGATCACTTACGGCAACCGCCTGGCTGCTGATTTTTACCCCGTGGGCGGCGCCAGCAAGGAGGAGCTGATCCGCTGCGCGGTCCTCACCTCCCTGCGGGACGGCACTCCCGAGGGCAAGTCCACTGTAGAGCTGGGCCGTAAGCTGGGCTGCCAGGTGGAGGACGATCCCAAGTCCAGCTTCATTGAGTTCTCGGCGCAGACCCGCATGAGCGGTGTGGATCTCCCCGACGGCACCATCATCCGCAAAGGCGCGGCTGACGCCATCGAGAAGTACGTCATCGCCCAGGGCGGCAAAATTCCTGCCGAACTGCGCAAACGGGTGGACGAAGTCTCCTCTCTGGGCGGCACCCCCCTGACTGTTTGTGAAGGCAGCCGCATTCTGGGTGTCATCTATCTGAAGGATACCGTAAAGCCCGGCATGGTGGAACGCTTTGAGCGCCTGCGCGCCATCGGGATCAAGACCATCATGTGCACCGGCGACAACCCCCTGACTGCTGCCACCATCGCCAAGGAGGCCGGCGTGGACGGCTTCATTGCGGAGTGTAAGCCTGAGGACAAGATCACCGTCATCAAGCAGGAACAGGCCGAGGGCAAGATCGTCGCTATGACCGGCGACGGCACCAACGACGCCCCCGCTCTGGCCCAGGCCAACGTAGGTCTGGCGATGAACTCCGGCACCACCGCCGCCAAGGAAGCTGCCAATATGGTGGATCTGGATTCCGACCCCACCAAGATCCTGGAGGTGGTGGAGATCGGCAAACAGCTGCTGATCACCCGCGGATCTCTGACCACATTCTCCATTGCCAACGACATCGCCAAGTACTTCGCCATCATCCCGGCCATGTTCATGCTGGCCATTCCTGAGATGGGCGTGTTGAACATCATGGGACTGGCCTCGCCCACCAGCGCGATCCTGTCCGCTCTGATCTTCAACGCCATCATCATCCCCTGCCTGATCCCTCTGGCCATGAAAGGCGTCAAGTACCGTCCCATGTCCTCCAGCAAAATGCTGGTCCGTAACCTGATGATCTACGGCGTCGGCGGTATCATCACTCCCTTTGTCGGCATCAAGATCATCGACCTGATCATCAGTCCTCTGCTGGAAATGATCGGCTTCATCGGCTTCTAAGGAGGTTCTTCAATATGAGTACAAGCAAAGGCTCTGCGGCGGGCAGCATCCGCCAGGCAGTAGTGACCACTCTGGTCCTGCTGCTGATCTGCGGATTCCTCTTTCCCGTCCTGATGACCGGCCTGGGCAGCCTTATCTTCCCCTCACAGGCAGGAGGCAACTTGATCTATGTGGACGGTCAGCCGGTAGGCTCCCGCTTTGTGGGTCAGGAGTTCACCGATCCCCGGTTTATGAGGGGACGTCCCTCCCAGTACCACTACAATACCTACTATGTGGGTGAGGATGGCGTGAGCTACTACAATGACGGCAGCGAGTACGCCGGCCTGAGCTCTGGCTCCGCTAACTATGCCAACAGCAATCCCGCCCTGGCGGAGCGCGTGGAGGGCGACATCAACAATTTCCTGTCCGGCCACCCCAGCCTGACCGTAGGGGACATCCCCGGCGATCTGCTGACCGCCTCCGGCTCCGGCCTGGACCCCCACATCAGCCCCGCCTCTGCGGCGGTCCAGATCCCCGCGCTCGCTGAGAATACCGGTCTGAGCGAGGAGCGCCTGGAAGAGATCGTGGAAGCCAACACCACCCACAAGGTGCTGGGCATCTTCGGCGAGGAGGCTGTCAATGTTCTAGGCGTCAACCTGGCCATCGCCCAGGAGCTGGGCCTCATCGGCGAGGTCAGCAAATAACGAAGTACTCTGAGACAGGCGAGCTCTGCCGGCATCCACCCGGCCGGGGCTCGCCTGCCCGGGTATCAAAAGCTTGACAGCCTGCCTCTGCATACGCTGCAAATAGGAAGGAAAAAGGAGGAACATGACATGCTGTACCCCTATCAGACTGCGGAAGAACACCGCGCCCCGCTGCGGGAGCGCGCTCTGCTCCGTCAGCCGGCGGGACTTTTGGCACTGGAGCTGGTCTGCACCATCAACGATCTTTTTACTGCGGCCCCCTCTCTGCTGTATCAGGAGGGGACAAAAGGTCTCCTCCTGCTCTACCGGGACTCTGCATGTGATACCAGCTACCTGGAGGAGGAGTGCCGTGAGCTGATGGCCTGTCTCTCCTCCCATTGGGAGACCGCTCTGTATGGCACCGCCCCCGGCGGCGAGACCGGGGAGCTCACCTTCCATCTGGAGGAGGGGAACAGAATCCTCTGCCGTACCCGCTGTGTGTCGGGCAAGCCCTTTGACCAGCTCTCCGGCCTCTGTGTAAAGCTGGAGGCGGATTCGTCAGAACATGCAGCCCGCCTCAGAGATGTGCTCGGCCAGATCCGCTATAACGCCCGCTGCTGTGCTGTGGACCGCCGTGCCGGAGCTTTTCTGGACGAAAATGAGATCCTGGAGGATCAGGACGGCAGTCTGTACCGCTACCTCACCCTGGAAGGAGACCCCAGCCCCATCGACTATCTCCAGGCCCTCTCTTTAGAGCAGAAGCAGCATCTCTGGCGCATTTTTCTTCGGGACGGCGAACAGCCCATGGAGTTTGCCTGGCTCCACGAGTTTGCTCAGGAGGGAGCGGGATTCTGCATGATGGAGTGGGAGCTCACCCTTCAGCAGGTGCTGGATGAGCTGGAATTCCAAATCATCAACCAGCCGGGGCAGTTTTATATCCTGGACCCCTCCGGGAAACAGATCACTTTTGACTTTATCCGGGGCGGCCCTGCGGAAAAGGTATTTCTGAAGATCCTGTTTCCTGTTGTGATCCCCCACGGGAGGTGAGATGGTCTTGGAAGAACATCGACCAACTCCGGAAGAAATTCTGAAAAAAATTCGAATGATCGACCCCGACGAAACGCGGGTCCGGCAGGGCAGGCTCAAGATCTTTTTCGGCTATGCGGCCGGCGTGGGGAAAACCTATGCCATGCTGGAGATGGCCCACCAGATGAAAGATATGGGCGTGGACGTAGTGGCCGGGTATATTGAGCCCCATATCAGACCCGCCACCATGAAACTGGTGGAAGGTCTGGAGTGCCTTCCTCCCCTGGTCGTATCCTACAAGGGCATCACCCTGCGGGAATTCGATCTGGACGCCGCTCTGGCCCGCAAGCCCCAGCTCATCCTGGTAGATGAGCTGGCCCATTCCAATGCACAGGGCTGCCGCCATGTCAAGCGCTATCAGGACATTGAAGAGCTGCTGCGCGCCGGGATCGATGTGTACACCACCGTCAATGTTCAGCATCTGGAGAGCCTAAACGACCTCGTTTCCAGCTTGACCGGTGTAACGGTCAACGAGCGGATCCCAGACTGGGTATTTGACTCCGCCGACCAAGTCGAGGTGGTGGATGTGGAGCCGGACGACCTGATCGCCCGGCTCGAGGAGGGCAAGGTCTACCGGGCCGCCCAGGCTCAGCAAGCCCTGGGCCACTTCTTTTCCAAGCAGAACCTTGCCGCTTTGCGGGAGATCGCTCTGCGCCGGACCGCTGACCGCCTCAACCGCACCGCCCGAAAGCAACATCCGGAGGGCTTTCTCAACCCCAGCGACCATATCCTGGTCTGTCTGTCCAGCGCCCCCTCCAATGCAAAAGTCATCCGTACCGCCGCCCGAATGGCCGAGGCCTTTCAAGGAGATTTTACCGCTCTCTTCGTGGAGACTCCGGATACCAGGGAGCTCAGCGGTGAAAATCGGAAGCGCCTGAGGGCCAATCTGAAGCTGGCGGAAGATCTGGGGGCACGGATCGCCACAGTATATGGTGATGACCCCGCCGCCCAGATCGCAGACTACAGCAGGACCAGCGGCGTGACCAAAATCGTGCTCGGCCGCACCAACCACCGCCGGCGGCGCGGCTGGTGGAACAAGAAAGCCCTGGTAGACCGGCTCACCGAGCTGGCACCAAATCTGGATGTCTACATTATCCCGGACCGACAGCCTGCCTACCGCCCCAAATGGAAGATAGCCCCCTCGGAGCTCTCCTTCTCCTGGAAAGACACCGGAAAAATGCTGGGCATTTTGGCCGCAGCCACCCTTCTGGGGGAGCTGTTTTCCCGTCTGGGCTTCGGAGAGACCAATATTGTCACCGTCTATATTCTGGGGGTGCTTCTCACCGCCACCTGGACAGAGGGCCGCCTCTATGGCATTCTCTCCTCGCTGCTCAGTGTGCTTACCTTCAACTTTTTCTTTACGGAGCCCTATTTCAGCTTGGATGCTCATCCCAGCTATGTGATCACCTTTTTTATCATGTTCCTCTCCAGCTTTCTTACCAGCTCTCTGACCATCCGGATCAAGACGCAGGCCAGGATGGCGGTACAGAAAAACTACAGCACCGAGGTCCTTTTGGAGGCCACCCAGCTGCTCCAGCAGGCATCTGGCGAACATGAGGTGCTCGCCATCGCGGTCTCTCAGCTTGGAAAGCTACTCGACAGGCCGATCCTCTACTACCCCATGGCCCCGGACGGCCAGCTGATGCAGGCCCGCATTTATCCGGAAACAGAGTCCAATCTCCTCTCCCGCTATACGGGTGGGCAGGAGAAGGCGGTGGCCGACTGGGTGTGTAAAAACAACAAGCACGCCGGGGCAGGGACCCACACCCTGCCCAATTCCAGATGCCTTTACCTGGCAGTACGAAGCCATGGCGGGCCTCAGGCTGTTGTAGGCATCCCCTGCGATGACTATCCTCTCCCCGAGGCATTTGAGCAGAATCTGATCCGCGGGATCCTGAATCAGGCCGGCATCGTCCTGGAACAACGCCTGTCTGACCTCCGGCGAGCGGATACACCGTCCCAGGGGGACAGCCTCTAGACAAGCGTCAGCATCATCAAAATACGACCGCATGACGCCGTGGCGCCATGCGGTCGTATTCTGCCGTCCCGCTCTCTACCTCATCCCCGGACAGGGACACACGCAGAGGGAGAAGTTTTTTATTTTGTCACAGTTCCGAAAACACTGGAAACAGGGAGCTTTTGGGGGAACTCCCCCTCCGCTACGGACCAACAGAACTCCGGGGCCGGACCGGCCTCCCTGCCGCGTTCGGTATCGCTTGTCAGACATGCAGGAATCTCTGGATGTCCCGGTCATCCCCCAGGATCAGCAGGGTCTCATCCGACTGGAAGGTGTGATTGGGGCCTGGGAGGGGCTCCAGTGTGCCGCTGCGCTTGATGGCCAGAATGTTGATGCGGTACTTCTGCCTCACCGCCAGCTGGACCACAGTCCTTCCTACCCAGGATTCCGGCACCGCCGTCTCATAGATGGAATGGTCCGGTGTCAGCTTGATGTAGTCAAACACATGGTCAGAGCTGTACCGGACCGCGGCCCAAGAGGCCGTCTGCTTCTCCGGATAGATCACATCGTCCGCACCGTTGCGCAGCAGGAATTTGGCGTGGACGTCCCGGGCAGCCCGGGAGAGCACAAAAGGAGCGCCGTATTCCTTGAGCAGAGCGGTGGTCTCCAGGGAGCTCTGAAAGTCATCTCCAATCGCTACCACGCACAGGTCAAAGTTACTGACCCCCAGAGATGCAATGAACTGCTCACTGGTGCTGTCCCCGATCTGTGCGTTGGTCACAAAGGGCAGGGCGTCGTTGATCCGCTCTTCATTCCGGTCCACCGCCATTACCTCATGGTGCAGTTCCCGGAGCTTCTGGGCCATATGGCGGCCGAACCGTCCCAACCCGATCAAAAGCACTGACTTCATGATTTGTTCCTCTCCGATCTCATCCTATGGTGACCCGCTCCTGGGGGAATTGGGACAGCTCCGGTGCGCCTTTGGCCGTGACCGCATAGATCATGGTCAGGCCGCCCACACGCCCGAAATACATCAAAAAAATCAGGATCAGCCTGGACGCCCCGGAGAGCTCCGGCGTGATCCCAAGCGACAGGCCAACGGTACCAATGGCGGACGCCGCCTCAAACAGCGCCGCCATCAGGGGTACGCCATCTATGCAGCAGATCAGGATGCCCCCTGTCAGGAACAGGAGCAGATAAAGCAGGAAGATGGCAGAGGCGTTTCGGATCGACTCATCTGCGATGCGCCTTCCAAAGCACTGGGGCCGCTCCTTATGGCGGAAAACTGCCCGGATCCCCAGCAGCATCACCGCCAGCGTAGTGGTTTTGAAGCCGCCTGCTGTGGAACCCGGTGAACCGCCCACCAGCATCAGCAGGATGATCAGCAGCTGGGCGGGCTGGCTCAGGCCAGTCAGATCCACTGTGTTGAAGCCTGCGGTGCGCGGTGTCACGGACTGAAAAAACGCGGCGTTGATCCGCTCCCACAGGGACATGTCCACCCACTGCCCCTGTTCGAACTCATACAGCAGAAAGAACAGGAGCCCTGTCAGGATCAGGGCCAGCGTGGTGGTCAGGATCAGCTTGCTCTGCAGCCGGTAGCGTCGAAAGTGGAGCTTGTGCTCCCTGATGTCATTCCAGGTGAGGAAGCCGACGCCGCCAATTATGATCAGAAAAGCGATCACATTGCTCACCAAAGGATCGCCTACGTAGTCTGTGAGGGAAGAAAACGGGGAGTTTACTCCCATAAGATCAAAGCCCGCATTGCAGAACGCGGACACTGAGTGAAACACCGCGTACCAAAGTCCTCTTCCAAGACCAAATTGCGGGCAGAACCGCAGGGCCAGAAGCAGGGCCCCAATCCCTTCAATCAAAAAGGCGGTTTTTAGGATAAACCCCGTCATCCGCACGATGCCGCCCACCTGAGGGGCGGAAATGGACTCCTGCATCACCCACCGCTGCTTCAACCCGATCCGTTTGCCCGCAAACATGAAAATCGCCACCGCGATGGTGACCACTCCCATTCCGCCCACCTGGATCAACAGAAGAATGACCAGCTGCCCAAAGGGTGACCAGTAAAGCGCCGTATCGTGGAGTACCAGTCCGGTCACACAGGTGGCGGAAGTGGCGGTGAACAGCGCATCCCCAAATGAGGCCCCTCCGGGCTCCTGGGTGGAAAAGGGCAGCATCAGCAGCACTGCCCCAGTAAAGATCAGCAACAGGAATCCTAAAATAATGATTTGTGCCGGTGTGACACGGTCATGTTTGAAAGACGGCACAGAATCCCCCCGCAGCATGCATCATGCTCCTGTTCCCTTCTGATATGTTCCTATGCGGCTGTTCATCCAGGGCCCGGCTGTCCGCAGGGCGGGCAGCCGGGCCACGCGCTGTCCCGCATTTATTTCTTATTATATCACATCGGACATTAGCGCCAGATTAAGAGAATTTTTTGTGCATAAATACTGTATTAATAAAGATTCCTTAATGTAATCTTTACACCCTGTCAAAAATGCCAATGTTATGCTGATACCACCTGTGTTATACTATAATATACAAACGACCCAAGCAAGAGACGAGGTGATACCTTGCGTTCTGATCCTCAGCCCCGCCCTGACGGGCTGACTCCCGGGGACCACACTTTGGAACAGGAGTCCTCCGGCCGACTGAAGATCTTTTTTGGCTACGCCGCCGGAGTGGGGAAGACCTACGCTATGCTGGACGCCGCCCTCCGCGCAAAAGAGGCGGGCACGGACGTTGTGCTGGGCTTTCTGGCACCCGCCGCCTATCCTGATACCCTGGCACTGGCCGGAGGACTGGAACGGCTCCCGCCCCTCATCCCTCCCGGTGGAGGGCAGGGCGAATTTGACCTGGACGGCGCCCTCCGCCGCCGTCCCCAGCTGATCCTAGTGGATGAGCTGGCCCACTCCAACAATAAGGGAGCCCGCCACGCCAAGCGCTACCAGGATATTGCCGAGCTGCTTCGCGCGGGCATTGACGTCTATTCCACCATGGATGTGCAGCAGCTGGAAAGCCTGAGCGATGTGGTCTCCTCCATCACCGGCTTCTCCGCCCCGGAGCGCGTCCCGGACCAGGTCTTTGACTCTGCTGACCAGGTGGAGATCGTCGATCTGGAGCCCTCCGACCTTCTGGCGCGCCTGCGGGCCGGGACCATCGGCGGAGGGGAAGGGCACCTTTTGACCGAGCAGACCTTGGCCGCCCTGCGGGAGCTCTCCCTGCGCAGGACCGCTGACCGCCTGGAGCGGAAGCCCTCCGGTGGGGACAGATATCCCCCCAGGGCCCGGGAACACATTCTCATCTGCCTGTCCGGCTCTCCCTCCAACGAGAAGGTCATCCGCACTGCTGCCAGGATGGCAGAGGCATTTCACGGCGCCTTTACCGCGCTTTTCGTGGAGACTCCTTCCTTTCAGGGCCAGAGCGACAAGGAACGCCGGCAGCTGCGGAACAATCTGCATCTTGCAGAGGAGCTGGGCGCCCGGATCAGCACGGTCTACGGGGATGACCCCGCCATTCAGATCGCGGAATACGCTAAAGTCAGCGGGATCTCCAAGATCGTGCTGGGCCGCAGTCCCCAGAAACGCGGCCCCCTCCTGGGCGCCAAGAGTCTGATGGACCGTCTGGGAGAGCTGGCTCCTGACCTGGATATCTACATCATCCCGGACCAGGTCCAGCGGCCCGCCCGCCACTCCTGGCAGCCCTATCTTCTCCAGGAGCGCTTCTCCGTCCGGGATCTTTTCAAGGCCCTCCTGATCCTGGCTGCCTGCACCGCCGTGGGCTTTCTCTTCCAGCGAGCGGGCTTTTCCACTGAAAATGTGATCATGGTCTATATCTTGGGCGTCCTCACCATCTCCATGGCCACCACGGGGCACAGCTACAGCCTGCTGGCATCCCTCTGCTCCGTCTTCATCTTCAATTACTTTTTTACCTACCCCTATTTTACTTTGATGAGCGACCCCAGCTATATCGCCACCTTTGCCGTCATGCTGACCGTAGCGCTGCTGGGCAGCTCTCTTACCACCCGTGTCAAACGGCAGGCCATCCAGAGCGCCCAAAAGGCATACCGCACTGAGATCCTGCTGGAGACCAGCCAGAAGCTCCAGAAGGCGGAGGGGAGCCGGGAGATCCTGGCGGTCACGGCCACCCAGTTGAAAAAGCTGCTGGAGCGGGACGTCCTGATCTATTCCGCCGACGAGGACGGACTGGAGCAGGAGGCCATGCTGTTCCCCGTTTCCAAAGGCGGGGATATGTCTGCATATCTCACTTCCTCAGAGCGGGCGGTGGCGGAATGGGTCTGGAACAACAACAAGCACGCCGGCGCTACCACCCACACCCTTCCCAGCTCCAAATGCCTCTACATTGCGGTCCGCGGCTCTGACAAGGTGCTGGCGGTGGTTGGCATTGCCATCCCCAATGCTCAGAAGGTGGACTCCTTTGAAAAAAATCTGACAGTAGCCATCCTGGACGAGTGCGGACTGGCGCTGGAAAAGGAGCTGACGGCGCGCGCCAAGCAGCAGATCGAGGAGCTGGCCCATCAGGAGACCCTGCGCGCCAATCTGCTGCGGGCCATCTCCCACGACCTGCGCACCCCACTGACCAGTATATCCGGGAACGCCGGCATCCTGATGGAGAACGGGGCCGTGCTGGATGAGGAGAAGCGGCGCTACCTGTACCGCTCCATCTACGATGACTCCATGTGGCTCATCAACCTGGTGGAAAATCTGCTCTCCCTCACCCGGATGGGCAACGGCTCTGTTTCTCTGAACATCCGTCCGGAGCTTCTGGATGAGGTCTTTCATGAAGCCCTGTCCCATCTGGACCGCAATGCGGAGCAGCACCATATCTCTGTAGAACTGGAGGACGATCTGTTGATGGCGGATATGGACGCCCGGCTCATCGTCCAGGTGGTCATCAATCTGGTCAACAACGCCATCAAGTACACCCCTGCCGGTTCCCACATCTCCTTGTCCGCTGTCCGGGCCGGTCCTTTTGTGCAGGTCGAGGTCTCCGATGACGGTCCAGGTATTGCGGACAGCGCCAAGCAGAAAATATTTGATATGTTTTATACCGCGGACAACTCCCGCGGAGATGGCCGGCGGGGGCTGGGCCTGGGGCTGTCCCTGTGCAGGTCCATCATCACCGCTCACGGCGGTGAGATATCAGTTCAGGATCATCAGCCCCACGGGTCAGTATTTCGTTTCACCCTGAGGGCCTCGGAGGTAAAAATGTATGAATAAGCCGCACATTCTTATGGTAGAAGACGACGCAGCGGTGGGAAACCTCATCGCCACCACTCTGGAGACCCAGAACTATCAGTTCCATCGGGCCAAGACAGGGGCCAGTGCTCTGGTGGACGCCCTCTCTTACCGCCCGGACGTCATGCTGCTGGACCTGGGCCTGCCCGACATGGACGGGGTAGACATCATCAAAAAGGTCCGCACCTGGAGCAACCTGCCCATCATCGTCATCTCCGCCCGGAGCGAGGACAGCGACAAGGTGGCCGCGCTGGACGCTGGCGCCGATGACTATCTGACTAAACCTTTCTCCGTGGACGAGCTCCTAGCCCGGCTCCGGGTCGCCCTGCGCCGGGTCCGCTATGACAGCCAGAAGGTAAGTGAGGAAGCCAGCCTCTACGAGAACGGGAACCTGAAGATCGACTATGCTGCCGGCTGTGCCTATCGAGATGGGGTGGAGATCCATCTCACCCCCATCGAGTACAAGCTGCTCTGCCTTTTGGCCCGAAATACCGGGAAGGTCCTCACCCACAATTTTATCCTCAACGAGATTTGGGGCAGCTCCGCCTTTTCGGATACCCCCTCTCTCCGCGTCTTCATGGCCACTCTGCGCAAAAAGCTGGAGGTGGACCCCAGCCACCCCCAGTATATCCAGACCCACATCGGCGTGGGCTACCGCATGATCCGCCAGAAGCAGGAGGACGAGGCCTGACCTCTGCACCTGCGTCCCTGACTGTCCATTCCCTGCGTCTTGCAGGGGGCGGGCAGTCTTTTTCTTCCCAGCGGGCGGTGGGTCCCTGCCTGAACTAACACACTCTTAATTCCAGAGGCAGAATCCTAGGGTCACATTAACTGAAATTCTGTTACGATACCGCCATAACAAAGAAGGGATCGTGAGACACGCTTATGATTGAGTTTCAAAATGTGTCCATGGCGTACAAAGATAGGCCCGTTCTGAACCACGTGGATCTTACCATTCAGGACAGTGAATTTTTTGTTCTCATCGGCTCCAGCGGCTGTGGAAAAACCACTCTTCTCAAGAGCATCAACAAGCTGCTCAATGTGCAGAAGGGCAAGCTGCTCATCAATGGGACGCCGGTGGACCGCATCAAAACAAATCAGCTGCCCAACCTGGTGGGCTATGTCGTTCAGGCCGGCGGCCTCTTCCCCCATCTGACCGTGGAGGAAAATATTGCGCTGGTCATGCGCATCGCCGGCTACCCCAGCGAGCGGATCTCTGAGCGGGTGACTGAGATGCTCCGGATGGTCGATCTGGACCCGGACACCTACCGCAACCAATACCCCTCTCAGCTGTCCGGCGGGCAGCAGCAGCGCGTGGGAGTAGCCCGGGCCTTTGCGGTGGACCCCCCCATCGTTCTGATGGATGAGCCCTTCTCCGCTCTGGATCCCATGACCCGGGCCGAGCTGCAGGACGAGATTCATACGCTCCAGAAAAAAACAAAAAAGACTGTCGTATTCGTCACCCACGACATGGACGAGGCCATCAAGCTGGCCGACCGCATCTGCATTATCCAGGAAGGGCACATCGTCCAGTGCGACACCCCGGAGCGGATCCTGAAAGCTCCCGCCAATCAGTATGTCACGGACTTTATTGGTGCCAACCGTCTGTGGGCCAACCCCGAGTATATCCGGGCCCGGGACATTATGCGCCGCCGTCCCATCACCATCTCCAGGGGGCGGACCGTGCTCCAGGCTCTGCAGATCATGCGCCAGAGCGGCGTAGACAGCCTGCTGGTGGTAGACGGTCGGGACCGTCTGCTGGGGGTCCTCTGGCTGGAGGAACTGATGTCGGAGAAAGACAGCTCTGGCTCCGCCGAGACCTACCTCTCCGATGACTACGTCGCGGTGGAGGGGGATACCACTCTCAAAGAGATCATCTCCACCATCGACTACGATGTGTCCGGCATTATCCCCGTGATCGAGCACGACCGGACCCTTGTGGGATTTTTGACCAAGAGCAGTCTGCTGGCCACTATGAGCAGGCAGTTCGTCCCTGAGCATACTGCGGGAGAAAGGAGCGGAGTTATATGGGCAGCAGCAGCGCATTGATAGAGTCCCCCGCATCGTGGTGGGACAGTCTGGCGGAGAATTTCCTTCCCTATCTGACGATCTATGCAGAGGAGTGGGACAGTCTGGTGGAGGAATTCCTGCGCCACCTGGCCATGACCTGCTTCGCCGTGGTTCTCGCCCTCATCATTGCCGTCCCCCTGGGTATCTTCATCACCAGAAGCAAAAAGGTCTCCAGCGTGGTCATCGGCATCGCCAATGTGATGCAGTCCATCCCCTGTATGGCCCTGCTTGCCATGGGGATCCCCTTTCTGGGCGTCGGTGAGACACTGGCTATCTTCATGGTGTTTGTCTATGCGTTCCTCCCCATTCTGAAAAACACCTACACCGGGATCTCCAGCATCTCTCCTGTCTCCCTCGAGGTGGCACGGGGCATCGGACTGACCCGCATGCAGCAGCTGGGCCGAGTGGAGCTGCCCATGGCCACGCCCTATATCATGTCCGGCATCCGTATCGCTGCCGTGGGTGCGGTAGGCACCATGACCATCGCCGCTTTCGCCGGAGCCAACGGACTGGGCTGGTTCATTATGCTGGGTATGAACTCCCTCAATTATCCTATGACTGTCATGGGGGCGGTCGCCTCCGCTGTGATGGCCCTCACTCTGGATTACCTCCTGGGCCGCGTGGAACGGGCCCTCACCAGCGAGGGGCTGCTGCCTCAGGACCAGATCAAAAACCTCAGCAAAGCTGTCCGGACCCGCCGCAAGGCAGTGGCAGGCGGGCTGTGCTTTGCCCTGGTCGCTGTCTCCGCGGCATCCTATGCCGCCATCATTGCCTGAGCCTATCTGGGCTGATCTCTTGATTTTAAAATTCAAAATAAGAAAAAGGAGTTTCTTGCGTCATGAAAAACCTGAAAAAAATCACCTGCGCTCTCACAGCGGCTGCGCTGTCCCTCTCCCTTGCCGCCTGCGGCTCTTCCGGCAGCGGAAGCGGGTCTGTTTCTTCTGCCCCCTCCAGTACCGGAAGCGGCGACAAGACCATCGTGGTAGGCACCTCCAACTTTACTGAGGTCAATATTCTGGGTGAGCTCTATACCGAGCTGATCGAGGCCAACACCGATTACACGGTGGATCAGCGCTTCGGTCTGGCCGGGGCCGCCGTCTGCTTTGACGCCTTGGAACAGGGAAGCATCGATATGTTCGTGGAGTACACCGGGACCGCCCTGATGAATCTGCTGGCCCAGCCCATGAATACCGATAAAGACGTAGTTTGGCAGACTGTCAGCGATATGATGATGAAAGACCACAACATCTATACCTCCGCTCCTCTGGGCTTCAATAACACCTATGTGATGAGCGTCAAGCCCGAGACCGCCGAGGCCTATGGCCTGACCACTCTGTCTGATCTGATCGAGAAGTCCCCTGAGCTTCGGCTGGGATGCACCGTAGAGTTTATCCAGCGCGAGGACTGTCTGCCTCTTCTGGAAAGCCAGTACAACGCCGAGTTCAAGGATGTCACCGGACTGGATGCCAGCCTGCGCTACACTGCCATTGAAAACGACGAGGTGGACGTGGTGGACGCCTTTGCCACAGATGCTCTGCTCTCCAAGCTGGGGCTGACCACTCTGGAGGACGACCTGGGCTTCTTCCCCCCCTACTACGCTGTAAACTTCGTAAATGCCGATCTGATCCAGTCTGATCCCGCTCTGGCCGAGGTCCTCTCCAAGCTGGACGGTGCCATTGACGAGGCTACCATGGCTGCCATGAACGCTCAGGTAGATGTGGACGGCATGAGCGCCAAGGAGGTCGCCCATCAGTTCCTGGTGGACAACGGCCTGATTCCCGCCTGATCGTCCGCTTTCCTACAGATTTGCTCCCGGAATATCCCTTTGGGGTATTCCGGGACCATTTCATAAATTGGATTGATAAGGGTGGGACTGTATGGTACAATATAAGCAGGCGATGGGACTTCGGCGGCACAGCGGCCAGATTGTCAAAGATATGTCCCTCATTGTTGTCGGCTCCCTGCTGTTTTCCGTATCCATGAACTGTATTATTCTGCCTTCCGGAATGTACAGCGGCGGATTTTTAGGGATCGCACAGCTTCTGCGCATGGTTTTGCTCTCTGTTTTTCCGTCTCTCCAGTCTGTGGGGGACGTGGCCGGCATCATTTACTTTCTGCTCAATGTCCCCCTGCTCATTCTGGCCTGGTCCAGATTTGGACATCTTTTTTTTGCAAAGACCGCCCTGTGTGTGGCCTGTTACAGTATTTTTCTGGCCCTGATCCCTATTCCTCAGTCTGGTCTGTTCGATGAGCATCTCACCGCCTGTGTCATCGGCGGCCTCGCCTGCGGCGCTGGCGCCGGCCTGACCCTCACCTCTGGCTGCTCTGGAGGCGGAGAAGAGATCCTGGGGCTGCTCTGCCTTCAGAAGCACCCCCTTCTGAGCGTTGGCCGTATCTCCATGGCCCTGAACTTTGCAGTTTATGGGGTCGGTTTCCTGTTTTTTGACCGGCAGGTGGTGGTGTACAGCATTCTGTTCACCTGCGTTACTTTTCTCTGCTTGGACCGGGCGCACCTGCAAAATGTGATGGTCACTATGCTTATCATCACCAAAAAGCCGGAGATGGAGCAGCTGGTCTTTGAATATGTGGGCCGCGGCGTTACAAAATGGGAGGGAGAAGGGGCGTACAGCGGAGAGCAGACGGAGATGCTTCTCACAGTGGTCTCCAAAAAGGAAGCTCTTCAGCTTCGTAAGGCGCTGCAGAAGCAGGACCCAAACATCTTTGTCATTCTGGATGACAACATCTCAGTGGTAGGGAATTTTCAAAAGCGGGTCTGACCTGGTCTGGCCCTGCGGGAACAAACAAGGAGGTCTTACATGGAACAGCACAGTGGGAAATTGGTTTTGGCTATCCTCCAGGGGGAAGATTACGAGGATACGGTCTATGAGCTGAATCAAAACGGCTTTTTTGTTACGATGCTCAGCTCCACCGGAGGATTTCTAAAAAAGCACAGCACCACCATCATGATCGGCGTTGAAGAGCCCCGTCTGGATGAGGTGCTGGACATTCTGAAGCGCCGGGCGGGTCAACGGAAAGCCACGGTCTACCAAAGCTTTTCTATCCCCATGGGGCACCCCTACCCTCCTCTCATGCCCGCCACCCCTGTTGTGCAGGATGTGGGCGGTGTGGTCGTCTTTGTAATGGATCTTCAGCATATGGAAAAGTTTTGACTCTCCCTGCTCCCAGCGCAGCGGCCGTCTTCCCTGTAACATCGGTCGGATTTTAGGGCATACTGTGCCAGGGGTGATCTTTATGGCAAAGCGCAGAGCACGCAGGCCGTCCCATATGGAGGACCTGCGCCTCAATCCTCAGCTCCGCCTGTGTGCCAAATTCGACGAGACCAGCATTGCCAAATTTCCCGTTGCCGCACCCAAGGAGATGGGGATGCGTGTGCTGGACAACTGCGCCGAAGAGCATATCATGTGACCTTGCCGCGCCCTGAGGCGCAGTCTGCCCGCCGTTTCCCCCCGCGCCAGGCGCCGGGGCGGAGCGGCGGGCAGTTCTCTTTCCCCCGATTGCGTCCCGCTTCTCCAAGTGATATTCTCAGGCATAACAAAGCCTCCATGTTTTCTACTCATGTGCTCATGAGTAGAAAACATGGAGGTTTCTTCGACAAATTGATAAAAAGAAAAGCTACATTTCGGCCTCGTTTATAAGATCAAAATATAGCTTTTAACTTGGAATATGTGGACAAAAAAGATGTAGTGGCTACAGGTCTGTGCCAAAAACCAAACCGAACCCGCTACGCTGGGCTTCGGTTTGGAAGCGAGGAGCAGCAAAGTGAGTGCGCGATAAGTTTTGTAATGAAACGAAAAAACTCGTCGCAAGCGATACGACGCTTGCGACGAGTGGTACGGCTGAAGGGATTCGAACCCCCGACCTTTTGGTTCGTAGCCAAACACTCTATCCAACTGAGCTACAGCCGCATACCGCAGGAGAAGTATCTCTCACTGACAGCTTATAAATAATAGCACATATTTTTCGATTTGGCAAGTACTATTTTTATTTTTTTCAAATTTTTTCTTCCTTCCTCCTCTCCCCTGTTCTGCCCAGCTTTTTTCCGCCTTTTCCCCCTCGATGCCCCCTCTTTTCTCTCCGCCGCATCTCTTTTCCTGCACGGAAAAAGCACTCGGCACACCGGTCTGCACCGGTGTGCCGAGCACCTGTTTGAAACTGTAATCGCTTTAAATCAGCCGCCGAAGACCTTGATCATAAATCCAGCGGCACAAGCGGAACCGATGACGCCAGCCACATTGGGTCCCATAGCGTGCATCAGCAGGAAGTTGGAGGGGTTCTCCTTCTGTCCCACCACCTGGGACACACGGGCCGCCATAGGCACGGCGGACACGCCGGCAGAGCCGATCAGCGGATTGACCTTGCCACCAGTCAGAACATACATCAAATCGCCCAGCAGCAGGCCGCCAGCAGTGGACAGCAGGAAAGCCGTCAGACCCAGAGCGATAATGGACAGGGTCTCAACAGTCAGGAAGCTGCTGGCCGTAGCCTTAAAGCCCACGGACAGGCCCAGCGGAATCGTCACGATATTGATCAGAGCGTTCTGAGCGGTATCAGACAGACGCTCCGTGACACCACACTCACGGAACAGGTTGCCCAGCATGAGCATACCAATCAGAGGTGCAGTATCGGGGATCAGCAGCACTACGAAGATGGTCACGGCAATGGGGAAGATGATCTTCTCAGTTTTGGAGACCACACGCAGCTGACTCATCTTGACCTGACGCATTTTCTTAGTGGTCATCAGCTTCATCAGCGGGGGCTGGATCATGGGGATCAGGGCCATGTAAGAGTATGCCGCGATGGCAATAGCCGGCAACAGCTCTACCGCCAATTTTGATGCCGTCAGGATAGCAGTGGGGCCGTCTGCGCCGCCAATGACGCCGATGGCGGCAGCCTCAGCGGGAGTAAAGCCCAGGACCAGCGCCATCAGGAACGCTGCGAAGATGCCCAGCTGCGCAGCAGCGCCCAGCAGCAGGGACATGGGGTTAGCCAGCAGAGGACCAAAGTCGGTCATGGCACCGATGCCCATAAAGATGATAGACGGGTAAATGGCGTATTGGACACCCTGATAGAGTACCCACATAAAGCCTACTGTTCCACTATGGGTAGCGGCATCATAGACGGGCTCGGCAAACAAGCCGGTAATGGGCAGGTTGGCCAGCAGCATACCGAATGCGATGGGGACCAGCAGCAGGGGCTCAAAGCCCTTGCCGATACCCATGTACAGCAGGACACAGGCAATGACGAGCATGACCACGGTCTTCCAGTCCAGAGCGGCAAAGCCAGAACCGCCAGCAATCGCAAAAATGACTTCTTTCAGAAATTCCATACTTCACCCCTCCTCTCAACCGATGGTGACCAGCAGGTCATCGGTGTTCACAGCAGTACCCACAACGGCAGAGACGGCCTTCACAGTTCCGTCCACGGGAGCGGAGACCTCGATTTCCATCTTCATGGCCTCCAGCACCACCAGCACATCGCCGGCCTTTACAGCCTGGCCCACAGAGCACTCCACCTTGAAGATGTTTCCGGGCATGGGGCTGTTGACGGCCGTCTCTCCGGCGGCCACAGCGGCAGGAGCCGCAACAGGCGCGGGGGCGGCAGCAGGAGCAGGTGCGGGGGCCGCAGCAGGAGCAGCAACAGGGGCAGGGGCAGCGGCGGCAGGAGCCGCACTGATGTTGGTGATTTGGAAGGAGTTGGGGGACATCCCGGACTCCTCAGCCACAGCGGCCATCATCACCGCAACCAGCTCCCCCTCATCCACCGCAGGGGCGGCGGGGGCTGCTGCCGGTTTGGCGGCAGGGGCAGCGGACTTGGGAGCGGGTGCGGCAGGAGCCTTTCCCTTGCCCTCGATAGCGGCCACGATCTTGGAGATCACCAAAATGACCGCCATCAGCATGGCAAGCATCACAAAGACGATCAGCAGACCGGACACGGCTACCAGCAGGGCCTCACCGACACCCAGAGGTTCAAACGGGTTAATAATTGCTTTATCAACACTAGGCATGTATCTGTACCCCCTACTTTTAACCCAGGGTGACCAGCAGATCGTCAGTGTTGACAGCGGTGCCCACAGTGGCGGCCACGGCCTTGACGGTGCCGTCCACGGGGGCGGAGACCTCGATCTCCATCTTCATGGCCTCCAGCACCACCAGCACGTCGCCAGCCTTCACGGCCTGGCCCACGGAGCACTCCACCTTGAAGATATTGCCGGGCATGGGGCTGTTGACAGCCGTCTCACCGGCGGCCACAGTGGCGGGAGCAGCAGCGGGCGCCGGAGCGGCGGCGGGGGCGGGAGCAGCAGCGGGCGCGGGGGCGGCGACAGGAGCGGCAGCCACAGGGGCGGCCACGGGAGCGACAGCGGCAGGAGCGGCGGCTCCAGTCTTTTCCACAGTCACGCTGTAAACTTTTCCATTTACAGTTACGTTGTAGTTCATAGTCTATCTTTCCCCTTCTTTGATTATTTTATGGTCACCGGCTTGGGCCGGGCGCAGGCCCCTCCCAATCGGACGTCCATTTTCCCGGACTCCCCCTGTTCCCGTGACGGGACACAGGGGGAGAAACCCGAAATTGGTGGCATTATATCACTTCAGCGGGAATTTTTCAAGGGTTTCGGCCCAGAAGACCGATTTTCTGCATGGGATCTTTACAGCACGTCGGCAAATGCCTGGATGGCGGTGCTGGCCTGCCCGAAGTCCCGCATCTGCTGGTCCACACCCAGCTTGATGTGGGGCACGCCGGCCTCGTCCAGCGCCTTCTTCAGATAGGGGTACTCCATCTCTTCGGGGTCGCAGAACTGCTGCATGAACAGGACCACGCCCTGGGCACCGCTGTCCTTGGCCAGCTGGGCCACGAACTCGCCCCGGCGGTTCTGGCTGGAGTGCTCATCGTAGAGCAGGACATCATAGTCCTGATCAGCGAACTGCTGGGCCAGGGCCATCATGGGATCGCCCTCCTCGCTGGCGTCCACCCGGAAAGCGCGGCTCTCTTGGGCCACGTCGTCGGCGGCAATGGCAATGTTGTTGTCGTCAAAGATCTGGAGCAGCTTGGGGTTGTCGCAGATGATGCCGGAGGTGACGATCTTTCTGCCCTTCCAGTTGGCTGCGGGCAGCTGGGCCAGCTCGGCGTTCAGGGCCTCCAGCTTCTCGGCGTAGACGGCGGGCTCCATGAACCAAGCGGAGCGCAGCACGGCGGAGCGGCTGACGGCGGAGATGACATCACAGTGCTCGCTAGCCAGCTTGACGAAAGCCCGGCGGGCGGCGCGGCTGCGGTTCATCACCTTGATAGCGGCCCGCAGGTCGTCATCGGTGATCTCCTTGCCGGCAATCTTCTCCAGCTCAGACTTGACGTGCATGTACTGGTCCACCGTGAACTGCAGGCCGAAAGCGGGCTTGCGGTACTGGGGATGGGCCAGGAAGATGCAGGGCAACTTGTCGCTCATGGCCACGCGGATGTTCTGGCTCATGGGCCGCAGGGTATCACAGATGGTGGGGGTGATGACGCCGTCCAGCTGATCCAGGGTGCCGTCCAGCAGCATCTCCAGCGCCAGCTGGGCGATGGTGCAGTAGAAGGTGGCGCAGTACTCCTTAGCCAGAGCAATGGTCTTCTTGTTGCTTCCCCAGATGCCCATGGGCACCATGCCGGCGGCCACCACCAGCTCGGCAGGGGCATAGTAGGGCAGCATTCCGATCACCTTTTTGCCCTGCTTCTTGTACTCGCTCAGCACACGGTAGGGGTGCTCGGAATACTCCTTGAACTTGTTCAGCAAAACCTCGGTGCTCATTTCGCCTCGGCCTCCTTCTTCGCTTGATTGGCCTCCATGGCCTCCACCAGGCCCTGGACACGGGTCTCATACTGGGCCTCGTTGAAGTTCCGGGGGTCAGCCTGGTCTCCGTCAAAACCGGCACAGGGGACACCCAGATCCTTGGTAAAGCGGCGCTGCATCTCGGCCATGTAGCCGGACCAGGGCTTGCAGGAGCGGTTGTAGTGGACCAGCACGCCGTCCACCTTGTTGTCCCGGCAGATGCCTTCGCGCCAATCCACGCCCTGCTCGATACACACGGAGTTGGGGGCCTTGTAGTAGGCGCGGACCATCTCGTCCATATTATTGTACACAAAGCCGAAAGCGGGGGCATACACCACGGCGGTGACGTTGACGCCATGCTCCTTCAGAGGCTTGAACAGATTGGGCAGCTTGGGCCAGCAGGGAATGCCCTCGAACATGACACGGTACTTCTCAGGGAAGGGGGTGGTGGAGGTGCCGTTCTTGACGGCCTCCTCCAGGTCCTTCTCCAGCAGCTCAAAGGCCTCGGCGGCGGCCACCTTGCCGCGGGCAGTGACTACGTCGGCCATGTGGTTGAACAGATCGAAGCCGCTGTAGGGGGAGGGTTTGTACTGCAGGTAATCGCACACCCGCAGCCAGGCCTGGGCGGTGCGGTTGGCATTGGCGCAGGCCTGCTCAAACTTCTTCTCGTCGAACTTCTTGCCGGTCAGCTCTTCCAGCTGC
This sequence comes from Lawsonibacter asaccharolyticus, assembly GCA_003112755.1. Lineage (NCBI taxonomy): Bacteria > Bacillati > Bacillota > Clostridia > Eubacteriales > Oscillospiraceae > Lawsonibacter > Lawsonibacter asaccharolyticus. Next base: position 2,570,505 of record BFBT01000001.1, on the reverse strand, counting down.
TTGATGGCGGAGTCGAACTGGGCGCGGACATAGGCCACATTGGTGTCATGGACATCAACAGTGTTGTTGTAGGGGATATCGATCATGATCAGGGGGATGTTGCGCATGCGGGCGATGTTCTCATACCACTTGGTCATGCAGTTGCAGATGTTGTTGCAGCAGAGCATGAAGTCGGGCTGAGGCATCTGCATCTGGCGGTAGGGCTTGATAGCCGCCTTCCGCAGCTCCTTCTCCCGGCCCTCAGGCAGGGCCTCGATCTCATAGATGTCGTCCAGCACCGTGTAGGGCTGCATGGTCTTGGGGTCCTTCTTGGGCTTGCCGGTCTCGGGGTCAATGACCACGTTGCCGTTCTCGTCCTTCAGGGGTTTGCCGCTGTTGGGGTTGATGACATACTCACCGGTCTCCAGGTCCACCTTGCGGGAAGCACGCTTGCCGGCGGCGTAGGCCAGGCTGATGCGGGCGTAGCCGCAGATGTCGTTGTCAAAGCCCAAGTCCTCGGCAGCCTTGCACATGATCTCGCCGTCCCGGTTGGCGGCAATGCCGGCAGCCTGGTTCTCGGGGTACATGACGTTCAGATCAAAGGCCTCGGCCAGCTCACAGGGGAACTTGGAGCTGGACCAGCCCACCAGCTTGCCCTCGGCCTTGGCCTTGCGGGCGTCGGCGTACACATCCTCGACGACCTTGCGCAGCGCCTGAACGCCGGGGCTTACAGTTTTAGCCATTGTTCTTCTCCTCCTCACTAGATTCACTAGAAAATCAATGTTTCAATGTTGCGGGGCCGCTGGGAAAACAGCCCGAAATGGATCATTTCTCCCTGGTAAACGCGCCGATCCCGGCAATCACCAGTCCGATGGCCGCGACAAGGACGGCAAACTCCGTTCTATCCATCAGGTCACTTATGACTGGCAGCCATATCCCTGACAACAGCAGTACTACGGCGAACAGGATCAGTGCGATACCAAACAGGACTTTTTTCATCCCTTTTGTTCCTTCTGATACCTCTGATAGGCGAACAGCGCCGCCCCCAGAGCCCCGTTGTACTGTGTCAGGGGCGAGGTATAGATGATGTGGCCCAGTTCCTCCTCCAGCGCCTTGACCACGCCGGTGTTCTGTGCCACGCCGCCGGTCATGACCACCTGATCCCGGACGCCTACCCGGTGGGCAAGGCCTGCCACCCGGCTGGCCACGGAGTGGTGGATGCCGTTGATGATATCCCGTTTGTCAGTGTCCAGAGACAGCTGGCTGATGACCTCGCTCTCGGCAAAGACAGTGCAGGTAGAGCTGATGGACACGTTCTTGGTGGACTGCGCCCCCAGCGTCCCCAGGTCCTCCACCTTCACCTCCAGCACCCGGGCCATCACGTCCAGGAACCGGCCAGTGCCGGCAGCACACTTGTCGTTCATGACAAAGTTGGTCATGACCCCGTTCTCGATCTGGAGCACCTTCACATCCTGGCCCCCGATGTCGATGACGGTGTGGACTTCAGGAAAAAGGAAGCTGGCTCCTCTGGCGTGGCAGCTCAGCTCGCTCATCTGCTGGTCTGCGATCTCCAGCATGGAGTTGCGGCCGTAACCTGTGGCCAGGACATAGCCCATGTCCTCCCGCTTCAGCCCGGCGTTCTCCAGTACGTCGCTGATGGCCCGCTGGGGGCCGCTGGTCCCCGCTCCCACGGGGATGAGGGACTTGCTGACCAGCTCCTTGCCATCCGCCAGGATAACGCACTTAGAGGCGGTGGAGCCGATATCGATGCCCAGCGTGTAAATTTTATCCATGGTTTCGCTCCAATGTCAGAAATTGTGTGGTCCCGCCGGAGACTGCTTTCTCCAGGACCCCCGGCGCTGTCACACCTGCGCCGGGCCGCTGCTCTCCCCCTCCGCCGGGACCGGCTGTGGCCCGGGCGGAGGGGGCGCATTTGTGTGGGAAAGGCCCTTACTTCTTCAGGTTGTCGTAGTCCCGGATGGTACGGGGCAGCAGCATCTGATGGAAGGGGCAGATGGACTCGGGGTTCTGATAGACAGCATCAGTGAAGGCCACGATGTAGTTGCGCATCATGGGCATGTCCACGATCTCGTCCACCAGGCCGGCCTGGGCGCAGAACAGAGGCTTGGACTTCACATCGTAGTCGTCGATCAGGGCGTTCATCTTGTCGATGGTGGGCTGGAGATCCTTGCCCGCCTTCTGATCCTTGGCCAGACGGCCGGTGTACATGGCGTTGGCGGCGGTCTTGCCATTCATGACATTGATCTCAGTGGCGGCGGTGCCCAGGGAGAAGGCGTTGTTGTCGTTGCCCTGGGGGCCGCCCAGCACATAGTGAGCGGCGGCAGTGCCGCGGCGCAGGGTGATCTCCATCATGGGCAGCTTGCTGGTCTGGATGGAGTAGATCAGGGACTGGCCCAGACCCAGCAGCTCGGCGACCTCGGCGTCATCGCCTACGTCGATGCCAGTGGTGTCCTGGATCCAGATCATGGGGATGCGGTCGCGAGCGCACAGGGTGACGAACTCGTTCATCTTGATCAGTCCCTGGCGGTACAGCTTGCCGCCGGCGCCCATGGACTGGCCGTACTTCTCCATCTTGTACTCAGGGTAGTTGGGGAACACGCCCTGCTGGTTGGCTACCACGCCGACCAACAGGCCGTCCACCTTGGCCAGACCGGTGATCATCTCGGGGCCGTAGCCCTTCTTGTACTCCATGAACTGGCTGCCGTCGAACAGGCGGGCGATGACGGAGTACATGTCATAAGGACGGTTCTTGTTGTTGAGCACCAGGTCGTACAGCTCCTCGTCGGAGACGGCGGGAGACTGGGGCGCATCCACGCGGAAGAACTCCAGGTCATAGCTGGGCAGCATATCCACATACTTCTTGATGCCGGCGATGACGCCCTCCTGGGTGTTGTACACCTCACGGAAGAAGCCGGTCTGTCCGAAGTGGATGGAGACAGATCCGGGAGGATCGGCCCGCAGGCCCTTGGTGGCCTCGATCTGGGCCAGAGCGGCCTCCATGTCCACGTGGGGCTTGGGGTTCATGCCGCCCACGATACCGGCGCCGCCCACGGCCATGTTGGCCTTCTCATGGGCCACCAGGACGGTGGGGCTGATGGAGTGGTAGCCGCCGCCGGCGGGGTTGGTGCCGTGGATGCCCACGATGACGGGGATGCCCATCTGGTTGAGCTCGGAGTTGCGATAGAAGGGGGTGCCGCCGCCCCGGCGGTTGGGGTACACCTTCTCCTGCTGGTCCAGCTCCACGCCGGCGCACTCCAGCAGATAGATCAGGGGGATGCGCAGCCGCTTGGCGGTGTCGCTGCCCCGCAGCAGGTTGTCAGCCTGGCCGGGCACCCAGGTGCCGGCGTGCTTCTTGTTGTCGGAGGCGATGATAACGCACCACTTGCCGTTGACACGGCCCAGGCCCTTGACGATGGAGGTGGTGCCGGTCTTGTTCTTCTCGGGGTTGTACAGGCTGTTCAGGGGGCACCAGGTGCCGGGGTCCACCAGCAGGGACACCCGCTGCATGGCGGTGAGCTGGCCCTTGGCATTCATGTCCGCGTCGGCCTTGCCGTTCTCCAGGCCCTTCACGATCTGGGCGTGGATCTCCTCCTCGATGGCCTTCAGCTCAGCCACGTTTTCCGCGTTGGCGCGGACGGGCTTGCCCACCACGGGCATGTTCTGGAAGTATCGGGGCATAGAATAGTTACCCAATGTCAATTCCTCCTATGTTGGTAGTATGGTGTTCCGGAGCGGGATCTCTTATTCCTTGGGGACCTTGATAAAGGCCTGGCCGGGGTCGATCTCCTCTCGGATGACCCGGATGATCTCAGGAGAGGGGCCCTCGAAGAGTTGGGCGCGGGACACGTCCACCTCGAAGCCGGTGTTCTCCTGGACCATCTCAGGGGAGGAGAAGGGATAGTAGTAAGCCAGATACATCCGCTTGGTCTCCTCGTCGAACTTCATGATGCCCAGGTCGGTGACGACCATCTGGGGACCGCGGTTGCCGGGCAGGCCGGCGCGCTCACGGCCGCCGGGGCCGTCCATCCAGCCGCAGGAGGTGATGTAGTCGATCTTCTCCATGAAGCGGCGCTTCTGGTGCTGCATCATGATGATGGTATTGCAGAAGGTGGCGATGCCGTTGGCGCCGCCGGAGCCGGTGAACCGGGTCTGGGGCTTGACATAGTCGCCCTTGCCATAGATGCAGGTGGAGTTCACGTTGCCGTAAGGATCGATCTGGGCGCCGCCGATGAAGGCGATGAGCCGGTCAGCGTCGTGCAGCCACTCGTTGGCCTCAAAGCCGATGAAGCGGATGTTGGGCCACTGAACGGCGCAGTGAGCCATGAAGCGGTTATCGCCCACAGAACGGGGGACCTCCACGGGGGAGCAGTCCATCAGGCCGCTCTCCACGATGGGGTGGCAGGAGGGGCAGACCACCCGCTTGGCCAGAGAGGCGCCGATCAGAGGAAGGCCGGTGCCCACGATGACGATCTGATTCTCCTTGATGTTCTTCGCGATGGCATAGGCCTGCATTTCCTGCTTGGTGTACTTCGTATAATCAGCCATTGTCGTAAACCTCCCAACTCTTAGTGTCTGGTGGAATAACCCAGATGGGGCTCGTTCTTCAGGCGCATCAGACGGGCGCCGCCGATCTTGTCCAGCAGCTCGTCGTGGTCCTTCACACTGTACACCCACTTGTCCAGGTAGTCCTTGAAGGTCTCGGGGACGGCCACGCCGGCGGCGGCGTCATCGGCAGCCTTCTTGGCCCGGGCAGCGGCCTCGGCCAGCTTCTCGTCCTCGGGCTTGGCCGCGGCGGCCTTCTCAGCCTTGGCGGCAGCCTTGGCCAGCTGGGCCTTGGCGTCCTCGGCGTCCTGATACTTGGAGGCCTTGTCGTACTCCTTCAGAGCGTGGGAGTCGTTGTCGTAGTAGTTGTAGCACTGGGAGGGCCAGGCACCATAGGGGCAGTGGACCACAGCGTCCACGCACTCGCCGAAGATGCGGGTCAGGGTGGGATCGCGGCGGATGTACTCGTCGCTCACCAGCTCGTCACAGGTGACGATGACCTTGCGGGCGGCCACAGCGATGTCCACGTCATGGAACTCGTCGCCCTCGATGATGCAGGTGCCGTCGGGGCTGGCCTTCTGCACGTGGATGATGGCGGTGTCCAGCTTGGGCACGGGGACGGCCACGATCTTCTCGCCGGGGTTGAAGGGGTTGTCCATCTCCACATATTTCAGGTCGTCCACCTTGTCCAGGGTCTTGCGCTGCTCCTCGCTGATGCCCCAGTACTTGGTCAGGCCGGAGCCCTGCATCAGACGGACAGGCAGGAAGGGAAGGCCCAGGGAGGCAGCATGGAGGGCCAGCATGACCACGTCCTGAGAGTAGTCCTCATAGGCCAGCTCGCCCTTCTCAATGGCGGCGCGGAAGCGGCGGGAGACATTGGTATAGCCGGAGTTGGCGGTGTAGCAGTTGATGTAGGCCTTGACGCGGCCCTCTCCGATCATCATGTCCCAGTCGCCGCCGGCAGGACCAGCCCAGACGGTGAAGTCGCCCTGCCCCTGGCGCAGAATCTCTGCCACGGCAGCATAGGGCTTGCGGTTGGTCGTGAAGCCGCCGAAGGAGATGCAGTCTCCAGTCTCGACGTATTTCGCGATCGCATCGTGCAAGGTGTACACTTTGTTCATGGTAATACCCCCATTACAAAAGATTTGGAATGTACGGTCTCGCTTGCTTTCTTTGCTCTTCTTCCTGTTGTGAAAATTGCAATCTGCCTCATTTTCATCGTAGGCCAGTTTATCACAGGCTCCGATGGATTTCCTTTGCTAATTTGGCAAAAAGTTTGCATATCTTCACTACGTATGTTATAATACCACAACAAAGGAAGTTGGGCAAGCCAAACCCTCTGCAATTTTACCAGAAACTTCACTTTTTTAAGGGTATTTGAGGTAGTTTCATGACCAATGTTGAATTTCATTTACAGCTGAATCACAATGTGACCTGGAACATGAGCCGCCTCCATTTCCACGACCACTACGAGCTCCTGCTCCCCCTGACCAGCCCGGGAAACATCTTCGTCAACGACCAGGTCTATCCCCTCCAGCGGGGCACCTTGTACCTCATCGGGGAGAACACCCTCCACCGCACCATCGCTACCGGCTTCCACGCCCGGTATATCCTCCATATCGGCCGGAAGGCCCTTGCCGAGCTGTCCACCCCCCAGACCGACCTGACCCAGCTGACCCACGACAGCTTCCGCCGTGCCGCCCTGTCCACCGACGAGATGACCGAGATCATCGAGCTGTTTCAGGCCCTGGAGCGCAACAAAAACGACGGCTCCTTCGGCAGCGACATCCACCAGACCATTGCCCTGCTCAACCTGCTGATCCGCGTCGCCCCTGTCCTCAACGCCTCCACCGCCGGCGAGGCCATCCGCAACAAGGACTTTCTGCGGGTGGCGCCCATCCTGGACTATATCCGGGACAACCTGGCTGAGCCCCTGACCCTGGATCAGATCGCAGGCAGGTTCTTCATCAGCAAGCACTATCTGTGCCGCATCTTCAAGTCGGCCACCGGCTTTTCCGTCATGGAGTATATCATTTACAGCCGCATCCTCCGGGCCCGGCAGCTGCTCCAGGAGGGGGTCAGCGTCCAGCAGGCGGGGGAGCTGTCCGGTTTCTCCGACAACTCCCATTTCATCCGCACCTTTGGTCATCTCACCGGCACCTCCCCCGGCCGCTACGCCAAGGAGTACCAGGCCGGCGACCAGGTCCTGCTCCGGGACCCCGACCACTCTCACGGCTGACTCTCCCACCAGTGCGCGGCCTGCTGTAAATATCAATATCCGCAAACCGCCCTTCGGAAAAAGAGGGGCGGTTTTTCCATTTTCCCGTCTCTTTTCCCTCCGCATCTCCTTCTGAGACGGGAAATGCCCCGGCAGGGCTTCCTCCCCGCCGGGGCCTCTCCTTGCTCACCGGTCCAGCGTCTGCCGGATGGCACCGATGACCAGCCTCATGGCCTTGATCCGGGCATACCGCTTGTCCACCGACTCCAGGATATGCCACGGCGCCCGCTCTGTGCTGGTCCTGGCCAGCATCTCGTTCACCGCTTCCTCATAGGCGTCCCATTTCTCCCGGTTCCGCCAGTCCTCCTCCGTGATCTTCCACTGCTTCTCCGGGGTGTTCTGCCGCTCCCGGAACCGGGCCATCTGGGTGTCCTTGTCGATCTGCACCCAGAATTTCACCACCACCGTCCCGGCATCGGTGAGCTCCCGCTCAAACTCGTTGATCTCGTCATAGGCCCGCTGCCACTCTGCCTCCGAACAGAAGCCCTCCAGCCGCTCCACCATCACCCGCCCGTACCAGCTGCGGTCAAAGATGGCGATGTGGCCCGTCTTTGGCAGGCGCTCCCAGAACCGCCACAGGTAATGCCTGGCCAGCTCGTCGTGGGTGGGGGCGGCGATGGGGATGACCTCATAGCCCCGGGGGTCCAGGGCGGAGGCCAGGCGCTTGATGTTGCCTCCCTTCCCTGCGGCGTCCCACCCCTCGTAGACGATGACCACCGGCACCTTTTTCCGGTAGAGCTCATTGTGAAGCTCCGCCAGCTCCTTCCGGCACTTCTTCAGCTGCTTCCGGTACTCCTTCTCCCCCAGGGCCTGATCCAATCTCACCTGGGACAGGGGTTCCATGGGCAGCAGGGGCCACTCCCTCTTCGGCTGCTCCGCTGCGGGCCGGCAGTCCAGGGCGGTGCAGATCTGGTGGTACAGCCAGTCCGCCGCTTCCAGCTGCGCCCGGACGGCATGGGAGCCGTCGATCACCTTCCAGCGGGCCCAGGGTGCGTCAGTGGCAGACATAAAATCCTGGAAAGCATCCAGCGTCCGCCCATAGTTCTTGTTCTGCCGCCAGTCATTTTCCCCTGCCCTCCAGGCCGTGTCCTTGTGGCTGGCTAACTTCTTCAGCCGTTTCCGCTGGCGCTCCCTGTCGATGTGGAGGAACAGCTTCACCAGCAGATAGCCGCCTGCCGCCAGCTGCCGCTCCATCATCCTCACGCTCTCCAGCCTCCGGGCATACTCCCGCTCGGACAGGCCACCCTGCAGCCGTTCCCGCACCGTCTCATCCATCCATCCCGAGTCCAGGAAGAGGACCTTTCCCGCCTCCGGGATGCTCTGAACGTAGCGCTTCAGGAAGGGCCAGCGGCGTTCCTCCTCTGTGGGCATGGAGACACTGATCACCTTGAAAAACCGGGGGTCCAGCTCCCGGATCAGGGAGCGGATCACGCTCCCCTTTCCGGCCGCTCCCCACCCCTCCACCAATACGATCACCGGCAGCCCCGCCTGCTTCAGCCGCTGCTGGAGGCCCGCCAGATTTGCTCTCCGGGCCTTCAGGGCCTCCCTATCCCTCTTCTTGTCCGCTTCCGCCTTAAATGTCTGATCCTTCCGCATATTCCAGAGCCTCCCTTTAATCCTCTCTTAGTTTGCACGATAGATTTTGGAAATACAAGGTCTTTTTTCGCTCCGCCAATTTTATTTTCTCTCGTGCCGCCTTCGCGCCTCTGCTCCACACACACAAAAGCCCGGGATGGCAGATCTTTTTTCTACCATCCCGGGTCAGGAGATCCAGCTTCTCTGGCAAGGCGAGCTGATCACGCCGTATCAGGATCTCTTACTGGAGGAATCCAATGAATCCGAAAATAATAAAAATATTGATAAAATCGATAAACAGCGCCCCTACAATGGGTACAACGAAATAGGGGGTTTTGCTGTATGCGTACTTGGCCGAGACTGCGTCCATATTGGCAATGGCATTGGATGTAGACCCCATTCCGAAACCGATCAGCCCACAGGAGATCATTGCCGCATCGTAATCCCTGCCCATGAGGGGGAAGCAAATAAAGTTTGCAAAAATATAGGCCAATACCACTTGCAGGAGAAGCAGAATGAGCATGGGAATCGCCAAATTGACCAACTCCCACAGCTCCAGAGACATCAGTGCAATCCCCAGAAACACATTCCGCGCCGCATCACCTAGGGCGTCCATCTCCTCTTTCGGCAGCTCGCCGAAAACAGTGGAGTGGTCGGTAACATTTCTGAAAATGCAGGCGATCAGCATGGCGCCCAAGTACGCAGGGAAGGAGACGCCATCCACAAAATTTCCCACTACGCTGTTGATGCCGTTTGTTACATATGCCCCGATTCCCATACACAGGAGGATGACAAACATACCACTGCAGATTGTCTTGGAGCTGAGAAATTTTTTCTTGTCCTCCAGGATGGAGAGATCAAAGCTGTCCTCCTTTGTGGTCCGGGTTTGGAATTTGCGGAACAGGTCATGCCGCTCAATCAGCCGGGTTGCCACGGGGCCGCCCATCACCGAGCCACACAGGATACCGAATGTGGCCGCGGTTACCGCCACAGTGGTGGCGGCGGAATATCCCAGCGCCTCCACGCTGGGGGCCACCGCCGCCGATGTTCCCATGCCGCCGGTCAAGGCCGGAGACGCAGTCATCAGGGCCAGCAGTGGCTCAATCCCTACCGTGTCCGCAAGCCCCACCGCCAGCACATCCTGAAGCAGCGCAAAAATGGAGGCAATCACCAGGAACTTGACAACCTTGGAGCCCCCCACCTTCAGCATTTTGAAGCTGGCCGCAAACCCAATGGTACAGAAATACATAATCTGGAAAAAAGATTGAAGTGTGGTGTCAAAGTCGAATTCCAAAATATTGGCGCTACGCAGGATAGTGGTAACAATGGAAAAAATCAGGCCGCCGATTACCGGAGCTGGAATACAGTATTTCGTAAAAAAGCGAACTTTCTTTCGTACCAGCATACCAATGAGAAGCACAATGATGGCAAATCCTGTTGTTTGAACCATATTCATGGTAAGTGTTTCCATATCTCCATCTCCTTATCTCTGTTATCTTGATCCCTATCTGTCTGTTAATCTCCTTTTCCCAAGCATTTTCTTCGATTTCCGTCACAGCATCACACATCCATCCTTCAGAACCATTTTCCCATCCACCTCCACTGATGCGTTTTTCATGATGACGTCATAGTGACAGCTGGCTTTCACCGTGCCGCCCAAGGTAATGCTGGTGCCGATGCCAATGTGGCAGGAGCCGAAAACGCCCTCGTCCTCCAGCATAAACCCGCAGAAATGGCACTTGGGGTTCAGCCCCACCCCATGTTCCGCGATATTGTACACATTGGGGTCATTCTTGGACACCAGATCGTCGGCCAGCATCCTAGCCTGCCGTCCACCGGATATTTCCACGATGCGGCCCTCTTCTACCCGCAGGGTCACCGGCTCTTCCAGCACCCCGATTCCGATGTAGGGTATGCTCCCGTCCGCCACGATGATCCCGTTGGCTGTTCCCTCCAGGGGAGAGACATTTGCCTCTACCGTAGGCAGGGTGGAAAACTGTCCTTTTTCCACCATACAGTACAGGCTATTGCCCCGGCGGCCCTTGGCGGAATACTCCAGATGGGTCCCGCTGGGGGAGGTCAGCACAATCTTTTCTGCCCCAGCCATGGCCTGGGCCATTCCAATGCACAGAGGCTTGAGCGTCTCAAAATCCCCTTCGATTCCCCCATGGACCATCATCTCTTCGGTGAAGTGGGTCAGCACCAGCCCCCGGGAGCCGGCCGCAATGGCGGATTTGACCGCCTGGGTGTGGGTGATGGACTTCCCGACCACGGAGAGGAATCCATCGCTGGCCAGCATGGCGGCCGCGATCTCCTTGGGTGGCTCCTGGCTGTCCTGTGTGCGGGGCTCCATGATGCACACCGCCGGCTCCGCTCCCACCCGATAGACCTCAGCGGCCAGCGCCTGGGCAATGCTCAGGCGGGACAGCTCGGTGACGATGAGGATCTGCTCCCCGGGCTGCACTTTCATGCAGGTATTGACCACTTTGCTGGCTCCCCTTGACATATAGATGTTCTCCATTCTCCTCTTCCTTTCTCAAATTATATATTCTATAGAATTTTACTTTAAAAGGAAAGGGCAACTCTGCCCTTTTCTTTTTACACACTATATTCTATAGAATATAGCAAGAATGTCAAGTCCTTTTTGTGCTGCTCTACCGTTTCTCCTCAATATATTTCTGTCCGTTGTAGATATGACGGGAGATCGCCCGCTTTGCCCCCTCCAGATCTCGGCGGTCCAGGGCCTCCACGATTGCCCGATGCTCCTGATAGATGGCCTGCTGCCGCTCTGGACTGCCGGCAGAATACTTCCGGTCCCGGCTGATGACCCCTTTCAGGAGCGCCAGCAAATCGCACAGGGTCCGATTTCCGGTCAGCTGATAAAGGTACTCATCGAATTCCTGGCTGGAGGCGGCGATCTCCTCCACGCCCTCCGCCTGCCGGAATCCCTCGATCATACGGTACAGGCGGTCGATGTCCTCCTGTCTCACCCGCTCGATGACCTCTTTGGCTACCAGGTGCTCCAGTGCCTCCCGGCACGCATAGGCCTCCCGAATCTCCTGCTGGTCCAGCACCTTCACCACTGCGCCTCGGTATGGGATGAGCTCAATCATACCGTCGCTGGCCAGCCGCTTGAATGCCTCCCGCACCGGTGTAGCGCTCACCCCCATCTGTTTGGCCACATGCTGCTCCCGCAGCTCGGTCCCGGGCAGCAGATCCCCGCTCACGATGGACTCCATCAAAATCTTGTAAACCCGCTCGCTCAGTGGAACCCTGGTGACGCTGGGAATCTTCTTATACTCCATTGTTTTCTTCCTCCTGGGACAGGGGCCCTGCGCCTCCCGGGACTCATTTTGTTCCGGACAGCACATCCAGATTCTTGATGAAATACTCCACCCCGGAGTAGATGGTGGTCAGCACGATGACCGCCACGCACAGGGAGCTGATCTCCCGAGCCACGGGAGGGATGAGCATGAGCACGATGCACACCATGGTAGAGGCAGTCTTCACCTTCCCCGACCAGCCGGCGGCGATGACCCGCCCCTTGTCGGCGGCCACCATCCGCAGGCCGCTGACGGCAAACTCCCGGATGACTACAATGAGCACCGCCCAGGCCGGCATCTGGCCGATCTCCACGAACCACAGCATGGCAGCCACCACCAGGCACTTGTCCGCCAGGGGGTCCATGAACTTACCGAAGTCCGTCACCTGGTTGTAATGCCGGGCGATATAGCCGTCCAGGGTGTCGGTAAGGCTGGCTGCCACGAAGATAGCCAGGGCCCAGTAGCTGGCGCCGGGCACGTCCAGATAGAGCACCAGCAGAAACGCGGGGATCATGACCACCCGCAGCAGGGTCAGCTTGTTGGCGGTATTCATCCGTTACTATCTCCTTTATCCGTTTCCCCTTCGGGAAAATACTCTATGATGTCGCCCGGCTGGCAGTGGAGATATTCACACAGCGCCTCAATCGTCCGGGTGTCTATATGTCCCTCATTTTTACGCAATTTTCCCAGTGCAGACATGCCAATGATCTTGTCCTTTCGCAGATCATACTTCCGTAATCCCTGCTCCTTCAGCCGGATAGACAGTTTATCACAAACCAAAGGCATCGTCTACCCTCCCATGTCTTTTTCGGTAAAACACACCTCACGCCGTGTAAAATCGCATCATTCCTCGATCTCGCCCGTCAAGTCCCCGTCGGACATGCCGGTGATGCGCACGTTGACGAAGGTGCCCGCCGGGATCACTCCGGCGGCGGTGAAGAGCACCCTCCCGTCAATGTCCGGGGAGTCGGCGTAGGTCCGGCCCGTGTAGCACCCCTCCGCGCTGTCAAAGCCCTCGCACAGCACCTCCATCACGGTGCCCAGCCGCTCCTCATTGTACTCGTCCATGACCCGGGATTGGAGGTCCACCACCAGTTCCACACGCCGGGCGGCGGTGTCCGGGTCCACTTGGCCCTCCATGGCGGCGGCCAGGGTCCCCTCCTCAGGGGAGAACTGGAAGACGCCGGCCCGCTGGATGCGCTGCTCCCGCAGGAAGTGGCACAGCTCCTCAAACTCCGCCTCCCCCTCGCCGGGCAGTCCGCAGATCAGGGAGGTGCGCAGCACCACGTCAGGCATGGCCTTCCGCAGCTTGGCGAACAGCGCCTCGATCTCCGCCCTGGTGTTCCGGCGGCGCATAGCCTTCAGGATGGCGTCGTTGCAGTGCTGGATGGGGATATCCAGATAGTGGAGGATCTTGGGCTGGCGGGCGATGGTCTCGATCAGCTCATCCGTCACCGCCTCGGGGTAGAGGTAGTGAAGCCTGATCCAGTGGAAGTCCAGCTCACACAGCCTGTCCAGCAGCTTGGCCAGGGTGGAGCCGTCCTTCCGGTCCAGCCCATACCGGGTGATGTCCTGAGCAATGACGATGAGCTCCTTCACGCCGGAGGCGGCCAACCCCCGGGCCTCCTCCACCAGGGCCTCCATAGAGCGGCTGCGGTAGCGCCCCCGGAGCTTGGGGATGATGCAGAAAGCGCAGCCGTTGCTGCACCCCTCCGCAATCTTCAAAAAGGCGGTGTAGGGCGGGGTGGTGACCATCCGCTCCCCGTCCTCATAGGTGCGGTGGATATCGCCAAAGTGCTCCGGCCGCTCCCCCTCCATCAGCTCCGCCACGGCGGAGGCCACATCGGTATAGCTGCCGGTGCCCAGCATCCCGTCCACCTCGGGCAGCTCCGTGCGGATCTCCTCACGGTAGCGCTGGGTCAGGCAACCCGCCACCAGCAGCTTCTTCAGCTTACCTGCCTTTTTCAGCTCCGCCAGCTCCAGGATGCTGTTGATGGCCTCGCTCTTGGCCGACTCGATGAAGCCGCAGGTGTTCAGCACTGCCACGTCGGCCCCCTCCGTTTCGCCCGTGACGTCGTACCCCGCTCTCCGGCACAGGGCCATCATCTGCTCGGTGTTCACCAGATTTTTGGCGCAGCCCAAGGATACAAAGGCTACTTTGTATGGCATGATGTATCGCTCCAATATTTCTTAATTTTATATCAGAAATTCTGCCACCTTTTTGGGCGGTAAGATGTCTCATTGTCTCTTTGGCCCCTTCGAGTGACATTATTCGGCCCGCCCATTGGATGCCTTATTTCCCCCGCCAGGAGGGATCGTCTGTAATTCCCAATAGGTAATCAGACGATACTTTGGTGCTGATTGCCTTGGTGAGACAGCCCGACTACATCTCCCAGCTGTTTTTGACTCAGGCCATCCTTTCGCCACATCTGAAAGATCCGTTCCCCAAATATTTTTGTGCCACACATAATATTCTCCTTGACATTTACCTTTGAGCAGGCCCATTTTCTGGCCTTTGCATGGCAGGAACAAACCGCTTTTCTGGCAGGGCTGCGGCTGGGCGTGCAAGTGATGACGGCCGCTCTGCCTATTCATCTGATTCTGCCTCAGCCCCGTAGCGGCGCAGGCCCTCGACGATGTCGGACCAGGAGTAGCCCCGGCGGGCCAGGGCGTCAGAGGCCTTTTTCAGCTCCCGTGGATCATCGGGGAGCGTGCCCCTCCACTTTTTCCGCAGAAACTCCTCAATGGCGGCGGAGGGGTCCGCGGCCCCCTCCAGGGCCTCGTCCCACAGCTCCCGGGGAATCCCCCGGCGGTACAGTTCGTCCCGCAGCTTCCGCTCCCCGTATCCCTTCGCGGAGTAATAGCGGACCACCTGGGCGGCATAGGCGGCGTCGTTGAGGAAGCCCAGCTCCTCCATCCGGTCAGCGATGGCGGCTGCCTCCTCCTCCCCCGCCTCCCAGCTTCGGAGCTTCTGCTCCAGCTCCCGGCGGGACATGGGTTTGGAGGTCAGCAGGTTGAGGGCTTTCTGGCGCAGTCCGCTCCGGCGTGCCGCCTGGGTAAGGGCCTCGGCCTCCCCCTCCGACAGCTCCTTGCCGGCATAGAGGGCGAAGTCCACCACCTCGCCCTCCCCCAGCCGGAGGATGGAGCCGTCCTCCAGCACCGCCAGCCAGCGGCCCTCCACACGCCGGGAGGGCTTCAGATCCTGGATGACCACGGCTTACTGCCCGTCCGCCCCGTCCTCAAAGTCGTCGGCGGACACGTCCACCGCCCGGCCTGCGGCCCTGGCGGCGATCTGGGACTGTTTGCTCATCAGCTTGAAGGAGTTGGCCCGCACCTCGGCCTCGATGCGGTCGGCCAGCTCCGGGTTATTTTTCAGGTACTCCTTCACCGCATCCCGGCCCTGGCCCAGGCGGGTCTCCCCCATGGAGAACCATGAGCCGGACTTCTGAAGAATGTCCAGCTTGACGGCCAGATCCACCAGCTCGCCCCACTTGGAGATGCCCTCGCCGTACATGATGTCGAACTCCGCCTCCCGGAAGGGGGGGGACACCTTGTTCTTCACGATCTTGGCCCGGGTGCGGTTGCCGATGACCTCGCCGCCGTTCTTCAGTGCCTCCACCCGGCGCACGTCGATGCGCACCGAGGCGTAGAACTTCAGCGCCCGGCCGCCGGTGGTCACCTCCGGATTGCCGTACATGACCCCTACCTTTTCCCGCAGCTGGTTGATGAAGATGACGATGCAGTTGGTCTTGGCGATGGAGCCGGCCAGCTTCCGCAGGGCCTGGCTCATCAGCCGGGCCAGCAGGCCTACATGGCTGTCCCCCATGTCCCCCTCGATCTCCGCCCGGGGCACCAGGGCGGCTACCGAGTCCACCACCACCACGTCGATGGCACCGGACCGGACCAGGGCCTCACAGATCTCCAGACCCTGCTCGCCGGTGTCTGGCTGGGAGATGAGCATGGAGTCGATGTCCACCCCCAGGGCGCGGGCATAGGAGGGGTCCAGGGCGTGCTCCGCGTCGATGAAGGCCACCTCGCCCCCGCGCTTCTGGGCCTCCGCCACGATGTGCAGGGCCAGGGTGGTCTTACCGGAGGACTCCGGCCCGTAGATCTCAATGATGCGCCCCTTGGGCACGCCGCCGATCCCCAGGGCGATGTCCAGGGACAGGGAGCCGGTGGGGATGGCGTCCACCACCACCCCTGCGTTCTCTCCCAGGCGCATGATGGAGCCCTTGCCATAGGCCCGCTCGATCTGGGCCATGGCGGTCTCCAGAGCCTTCTTCTTATCAGAGGCGGGGGAGGCAGACTCCACGCTCTTTTTCTTTTCAGCCATTCTGATCGATCCTTTCCATCCCCGGGGGCGGCGCAGCCGTCTCCGGGCCCACTTTTCTCTTAAGGTTCACAGCGCCTTGTCCTCTGCGGGCAGCAGATCCAGCGCCACCAGCTCAGGGGGATTGAACACCCGGGGCAGCAGGTTCCGGCAAAGTCCCCGGCTCACCACCAGGGTGGTGCTCCCCAGGGCGTAGAGCCCGCCGGCGTAGTCCGGGAAGGCCCCCTGGTGCGGGGCGAACAGGCCGTTGATCATCCCCGGCAGGCGGACCTGCCCGCCATGGGCATGGCCCGACACCACCAGATCGAATCCACTGTCCCGGTAACATTCCGTCCGCTCCGGCCGGTGGGAGAGCAGCACTGTGTACTGGCTGTCCCCCGTCAGCGCCTGGCAGGCCCGGAACTGCTCCAGCCACCCCGACTCGCCGGCAAAGGCGGAGGGGTCGTCCACCCCGCAGATCCGGAGTGTGCCCCCCGGCGTCGCCAACAGAGTACCGCTGCCCTCCAGCACGGTGATCCCCCAGCTCCGGAAGCGCCTCTTCAGCGCCTCCAAACAGCCGGTGCGCACCTCATGGTTGCCCGACACATAGCAGCAGGGATATGCCCCACCCAGGGCGGACATCAGGGCATCCACCCCGGCGTCGCCCCGGGAGTCGTCTGCCATGTCCCCCGCCAGGAGGACGGCGTCGGGCGTCTGGGCCTGGATGGCGGAGAGCAGCCCCCGCTGCGCCCGTCCATAAAATGTGCTGTGCAGGTCGGTGAGCAGCAGCAGGCGCACTGGGGCGGAAAGCTTGTCCGTATGCAAGGCGTAGCGGCGCAGAGTCAGTCCCTGCCACAGGGCGGCCGTCAGGACCGCGGTCCCCGCCAGCGCCGCCCCGCCTATCATCCATTTCTTCGTCTTTCCATATGCCATTAACGGTTCACGGTCCCCTCTACCACCCGCCAGATCCCCTGGGTGTCTGCGGTGGTCTGTATGCCTTCAAAGCCGTTTCGGGCCAGGATGTCCTCCACGCTGGGGGCCTGTCCGATGCCCACCTCAAAGATCAGGCTGCCCCCCAGCCGCAGGGCGCTTTTCCACTTCTGGGTCACGGCCCGGTAAAAATCCAGGCCATCCGCCCCGCCGTCCAGGGCCATATGGGGCTCATAGTCCCGCACGGAGACATCCAGGCCCGGGATGTCTCCAGTGGGGATATAGGGTGGGTTGCAGGCGATGATGTCAAAGTCCCACAGGGCAGAGGCCGGGGGCTCCAGGGCGTTGACGCTGACACAGGTGACCCGGGCGTTCAGGCTGTTGCGGCGGACGTTCTGCTTGCACACCCGCAAGGCTCCTTCCGACAGCTCCCCCAGCACCACCCGGCAGGCAGGCACATTGGCGGCCACCGCCAGCCCCACGCAGCCGCTGCCGGCGCACAGGTCCAGCACCCGGCCTCCCTCGCCTGCCGCTCTGGCACGGAGGATAGCCCGTTCGGCCAGCACCTCTGTGTCACTTCTGGGGATGAGCACGTCGCTGGAGATATCCAGAGGGAGGCCATAGAACTCCCACTCCCCCACGATATAGGCTACCGGCTCCCCCGCCAGGCGGCGCTGGACCAGCTCCTCCACCCGCCGCTCCAGCTCCGCCGAAACATAGAGGGACATGTCCCGGTACAGCTGTTCCCGGCTCTTGTCAGAGGCATAGCACAGCAGTTCCCGGGCCTCCAGCTGGGCGGCGTCGATGCCTGCCTTTCTCAGCCGCGCCCGGGTGTCCAGGTATAGGTTGTTATAGGTCGTCGCCATTCAGCTCCCCCCATTTTTTCAATTAGGAATGAGGAATTATTTTGTCCAGCTCCGCCGCACACGGTCCGGTCCTGATTCCCCGCCACGCTCTCCAAGGCTCCCGCAGCAGGAACCCCCTCTCCAACTGGAAGGCTCCCCACAACGGCTAAAATTCCTAATTCAACCAAGCGCCTCCGGTGCTTTACCAGGCGTCCTCGCCCTGCTTCTCCGGCAGGACCAGCTCCAGCGCTTTGATGCCCACTTCCATCATGGAGTCGTCCGGCTCAAAGGTAGTGAAGTTCTGCAGCCACAGGCCCGGGGCCACCAGGATGCGGGTGATGGGGCCGTCGTGCCGTCCGGCCCAGCGGTTGAACTCGTAGCTGATGCCCACGATCAGGGGCAGCATGGCCAGATGGGCCAGGAAGCGCAGGATCGGGTTGTGCACCGGCCAGATGGCGAACACCACGGTGGACACCAGGATGGAGATGGCGATCACCATGAACAGGAAGCTGGTGCCGCATCTGGGATGGTGCCTGGGCTGCCTGCGCACGTTCTCCACCGTCAGGGGCAGGCCCGCCTCATAGCAGAAGATAGTCTTGTGTTCCGCCCCGTGGTACTGGAACACCCGGTGGATGTCTTTCATCCGGGAGCAGAGTACCAGATAGCCCACAAAAATCACGATCTTCAGCAGGCTCTCCGCCACGTTGCGCACCAGCATGGAGTCTGTGAACAGGGTCACGGCGGTGCCCAGCAGGGTGGGCAGGAGGAAAAACAAGCCGATGGACATGCCCACGCCCAAGATGACCGCCAGAGTCAGGAAAAAGGAGGCCGCCTTCTCGCTGCCCAGCCTGCTCTCCAGCCATACCTCGAACTTGGAGGGCTCCTCCTCTTCCGCCTCCCCGTCCTCGGGGAAAAATTCCGCGGAGTACATCAGCGCCTTGACGCCGCTGTACATAGAGCCGCCGAAGTTGACTACTCCCCGGATCAGGGGCCAGCCCAGCACCGGATAGCGGTCCCGGATGAATCTGAGCTCCCTCTCCTGGATCTCCAGTCCGCCGTCAGGGCGGCGGACCACTACGGACTCCTTTTTCGGACCCCGCATCATGATGCCCTCGATGAGGGCCTGGCCGCCGCACATGGTCTTGAAGCCCTTGGAGCAGCTGCCCCGGGCACAGTTCTGCTGTGTTTCTTCTTGCTTTTCTTGCATGGATCTTGGTTCTCCTTTTCATTGAAGGACAGGCTCAGCGCTATTCTACCAAATCAGGGCCGGAATAGCAAGGGGGAATAGAACTTATGTTTCAATTGGCAGCCGGATGGTCACCAGGCAGCCGCCGCCCTCCGCGTTTCCGATGTCCAGGGTGCCCTCGTGCCGGGTGATGATCTCCTCACACACCGCCAGGCCAATGCCGGAACCCCGGGCTTTTGAGCTGCCCTTATAGAATTTGTACTTTACATGGGGGAGCTCCTCCGGCGGGATGCCGGGGCCGTAGTCCCGGATGCGGATGACGCCCTCTCCCCCCTCCTGGGCGATGGACACGTCGATACGCTTTCCGCTGCCGCCGTGCTTGGCCGCATTGTCCAGCAGATTGCAGAACACCTGACGCAGCCGCCCTGGGTCTCCGGAGATGGGGATCATCTCCTCCGGGCACTCGGTATACTCCAGAGCGATGCCCTCCTTGCGGAAGAACTCCCTGTAGGTGTACACCGCGTCCTCCAGTTCCGCTTTCAGATCCAGCGGCTCCACCGACAGGGTGAAGCGGCCGTCCTCAATGCGGGAGAACTCCAGCAGCTCCTCCACCATGTTGGTCAGCCGGTGGGCCTCCGACACGATGATGTCCATCCCTTTGCGCACGTCGCCCGGGTCCTTCAGCTCACCGCTCTGAATCGTCTCCGCCCAGCCGGTGATGGCGGTGAGAGGGGTGCGCAGCTCGTGGGAGACGGAAGAAATAAACTCCGATTGGGTCTTTTCCGACTGCTTGATCTTCAGAGACATGTCATTGATGGTGTCTGTGAGCTCTCCGATCTCGTCATCGAACTTCTTCTCGATCTGGATGCCGTAGCTGCCGTCCGCAATGAGGCGGGCCGTCTCGTTGATGCTGGCCAGCGGCTCCACGATGGAACGCACGAAATACAGGTTAGAGAAATACACCATAGTCAAAATGGCGATCCCGATCAGGGTGCATACACCGATGGACAGGAACAGCTGCCGGTCCACCGCCGCCATAGAGGTGACGAACCGGATCACGCCCACTGTGGTCCCCTGGTAGATGATCGGGGCGGACACGGCCATGATCCGCTCCCCTGTCTGGGGGTCCTGTCCCGTCCAGGGCTTCACATCGCCGCTCTCCATGGCGCCGGTGATGTCCGGCGTCCCCGGCATCGTGCCCGAGGTGGTCAGGCCGTAGCTGGTACACAGCAGCGAACCGTCTGTCTCGATGAACTGCACCTCCAACTTCTGCTTATCAGGAAATTTTGCTACATAGTCCTGGGCTGCCGTCCGGTACTCCCGCCGGGTGTAGACGCTGAAGCTCCGGGCCGTGTCAGAGGCCCGGGAGGAGAGGTTGTCCCGCATGGACCCCTCATAGTACGCCCACAGGGACAAGGTGAGCGTTCCCATGGCCAGCAGCAGGATCAGGGTCACCACGCCCATGCTGTTCACCAGCCAGCGCTTCCGGATGCCCCGGATCTTCACCCGGTCCTGGATCACTGTCTTCTTCGCCACCGTATCCCTCCTCTCCGTTCAGGGGCCTATCCCCGCTGTTTTCTTCGCTTTATCCGCTCCACTTGTACCCATATCCCCACACGGTGGTGATATAAACCGGGTTCGTGGCGTCCCTCCCCAAAGAGCTCGCTCTTTGGGGACCACTCTTTTTTCCGATGCTCGGGGCAAATGAATTGCCCCTCCGCCAATGCTTCGCACTGCGAAGCATTGACGCGCTGCCGCGCGCCCCGCTCTGCGGGGCCCCGGACGACGCCCCTGGGAGCCTGCTTATCCGCCCCACTTGTACCCATATCCCCACACGGTGGTGATATAAACCGGGTTCGTGGCGTCGTCCTCTATCTTGATGCGGAGGCGGCGGATGTTCACATCCACGATCTTCAGCTCTCCAAAGTAGTCCCGCCCCCACACCGCGTCCAGGATCTCTTCCCGGGACAGTGCCTTGCCCGGGTTCTCCATGAACAGCTTCACGATGCCGTACTCCACCTGAGTCAGCTTCACCCGCTGTCCGTTTTTCTCCAGGGTCCGGTTGCGGGTATTCAGCCGGAAGGGGGGCTGGACCACCTCGTCATCTGCCTCCAGCTCCTCATCCCCTCCAGTGCGGCGGAACAGGGCATCCACCCGGGCGGTGAGCTCCGCCGGGGAGAAAGGCTTAGTCACATAGTCGTCCGCCCCGGTCATCAGGCCGGTCACCTTGTCCATCTCCTGGGTCCGGGCCGTCAGCATGATGATCCCGATCTTATTGTCCATGGCCCGGATGCGCCGGCACACCTCAAAGCCATCGATATCGGGCAGCATGATGTCCAGCAGGGCCACCCTGATGCCAGGGTTCTGCTTCAGCTGGGCCAGGGCCTCCTCTCCGGTGCCCGCCTCCACAGTCTCGTAGCCCGCCCGCTTCAGGTTGATGACCACAAAGCTGCGGATATTCTCTTCGTCCTCCAACACCAGGATCTTTTTCATTTCCGTTCCTCCTGTGGATCGCTCCGGTCAGTCTCCGGCCCAGTTGCTCAGGATCAGGCGGAAGCTGTCCCGCACGCCGGCCTCATCCAATCCGCAGTTCCAGCCGCTCTCAAAAAATTCTGCCGCGTAGATGGCGTCGCCGTCCTCCGCCAGAATAAAGCGCCCCTCCTTGGCGGCCTGACTGCTGCTGTTGATGCCGGTCAGCTTGTAGATGGCCAAAAACGGGGTGGGAGCCTTCTTCTGCCCGTTCCAGAGGGAGAAGATGACCGCACGTATGCCGCTGCTGTCACTTCGGGAGATGGTGATCTGGTCCACCCACTCCTCTGGGATGATCAGATACCACTGATCGGACATATTGTGATAAGTGGTAAAGACTGGGGCCGCCCTCCCCCCCACGTCGTACTGGCTCCAGTCGATGAGCCAGAAGTCGCTGGACAAGTTCTCCCCGTAGGTGGGCAGCAGGTGGGGGCGGGGCATCTCCAGGATGGTGTCGCTGTTCACATCCATAGGGCGGATATCACCATAGCCCCGGATGGTCTCCACGCTCACGCCTGTCTCCTGGTTCATGGTCAGGTTGACCAGCGAGCCGTCCCGCATGGCCACGATGTCAGTGGCCTGTCCTCCGTCCGTCAGGGTGCTGGTGATATAGAGGGCGGGGATCACCCCGGTGAGGTAGTTGATCCGCACGCCGTTGGAGGCCAGGGCCGTGATGCCGGCGGAGAGCCGGGCGGTCCCCAGCCGATCCAGCATCCCATTCTGCCAGCCGTAGACCTCCACCGTGCTGTCCACGCCCGCCGGGTCCAGGCGGATCACCGCCAGCTCCGTCCGGGTATCCCGGTCGATGTCCAGCAGGCTGTATCCGCTGTATCCGGTCATCAGGAGCTG